>JARKOK010000590.1 GCA_029975765.1 Aggregatilineales bacterium
CCTGTTAAAAGACACTGGCTGGATCAGTTTTTACATTCGCGCCGCAGACGACGTGGACAAGGCCATCCGACTGTTCCGGCTGTCGTACCTGTTCAACGCCACACGAGGCCGCCACCGCGCCGCGCTGGACGGTCTGATAGATGTGGAACGCGAACTCACGGCGCTGAACCTGAGCGACGACCTGCGCGCCATATTCGAGAGCCTGACCCGGCGCTAGGCAGCGGAGTCCCGGCGTGGTTTTTCCTGCAAAGGATTGGTATGCCCGCTTTTTTGCAGTTTAATCCTATCCCTTACCCGCTGTGGCGGCGGCATTTCCCCGCGCCGGTCAAAGCGGCGCTGCGCCCCTTACTGCGGCGCTACACGCCGGCTGACGCGGACGAGCGCCCGCCGGAAACGCCGGCAGCGATGGCCGCCTATCTGTCGCGGTGGGGCCTGTTAAAGGCAGCGGACGAATATCGCGCCGCCGCTTTCCTGCGGGATACGCCGCTGGCCGTCGAAGTTGTGCCGCAGGCTGTCGAACCCGCTCGCGCGCCGGTGGGCCGCGTGCGCCTGCCGGCCCAGTGGGAACGACTGGAGTCGGTCATTCTGGCATGGCCGGTGTTCTATCCGGCGCTGTGGCCGCAGCACGCGGCGATGGTCGAAGCGATAGCGCCGGTGGCCGGTGTGGTCATCACCGTACCGCATCCAATGTGGGCGCGGGCGGTTAAGCTCTATCTGGAATTTCGGTGGGGTGAACCGGCAGCGCCAGAGCAGCAATCCCATGCCGCACCCGGATGCGGGAAAGGTATACGTTATCTTCACCTGCCGACCGATGACATCTGGGTGCGCGATTATGGCCCCATCGTTGGTTACGGCGCGACCGGCGGGCGGGTGTGCGTGAAAACGGTGTACGACCCGCTGCCCACGTATCCACAGGCACGTGATAATACGATGGCGCTGCGCTGGGCGGCCCACGAGAGTATTCCCGTCCGGCCTCTCGATCTGCATCTGGAAGGCGGCAATATCTGGACGGACGGCGCGGGCACGCTCATCCTGGCGGAGCAGGTGTTTTACAGCAACCCGTACCTCACCCGCGCCGCACTCGAACACCGACTTCACACCGTATTTGAGTTTGAAAAGCTCATCATCACGCCGCGCCTGAAGCGGGAAGAAACCGGCCATGTGGATCTGCTGGTGAAACTGGCCGCCGCCGATACGGTGCTGGTCAGCGCGCCGGACGTGATCTACAACGGCGGCCAACTGCGCGCCGCCGCTGATCTGTTTCGCTGTGAAACGAACGCCGCCGGACAGCCGTACCGCGTGCTGGAACTGCCCACCCCGCCGCTGTATCTGAACTGGGGTGTGTATCCGGTGTGGCGCACCTATACCAACGCGCTCACGGTCAACGGGCGTGTGCTGGTGCCGGTGTTCGGGCTGGACAGCGACGAACCGGCGTTAGCCGTCTACCGGGAAGCGATGCCCGAATACGAGATTATCCCGATTGACAGCCGCGCCAGCGTCAACGGCGGCGGCGCTGTCCACTGCCTGACGCGGGAGATTCCGGCCTGACACCACGCCGAGTATAATCAGTGTGACACAAGGATGAGTAACGGTGCGGAAATCCTTATGGGCGCAGCGACCTTTTTTGCTGCTGCTGGCATTGTTTATAACCGGCGTATGGGTACAACAGGCTGCGTTGCCCGTCATGGAAGGTGGCGACGAGGCGCTGCACACGATATACGCGCTGCTGCTGCACGCTGACAATCACTTACCAGACCGCACAACCAGCCGGACGAATGCTACCCGGCAGGAAAGCGGCCAGCCGCCCCTGACCTACTGGGTGGGAGCGGTATTTCTGCGCCTGGCAAACGTGCCGTCGCAGGATGTGGCTGCCGTTTACGACCAGATACAGACGGCGCGTAATCCCTGGCTGACACCGCCCGATGGCTGGAGCACGAATGATAACCTCAACACCTACCTTCACACCTCCGATGAGGCATTTTTTACGCCGGCCATCACCCGGGCGAACAGGGTACTGCGCCTTACCGCGCTGGGCTTCGCGCTGCTGGCGGTGCTTGGGGCTTATGGCGCTGCCAGCGAGGTATTCGACCGGCGCGCCTGGGCGCTGGTGGCCGCCGCGCTGTTTGCGTTCACTCCCATGCTTCTGCATCTTGCCAGCTACTTCAACAACGACATCAGTGTAACCGCGTTCTCCACACTTGCCATCTGGCAAACCCTGTCCCTGCTGCGACGCGGCGCATCGGCGCGCCGCTGTCTGGTGATCGGGCTGCTGCTGGCACTGGCAGGACTATCCAAAGTCAGCGGCCTGCTGGTCGCTCCCGGTGTCGGGATCGCGCTGCTGTTGGAAGCCCGCCGCCACCAGCGACCGCTGCGGCAGCTGCTGATAAACGGAATGTTCGCTGGCATACCCCTGCTGCTGTTTCTGCCCTGGGTCTTATATGGCCTTATCCTGTACAACGACCCCATTGGGTTTCGAACGCACAGTGACCCGAATTTCCGCCATGATCCCTTGCTCGCGCCCTGGGAAACCCTTCCCTATATGCCCGAAATATACCTGTCGTACTGGGGCAAATTCGGGATGGCAAAGATTTATCTGACTCCAATCGTGTATACGGCGCTGGGGGTGATCCCGCTGCTGGCGCTTACCGGTTATGCCGTCTGCCATCCACGACAAACGGGCTGGCGAGCGCAGCAGTGGTTGGTGGCCGGCATAATCAGTATTTCGCTGCTGGCCGGGCTGGTGCGCTGGTTGCAGGAATTATTTTTTATTACCGGGCGTCTGATGTACCCGGCGCATATAACGATGATACTGCTGCTGACGCTGGGGCTGCAACGCTTCGCCAGCCGCTGGTCCCGCCTGGCTGCGCTGACACGCTTGTATGCTGCCGGCATGATAGTGTTCGCCGGCCTCGTCATCACGCCGTTCACGCTGTATCAGGCTTTCGCGCCGCCGCCGGCGCTGTCTCGTCACCAACTTCCGGTTTTATCTGGCGGCCCGCTGGATTTTGACGAATCGCTGCGTTTCCTCGGTTACTCGCAGGCCAGCCCTGTGATCCGGGGGCCGATCCATACCGTTACGCTGTGCTGGGAAGTGCTGCAAGCGGCGAGTCGTCCGGCGGCCTTTTCGCTTAAGTTCGTTCGTGAGGGTGTTATTGTGGCCGACCGCACCAGTATTCATGGCATGGGGCGTTACCCCGCCGCTGCATGGCAGCCCGGTGTCATTTTCTGCGATGCGGTTGCTGTGCCGCTGGATGATCCTGATGTTCCTGATGACCCGCTGCCCGAACCGGCTCAACGTTATGATATGCTGCTGGTACTGCTCAATGCCGAAACCCTGGCGGTAGACTGGCAGGCAGCGACCGCCGACGGCACGCCGGTGGAATATCCGATCATCGGGCAGGTGGTCAGCCCGGCGGGTGATCTGCGTTCACGCCTTACTGCGCCGCTCATTCCGGCACCGATTGAGTTTCCTGGTTTCGCGCGCTTACAGGGATATACGCTTGATGGTGCGCTGCAACCGGGGCAAACGGTGAGACTCGCGCTGCTGTGGTCGGTTACTGGCACAACGGATACCAGCCAGTCGCAGTTCATACATTTGATGGGGACGGATACGGCGCTGATTCTGGCTGATCGCATACCACGTCAGGGCGATTATCCCACGTGGGCATGGTCGCCCGGAGAAATGATCGTGGACAATTGGACGCTGACTCTTCCTGATCATCTCGCACCAGGGGATTACACCATCCGATTGGGCTTTTATCGTCAGGACACCGGCGAACGGATGGCTGTGATGCAGACCGGTATGCCCGCCACCGATAACAGCGCGGTGCTGCTGACATTTCGGGTAGCTCAGCCATCCACCTGAAACCGTCCCAATTCCAGCCGCTCGCCGGTTTCGCCGGCTGCGACCACCTCACCCACCAGCCGCTCGCCGGTTGACCAGTTGTAAACCAGCGCCAGCAGTTGATACTCACCCGGCGGCAGGTGGCCGGTCGGGATGGCGGTCTCGCGGCAGGCGAACGCTTCCAGCGGCAGGCCGTAATCCGCCTGCGCGACGAGCGTCCCTGCCGCGTCCAGCACATGCAGCCCAACCGAATAGGTATAGGGCGGCACGTCCGCGCCAACGGCCCACAGCAGCCGCGTTTTGAGCGTGCCGCCGGTCTGGCTGATGTCCG
>JARKOK010000006.1 GCA_029975765.1 Aggregatilineales bacterium
TTTTGGTTTCAGGATTTGAGAGGACATACGAATGGTCACTCCTATTAAGGGTCAGATAACCAGCGGGGCAAGTGTAGCCGATTCCCCGGCAGACCGCCATACGCTTTGGCGACGGTTAGGCTACGGATTGGCGGGCTGGGCTGTCGCCGGAGCTGCCGGTGACAGGTCAACGAAGCTGGTCATCCCTTCGGTCACATCAGTAATCTTCGAAACGCGCTGGCCGTCCACATTGGTGATCACCTCGTAGCGCCCGACCGGCACATCGGCCACCACGAAATTTTCGCGCCACAGCGGGTCGGCGTTCACATCCGACGGTGTATCCTCGTAAATATAGGTTGTCGTGGAGTCAATGACGAGTCCGGTGCGCCAGTCGCGCACGGTCACAATTTCATCATCCAGCAGGTCACCGCGCCAGTTAACCACCCGGCCAGCGATAACCCCATGCCCCACGTAAGGCACCATCCACAGCAGCGGGTTGACTGTATCACCATACCGCTGCCCACCGAGGCGCACCTCAAAATGCACGTGTGGGCCGCTGACACGCCCGGTGTTACCAACCAGGCCAATCGGGTCGCCCGCATTGACGATCTGCCCCGGCGCGGCAATCACCGCCGACAGATGCGCGTACACGGTGTATATCGGCCGGCCGCGATAGCTGAAATCGTGCTCGATGAACACGGCATTTCCATAACTGGACGTATTCTGAAAACCCGACCCCGCCCACAGCACCGTCCCCGAACCGGCAGCCCGCACGGTCTGCCCGACCGGATTGGGCATGTCAATCCCGTTGTGAACGCGCAGGGGGTTATCCTTAAATGGCCCGCGCGAACCATACGGGTATGAAAACAGCGCGTAGTTGGTGGCGTTGGAATCAACCGGACGGATAAACCAATAGTGATCGCGCCCCAGCGGATCGCGGGAAATGGGGGGATTCAATGGCGGCGGCTGCCACACCGACGGCGGTCGCGTGACCGACTGCGCCGTAATAATCGCCAGTTCACCGGTCGCGGCGGGCGACGGCGAGGACGCGGGCCGCGTCGGCGTAACGATGGCGTTCAGTGTCGGTCGCAGGCTGCTGCTCACATCCGCCGGGGGGATCGGAATCAGATTCGTATCACTGCCCAGCGCAATCGTTGGCGGCACAAAAGGCGTCAGCGGGGGCTGGATTGTTGGTAAAGGGGTGCTGTTACTGCCAAAGCCGGCACGCAGAATTGCCTGCCAGCCGCTCCCAGAGTCCGCTGTCGGCTGCTGTTCAGTCGGGATAATCGTCTGTACCGCCGGTACAGGCTGCGCGTTCCGCCAGACCACGAACCCAAAACCACCTACCGCCACCAGCACCAGCAGCACCGCCGGTAAACTACCCTGTCTGCCCATCACATCAAGCCTGTCTCAAACCTACATTTAAGGACAGCCCGGCTGCCCTTACACTATCACGATCTATGGCTGTTCGGTCACTTCCGCGCGTACCGTCGGTGTGGGGGTCGGCACGAAACCGCCCAACTGCCCCACCGTGTACAGTTCGCGCATGGCGTCGTACCACGCCAGGCCGGTTGTTTTGCGGAACAGCCAGTAATTCACGCTGTTGATATTCGCCCGCCAGTCGCTGCCGGCTGGTACGCGCAGCCAGCCATAATCCGCCGCCAACTGCGTGAAATCCACATAATAACCGGACGGCACCTGCGGCTTCAAACGCCCACCGGCATCATAGGCTTCCACATCACCCAGATTACGGCTGGCGATGTCCCAGGGAATCTGGCGCAGCGGTTCGCCCAGTTGGCCGGACTGCGCTTCGTCCGCCACCCGCACGTAGACGCGCCAGTAGGTGTTGATGTCCAAGTCCTCACGCACAATTTCCATCTGCGCCGGAAAGCCGACGATCAGATTCCGGTTGACACCAAACTGGCGCCCGGTCATGTACCAGTTGCGGCGTTCCTCGCCGGGCTGCGGCAGGCGATCAATCGCCCAGAACGCATCCTCCAGATTACCCAGAAAATCCCAGCCGGCAGCCTTGAGCGCGCGTTCCCGCAGCGCGTTAAACGAATCATTGACTCGCTCGTTGAGGTAGGCGCTGGGGGCGGTGACACCCAGCAGAGTATCCAGTTTATACAGGCCCTCGGCATCCGGCGCGTTTTCCTGCTCGACGAACAACGCCTGCGCCACCCCTGACGGCAGCCCGCCGGAATTCACCAGCGCGGCAGGCAGCGGCGTGCCTGTCCAGACCGGATTCGTCGCGCCCAGCGGCACTTGCAGCGCCAGCGTTGAAATGCCGGACTCGGTAAACGGGGTGACAATCAACTGCGTGCTTTCGAATGAATCCACCGCGAAGATCAGACTCGCGCCGTTGGGCGCCCAGGCCGGGGTGCGGCCCCGCTCTAATACCTGCGCGGGGGCCTGCGGGTCGTCCGCTGGCTTAACAAAAATCTTCTCCACGCCCTCATCCAACGCGCTGAAGGCCAGCAGCTTACCATCAGGACTCCACACCGGACGCTGTTCCTGGCGCGCCGGCGTTTCCGTCAGATTGATAGCCGCGTCATCACTCGGATTATCCAGCGAAAAAACAAAAATGTCGGCGCTGCCATCCCGCAGTGATACAAACGCGATGCGCCGTCCATCCGGCGACCAGGCCGGGGCAAAATCCGGCGCGGGGTTCGAGGTCACACGCAGCGCCGGCTGCGAACCGTCAATCGGCACCACATAGATGTCGAGATTGCCACCCTGATAACTTTCGTAAGCGATCCACAGGCCATCCGGACTCCAACTGGGCGCGCCCTGAAATGAGAGTTCATAGGTCAGCCGCGTAGTCGTCCCGGCAGCCAGATCGTAAACATAGATTTCCCAGTTGCCATCCTGATTCGAGGCATACGCCAGCCGCCGCCCATCCGGTGACCAGGCCGGGTCGCGTTCATCCTGCGGGCTGTTGGTCAACCGCAGCGGGGCGCGGCTGCCCACATTCACCACCCACAGATCGGTCTGGCCGCGCTCACGCACGGTATAGGCCAGGCTGCCGCGCACTTCCAGCACGGCGGGCAGCGCGGTGGCTGTTGGTACAGCCGTCGCGGGCAGATTCGGCGCCGTCGGCACGGGCGTTCCGGGTGTCGTATCGCCGAAATTCAGAACGGCGATATTGGGCGGCGGGGTGGCATTCCGCTGATTTTCGCCGGTCGCCCACCATACCACAAACAGCAGCACCGCCAGCAGCACCACCATCATGCCGCTGAGAACGCGGTTCTGCGCCCGCAGCGGGTCTTCCGTCAGCGTAGCTTCCAGTTCCGCCCGCGCGGCGCGGCGCGCCATCGTCCCGCCGGCGGACTGCACCGCCCGCCGCGAAGTACGCCCGCCGACGCCAACAGCGGCTCCAGCTGCCCCACCGATCAACCCAATGACGAAACGCAGTATGCCCCAGATTACCAGCAATACGCGGCGCAGCAGAGTCCAGATCAGCCGCCCCACGCCCAGCACAAGCATGAACGCGCCGCCCAACACCGCGCCCGCCCCCCGGCGCGCCGTCCGCGTGATGATCGTTATACCGGCGAGGGTGGTTTCCGCCAGCACCGCACTGCTTTTCAACACAACAACGCCGACTTTATCCGTCAGGCGGTAGGCACGTACCAACATGCTTTAACATCTCACTGTTCAGGCACACGCCGTTCATTGTACTGGTAAACGCCGACTCCGGCAATTGACCGCCGCGCCGCGAATAAAAAAGCTGCCTGCCAGCGAAATTGACCCGCCATAAATAATGGTGTACCTTAATACTAGTCCATCTCAATTCAGGAGTCGCCGCATGTCGCCGAGGAAATGCCTTACCCTGCTCATCACACTCATCGTTTTGTGCCTTATGGTCGCGCCGGCGGCTGCCCAGCAGTCTACTCACACCATTCAGCCGGGCGAAAACCTGTTCCGCATCGCGCTGCGCTATGGCGTGGGCATGGACGCGATTGCACGGGCGAACGGCATCACCGACCCCACCCGCATCTTTGCCGGACAGCAGTTGATTATCCCGAACTACGACCCTGCCCCGGCAGTTGTCGAAAACCCGATGATCGCCATCGAGCCGAATTATCATACGGTGCAGCGCGGCGAAAACCTGAATGGCATCGCGCGGTTATACGGGCTGACGGTTCAGCAGCTTATGCAAAGCAATAATATCAGCAATCCGAACGTCATCTATCCCGGCCAGCAGTTGATGGTCTGGAATGCGCCGGTCGAAGCTGCTCCGGTTGAAACCGCGCCTGCCGAACCCGTGTCGCCGCCCGTCGAAACCGTCGAAATCGCCCCGGCGGTGGTCAGCGAACAGACTTATGTCGTGCAGCCGGGCGAGCATCTGTCACAGATTGCGCGGCGCTTTGGCATCTCCTGGACGATCATCGCGCAGGCCAACGGTATCAATAATCCCAACCACATTGAAGCGGGACAAACCCTGATTATCCCCACCGGCAGCACACCAACCGACCTGGCGGGCACATCCCCGGCTGCCAGCTACGCGCCTGCCGCGCCAACCATCTACAGCGGCAAGCAGGTTATCGTGGACTTGAGCGATTCACGGGTGTATGCCTATCAGGACGGCGTGCTGCTGCGGGACGTGCTGGTTTCGACCGGTCTGCCCGCCACTCCGACGGTGGTCGGGGATTTCAACGTCTACGTCAAATACACATCACAGACAATGAGCGGCCCCGGCTACTATCTGCCGGGCGTGCCTTATGTCATGTACTTCTATCAGGGTTATGCCCTGCATGGCACTTACTGGCACAGCAATTGGGGCAACCCGATGAGTCACGGCTGCGTCAATATGCCCACCCCGGAAGCGGAATGGTTCTTTAACAACTTTGTGGACGTGGGTACACCTGTCCGCGTACAATACTGAGGCTGACGTACCCTGGTGTGTTGGGTGTGGGAAGTCACACCCAACACTGACCAACTTTCTCCGGCAGGGATAGCTTTGGACTGGCTGCATAATCGTAAAACCTCGCTCGCAGCACTCGGCCTGACACTGGCCGTTAGTCTGCTGCTGTATCATTTTGTGCCCGGCGACAGCGGCCACCTATCCCGGTACGGGGTTTCGATCCCGACAGTTCAAACGTTTTACGGGGCAGCTATCGTGGTGCTGGCGCTGGTTGCTTATTATCTGTTTCAGTTTCTACCGGATATTCCGGCCAGTCTCAGCCATTATCCGGCAGTCACCGGCATGGGTACGTTCAAACTACCGTTACCCACGCTGCAAATCATGCTGCGTTTTTCGCTGTCGTTATCGCCGATCATGCTGGGCTTCAGCCTGCTGGCGCTGGTTATCCTGCTCTGACGAGGGTCAAAGGGTGAACGGTCGCTGGTGCTCGTTATCAGCCTGACGCTGGCTTTTGTATTCCTGTTTCTGAATGTCGCCTACGGTTATTTTGTGATCGCCGCGCCGTTCGCCGCCTACGCGATTGGCCGCCTGATGCGGTGGCGCGTTGCCGTGATGGGCTGGAACGACCTGTCAGCAATTCGACGAGAAGAACAGCTCACGCAAACCGAGGCGCTTCTCAATCGAGAAGTTGAATATGTCATCTGTTCAACCGAGTTCCAATCACGCTGCGACTCGACCATCACAGACGGGCTGTTCACGCTTGCCGAACAGGTAGTCACCGAGCAGGAAACCTACTTTATCTACCAACGGAATTAAGCCGCGCCCCCGCTACAGGCCCAGCGCGGCGGCGTTGGCTTTCATGGCATCCAGCACCATCTGAATATGCTCGTCCAGCGGCACGCCCAACTGCTCCGCCGCATGTTCGATTTCCTGGCGGTTGACCGGCGCGGCAAAGAGTTTGTCTTTCCACTTTTTCTTGATGCTTTTCAGTTCCACATCGCTGATGCTCTTTGACGGGCGCACCAGCGCGACGGCGATCAGAAAACCGGTCAGTTCGTCTACCGCGACCAGCGTTTTTTCCATCGGTGTTTCGGGCTTCACGCCAGTAATTTCCTCGGCATGGGCGAGAATCCCTTTAACGATCTCGTCCGGCACACCCCGCTCACGCAGAATGCGCGATCCCACCACCGGATGCCCTTCTACCGCAACATCCGGGTACAGTTCGTAGTCAAAATCATGCAGCAGGCCAGCCGCGCCCCACACCTCCGGGTCGCCACCAAAGCGCGGCGCATAGGCACGCATGGCTGCCTCGACGGCCAGCATATGCCGCCGCAGCGACTCACTCTGCGTAAATTCGCACACAATGTCCCACGCCTGACCACGATTCATAAATACCGCCCCTCTGGCATGACCAGGTAACAGAACTGACCCCGACGTTTTTTGCGGTTGCAACGCGCATACCGAGGCAGATTGAGCAGGGACACGGCGTACCGTGTCCCTGTGTAAACCTAACCTCTCAAGAGCCGATATGGCTGCCGGCTCGCTGACACCCGGCAGCAGTGACTAACGCCCGTAGCCGGCTTCGGATGTTTTCTGGAACAGCTCCGGCAGGGTGAGTTCAGCCCAGGGCGCGAAACGGTTCATATCCAGGCCGATTCGCTCCGCCACGCCGCGACCATACTCCGGGTCGGCCTTGTAGAAATGGACCAGTTGGCGGGCGATGATCCGCTCTGGCACACCCTGCATCGCTTCGACAAGGTTACAGAAAAGCTGTTCCTTCTGGCTGGCATTCATCAGCCGGAACAGCGCGCCTGGCTGGCTGTAATCATCATTGCCGGCGCGGTGGTCATACCGGTCAGCATCGCCGGATATCCGCAGCGGCGGTTCAACGAACTGACGATCCTCAACCGGGCCGCCCATGCTGTTCGGCTCATAGTTGACCGCCCCGCCGCCATTCCCATCAAAGCGCATATTGCCATCCCGGTGATAGGTCGCTACCTCGGAATGTGGATGATTAACCGGCAGAGAAGCGTAGTTCGCGCCGATGCGATAGCGGTGCGCGTCCGCATAGGACATGATGCGCGCTTGCAGCATCTTGTCCGGCGAGAAACCGATGCCCGGCACGATATTGGAAGGCTCGAACGCGGCCTGTTCGATCTCAGCGAAATAATTCTCCGGGTTGCGGTTCAGTTCCATCACGCCGATCTCGATCAGCGGGTAATCGGCATGAGGCCAGACCTTGGTCAGATCGAACGGGTTGATGTGGTATGTTTCGGCTTCGGCTTCCGGCATAATCTGGGCGTAGACACGCCACTTCGGATATTCACCGCGTTCGATAGCCTCAAACAGGTCACGCTGCGAGCTTTCCCGATCCTGCCCGACGATCTGGGCGGCTTCGGCATTCGTCCAGTTCTTGATGCCCTGCTGGGTCTTGAAGTGCAGTTTGATCCAGAAGCGTTCATTGGCCGCGTTGATGAAACTGTAGGTGTGGCTGCTGAAGCCATGCACGAAACGATACCCCTGCGGCAGGCCGCGATCACTGAACAGGATCGTCACCTGATGCAGGCTTTCGGGCGAAAGCGACCAGAAATCCCACATGGCGGTCGCCGAACGTATATTCGTCCGGGGGTCGCGCTTCTGGGTGTGAATGAAATCACTGAATTTGTAGGGGTCGCGGACGAAGAACACCGGGGTATTATTCCCCACCATGTCCCAGTTGCCTTCTTCGGTGTAGAACTTAACGGCGAAACCACGCACGTCCCGTTCCGCATCGGCAGCACCGTGTTCCCCGGCAACGGTGGAAAAACGCGCCAGGCAGGGGGTTTGTTTGCCAATGGCGGAGAAGATTTTCGCTTTAGAGTAGCGTGTGATGTCATGGGTCACGGTAAACGTACCATACGCGCCCGACCCTTTGGCATGAACCACCCGCTCCGGCACCCGTTCGCGGTTGAAGGTTGCCATCTTCTCCAGCAGTTGATAATCCTGCATCAGCAGCGGGCCGCGAGCGCCAGCAGTCAGCGAATTCTGATTGTCCCCGATAGGATTCCCATGAGCCGTTGTGAGTTGTTTTTTCTCGGACATCTCTTCTTTCCAATACAAATAGAAATGCAAAACACCGCAGAATGAAAGGATGCAGCGATCCGGTCGTAACTTAACCTAAAGGTCTTTTGGGATCATCACGCCTGGTCTTGATGGATGTTAGAGGTCAAACCGGGGAGACGGTGCCTTACTGCCCTCCTTCATATACCTGTACATTGATGGTTATCGGCTGCCCGATCTTACGCTGGTTTGGCGTGCGTAGTTCCCATTTACCCTGATAGGTCGCCCCGCGCAGCGGCGTCTTACCGGTAAACATCAGTTCTACGGTCTCGCCTACTCCCACAGCCCTGGGTATCAGGATGATCGGCCCGGCGTTGTAACTTTCGCCTTCGACATACGCCAGGAAGGTGTTGGGCGCCCAGGCGCACGTTCCGGTATTCCTGAACACAATCTTACGCTGGTAGGCAGTATTGGCCGGGTGCAGGCCGTTGTCCGCCGGGTCCTGTTCCACAATTTCATAATCATACAGGCAGGCCGTCGCCGTCGCCGTTTGCGCGGCGGCGATCACTGCTGCCGTGCCGGTTGTGTTGACCGTCGCCGAAGGCGTCTGGGTTGGCGGCAGCGTGGCTGTCGCGGTATGTGTTGCAGTGGGTGTCAGCGTATGGGTCGGCGTGAACGTTGGTGACGGTGTCAGGGTAGGCGCGCGGGTCGGCGCTGTTCGCACCGCCGTGGGTTCGTCCGTTGGCGTGGCCGTTGGTGTGCTGGACGGGCGCGCTGTAGGCTGCGGTGTGCGTGTTGGGGCTGGCGTGGTAGGTGTAGCAGAAGGCATCGCGGCTATCGCTATACCCTCCGTCGCCGTCGCCTCCGGCGAGGCAATCACCATATCGGTAGGGGTTGGCGTGGACGTTCCACCCAACAGCCCGGCAAACAGGCCGCTGCTCGCGCCGGCCAATCCCAGCACCACCACCAGCGCCAGTACAGCCACAACCATCCACGCTCGCCCGCGGCGTGGTGGGGACGTCACTTCCACAATCGGGGGGACAACCGGCGTTGTAAGCTCCTGCGTAGGCGTGTCGTCCATTGGCGGCAGTTTCAGTGTGTCCTGATTACCGGTTTGCAGCAGCGCCGGTTTATCGCCATTGGGTGGCGGCAGGGTCTCGCCGCGCTGGATACGCAGCAAATCCTGAATCAATTCACTTGCCGTCTGATAACGGTTCTGCGCCTCTTTCGCAATCGCCTTGCCGATCACCTGATCGAGTGACTCGGATACCGCCGGATTAAGCGCCCGCGCCGAGGGTGTGGGCGTTTGCAGATGCTTAAGCACAATCGCCAGCGGCGTTTCTGCGTCGTATGGCAGCTTGCCCGTCACCATTTGAAACAGGATAATGCCGAGGGAATACAGGTCAGAGCGTTCGTCGCCCGCTTCCCCCAGCCCTTGCTCCGGCGCCATATAGGCGGGCGTGCCCACCATGCCGCCGCTGGCGGTAAACTGCGCGCCGGTGACAATCTTGGCAATACCGAAATCGGTTAACACCACCCGGCTGTCGTGATCAAGCATCAGGTTCGCCGGTTTAACATCGCGGTGAATCATATCGCGGCTGTGGGCGTAGGCCAGCGCCCCCGCCGCCTCGCGCACGATCCGCAGCGACTCATCCAGCGGCATCAGCCCGCCCCGCTCGGCGCTGGCCTGAAGGCGATCTTTGAGTGTCGGGCCTTCGACCAGTTCCATGACCATGTAATAACTTTCGCTCGGCTCATCATAGTCGAAATCGTACACCTGCACGATGTTCGGGTGTTTGAGCCGGGCGACGTTGCGGGCTTCGCGCTCGAACCGCGTCTTAAATTCCGGGTCGTCCGCGAGGAACGCGTGCAGCACCTTGATCGCTACATAACGATCCAGGCTGGCATGGTAGGCACGATAAACCTCCGCCATACCGCCGCGTCCCAGACGCTCGACAATGTCGAATTTACCTATCTTTCGGGTTGCCACAGATCAGCTTAACGCCTTGTGATTTAGAGATCATGACTGAGTATACTTTATCTTAACCGTATCCTCAACATTTCCCAACTTAAGATTCGTTTTATCCGCCGCCGCTTACACCCTGACGAATGCCACCTTCCGTCATCGCGCGCGCATCCAGCGCCGCCTCGGCTTCTTCCGCCGTCATATAACCCAGTTCCACCACAATATCGCGGATACTGCGGTTTTCCGCCAGCGATTTTTTGGCGACTTCCGCACCCTTCAGATAGCCGATAATCGGGTTCAGCGCCGTCACCAGAATCGGATTCTTCGCCAGCCAGCCCTCGGCGCGGTCGCGGTTCGCCACCAGACCCACCACACAGCGGTCAGTGAAGGCGCGCACGGAACCGATCATGACCTGCATCGCTTCAAACAGGTTATGCGCGATGATCGGCATCATCACGTTCAGTTCAAGCTGCCCACCCTGTCCGGCCAGCAGCACCGTTGTATCATTGCCGATGACATGGAACATCGCCATATCCAGCATTTCGGCCAGCACCGGGTTGACTTTACCGGGCATGATCGAAGACCCCGGCTGCACTGGCGGGCAGGTGATTTCGTTCAGGCCGGTCGTCGGGCCGCTGGACAGCAGGCGCACATCGTTAGCGATCCGAATCAGGTCTTGCGCGGTCGTTCGCAGCGCGGCGGAGAAGAAAACCGCATCCTGCATGGACTGCATGGACTCAAACAGATTGTCGGATTCAACCAGTTTCAGACCGCTGAGCTGGCTCAACTTGGCAACCATACGCTGGTGATATTCGGGATGCGCGTTCAGACCGGAGCCAACCGCCGTTCCACCGATACCCAGCCGCCGCAGGCTGTCTGCCGCGAACTCAATCTTTTCGATGTTACGCTCAATCGCCTTCGCCCACGCGCCAACCTCCTGCCCCAATCGCACCGGCACAGCATCCTGTAAGTGGGTGCGCCCACTCTTAACGATGCCATCCCATTCCGCCGCTTTCGCGCGCAGCGCGTATTCCAGCGCGCGCAGCGTATTCACCAGTTCGTCCACCCGCCACAGCGCGCCCAGACGGATCGCGGTTGGAATGGTATCGTTCGTACTCTGCGCCATGTTAACATGATCGTTCGGGCTGATCGGTTTTTTAGCGTCGACCAGCTTGAAGCCGAGAATTTCGTTGGCGCGATTGGCAATCACTTCGTTGGTGTTCATGTTGTGGCTGGTGCCCGCGCCGGCCTGGAATGGGTCAACCACAAACTGCTCATTCCACTGGCCGTCAAGCACTTCATCCGCCGCCTGCATGATGGCGCGTGCCATTGGCTCTTCCATCAGTCCCAAGTCAAGGTGTACTTCTGCCGCTGCCCGTTTAATCAGCGCCATTGACCAGATGAACGCCGGCCAGGGTTTTAAACCGCTGACCGGAAAGTTCTCGACCGCGCGCTGCGTTTGCGCGCCGTAATAGGCACTCGCCGGGACATTCACCGGACCAAGTGAGTCTTTTTCAACACGAACATCCACCATGATATATTTTTACTCCTGCTCAACCAAATAAAAAGGCGGCTGTATTGTACCGCCTTTTGCTGGAGCTTGCGATAAATTTCGTTCGGACACACCCCTGTTTGGGGGCAGTGGTGTGCCCGTACCGTGACGATCAGTGCGCTTATTTCGCCGCCGCGTACCGCCGGGCAACTTCCGGCCAGTTCACCACATTCCACCAGGCGGCGATATAGTCAGCGCGGCGGTTCTGGTAATTCAGGTAGTAGGCATGTTCCCATACGTCCAGGCCGAGGACAGGGGTTTTACCTTCCATCAGCGGCGTGTCCTGATTCGGGGTCGAAGTCAGGCTGACCGCGCCGCCCTTCTCAGCCACCAGCCACGCCCAGCCCGAACCAAAGCGGCCCATAGCCGCCGCCGCGAACTGCTCCTTGAAAGCAGCAAAGCTGCCAAACGCCTGATTGATCGCGCCGGCCAGGTCGCCCGTCGGTTCGCCGCCCGCGTTCGGGGCCATGATCTGCCAGAACAGCGTATGGTTGGCATGGCCGCCGCCGTTGTTCCGCACCGCCGTGCGAATATTTTCCGGCAGCGCATTCAGATTCGCCAGGATATCCTCGATGCTCCGGTTCTGCCAGTCGGCGTGGCCTTCCAGCGCCTTGTTGAGATTCGTCACATAGGCGTTATGGTGTTTGCCATGATGAATTTCCATCGTGCGGGCATCAATGTGGGGTTCAAGCGCGTTGGTCGGGTATGGCAGGGAGGGAAGTTCGAAAGCCATAATACCGCTTCTCCTTGTGTAATCAGATACCAGTAGAACGGGTTATATCCTAACATAATCTGCACAGGGTGTCTAAGGAAACTGGACAAAAGGACAGGGGTTCTAACGGAACTCTGATATGACCAACCAGGCATCCAGTCTTTTGACCGGCCACTGGTTCAATGTTACTATTCGTAACGTCAGGCTTGAGGCGAACCGGCGGTTCGCCTTTAACATGATTCTCCAGAGGCATCCCATGTCCCACTCACCTGCTGTACCACAAACGCGCCCGCAGCCGCCCCTGCAAGCGTATCTCGTCGTGCTGGTGGGTGTAGCGGCCATTTCGCTGGGATCAATCCTCATCCGGCTGGCGCAGCAGGACGGTGTGCCGTCGCTGTTTATCGCCGCCGCGCGGCTGGCAATTGCTGCGCTCATCCTGACGCCAATCACCCTGCGCCGTCATGCCGACGAAATCCGCCATCTCAGCCGCAGCGATCTCACCTTTGCGGGCATTTCCGGTGTGTTCCTGGCCGTACATTTTGCGACCTGGGTCGCCTCGCTGGAATACACCAGCGTGCTGATCAGCGTGGTGCTGGTGAACACCCACCCCCTGTGGGTTGCCCTGCTGGAAGTGTTTTTTCTGAAGGCGCGGCTGGGCCGTCCGGTGATTATCGGGCTGGTAATCGGTCTGGCCGGGAGTGTCGTAGTGGCCTTGCCTACCGGCGGCGCGTTTTCGATGGGCAGCAATCCGGTGCTGGGCAGCCTGCTGGCACTAATCGGCGCGATCACGGTGGCGGTGTACTTCACGATTGGCCGTAAACTGCGCGGCGGCCTGTCGCTGCTGGCATACATCTGGTTAGTCTACAGCTGCGCCGCTGTTACCCTGCTGCTGGCCGTGATCATCACCGGCACGCCGTTGGGCGGCTATACCCCGCAGGCTTATCTGTGGCTGGTCAGCATGGCGCTCATACCCCAGCTCATGGGGCATACGTCGTTTAACTACGTGCTGAAGTTTTTACCGGCGACGTATGTCAGCATCGCCACGCAGCTAGAACCGGCCACCAGCGCCCTGATCGCCTACGCGCTGTTTACCGAGGTGCCATCGGGTTTGCAGGTCGCCGGTAGTGCCGTCATTCTGACCGGCATCATCCTGGCGACGCTGGGGCAAAGCCGGCCTGCATAGACAGCAGTCGTCGCTGTCACCCGCCCAACACTTCGTCCAGATTGAAGCCAAACGCCGCCGCCGGCCCAGGCCAGATTTCAAAGGTTGGAAGGTCTGCCGGCAGCATCACGGGCGCGAGCAGCGTTCCCAGCACCCCATCACGCGCCAGTTCTTGCAGCGTGTAATCTACCAGCAGGCGGAAGTCGAGATCGTTGCGCGGCACGGCTACCGCCGCGTAGGTGCGGGTATACCAGGGATTCGGCGCGTCGCCGCGTGTGGTGATCCGCAGCGCGCCGGGATTGGCCTCAACGTGCGGCAGCAGCTTAAGGATGTCACCGTAGATCACATCCACATTATCCTGTACCAGAATCGTCAGCGCGGCATCCTGTTCCCGCAGGATGGTGAAGATGTTCACGCCGGTATTCACTTCTTCGGCGCGGGCGTTCACCCGGTCGGCAGCGCCCGGTTCGGTGGCAAAAATACCCACCGTGCGCCGCCTCAGATCGTTAAATGTCTCGTACTGGGAATTTTCTTCGACCAGCAGCCGGTCACCGCGCAAAAAATAGGCTGCCGACAAATCCACCCGGTCGGTCAGCGCCCAGTCAAGCGGCATACCAACCGCCATATCCGCCTGCCCGGATGCAACCAGATCGGCGGCATTATCCACGCTGTCCGGGATAAACTGCACGGTTGACCCCCACCGCGCGGCCAATGCCTCAGCTACGGCGCGGTTGAGCGCATCCAGCCGCCGCTGGCTCTCCGGCGCATCCGGCGGCAAATCCGCCACGCCCGCTACACGTACCACACGCCCGGTCTGGATACGCGGCACCACGTACTGCGCCGGATACGGCACATCACCGCCGTACTGTGCCGGGCTGGGTGCTTCATCGCCCACATTCGCCCAGATTGGCAGCGCGTTGGCCGGGTAATTCACGCCAATAAAATTACTCTGGTGAATCTCATCCAGCCGGCCCGTTCGTGCCAGATATTGCAGCGTGCGGTTAACGAGATTGCGGAAGTTCACATCCTGTCGGGGCAGCACGACCGCATAAGGTTCGGGCGCGACTGGTTCCTCCAGCAGTTTCACCTGGCTCAGATCGGTAATGACGCGGGTGAGCTGCACGCGGTTTTCGACCACGCCATCCACTTCATTATTGAGCAGACCCGCCAGCGCGCGATCAAGCGTGAGATACTGCTGCACACCGATCGGCAGACCGGTGCGCTGCTGCCAGGCCAGCACGGCCTGTTCGCCGGGATAGCCAATCACGACCCCGATCCGCCGGTTCGCCATATCCGCCAGCGCCGCCGCGCCGTCGTCCGCCCGCACCACCAGCGCCTGCTGCGTGGGATAATAGGTCTGGCTGAATTCAACCTGCGCGTCCAGTTCGCGGCGGTGTATCTGGGCTGCGACCAGCATATCCACTGTGCCCTGGCGCAGCAGTTCCAGCGCCGTCTGCCGGGTGACCTGCACCGGCTCAAACTCGACGCCCCACGCTTCGGCCAGCGCGCGCGCCAGATCAGCATCAAACCCGGCAACCGCACCGCGAATGTTTAATTCACCAAATGGCGGCAGATTATACAGCAGCCCGACCCGCACTTTACCGTCCCGTTGAAGCCGCGCCACGACCGATTCGGACAGCAGCGCGTCACTCACCGCAGCCGCATCCACCGTCGGCACCAGCGTCGGCGGTGTCAGCGTCGGCACGTCCTGCGACAGCACGCTGAACGACACTGACAGACACAGCAGAAACAGGGTAAGCGCAGCCGAAACCAGCCGTAGAGGCGCACGACGGTGACTCTCGACAGATTTTTTCACAGCTTTCATGGTTCAGTTATTCCGTAAACGTTGTGGGCAGTCATGTAATCCAGCACCGCGTCCGGTACGAGATACCGTATGCTGAGACCTTTTTGCCAGCGGCTCACAATCTCCGTTGCGGAAATGCCGATCAGCGGCGCGTCAATCATGACGACACGCTCCGACAGTCCGGGCAGTACATCTTCATGCATGTACGGGCGCGCGCCATCGCCGGGGCGGTGCATGACCGCCAGCCGGCACAGGCTGACCAGTTCCGCCGGGCGATGCCAGCGCGGCAGATCACGCAGTGAGTCCCCACCCAAGAGAAAGTACAGTTCCGCGCCGGGATTCTGCCCCTGGATGATCTTCACCATATCCAGCGAGTAATGCGGGCCGGGGCGGTCAACGTCCACCCGCGACAGCGTAAACCGGCTGTTGCTGCCAAGTGCCAGTTTCAGCATAGCCAGACGGTGCGCCACCGGCGTGTTTTTTTCATGCTGTTTGTGCGGCGGATCGGCTGCCGGGACGAACAGCAGGCAGTTTAAATTCAGCGCCTCAACGGCATATTCTGCCAGAATGAGATGTCCCAGGTGAGGCGGGTCGAAGGTGCCGCCGAGGATGCCGACGCGCCGCATTTAGTCCGACCATTCGAGTTCGTAATCGCCGATATACACGGTATCGCCGGGCTGCACGCCTGCCGCCTCCAGCGCGGTAGAAATTCCCAGCGTTTCCAGAATTTGCTGGAAGCGCATCACCGCTTCCTCATTATCCCAGTATGTCATCTCCGCTGCCCGTTCAATGCGCCGACCGGCCACACGGAACAGACCGTCACCTTCCTGGGTGATGGTAAATGGCACGGTTTCCTCTGGCAGTTCATAGACCGGCATTTCGGCAGATGGAGCGGGTTCCTCCGGCGGCAGCGAATCAATAAGCTGGAACATACGCTGGACTAACTGTCGCACATTCTCCTGGGTCGCGCCGGAAATCGCCATTGGTTCCACGCCGCGCGCTTGCAGCGCCGCCTCAACCTCCGGCCAGCGCGCGCGCGCCTCCGGGATGTCCATCTTATTGTAAACCACAAGCTGCGGCCTCTGACCCAGCTTATCATCGTACAGCGCCAGTTCCGTATTGATCTGGCTGTAGTCCGCCAGCACGCTTTCACTGTCACCGTTCAGCAGGTGAATCAGCACCCGCGTCCGCTGGACGTGGCGCAAAAACGCATGTCCCAGCCCGACGCCCGCGTGCGCGCCCTCGATCAGGCCGGGAATATCTGCGACCACTAAATCCCGGTCGTCATAGGTCACAACCCCCAGATTGGGTTCCAGCGTGGTGAACGGGTAATCCGCGATCTTGGGTTTCGCGTTGCTGATAACCGAGAGCAGCGTGGATTTGCCCGCGTTGGGCACGCCAACGATCCCGACATCCGCGATCAGCCGCAGTTCCAGAACGAGCCAGTGTTCCTGGCCGGGTTCGCCTTTCTCGGCGTACTGCGGCGCCTGATTGGCAGAATTGGCAAAATGCTGGTTGCCGCGCCCGCCGCGCCCGCCAACCGCCACCACCACCCGGTCATCCGGTTTCACCAGGTCAGCAATCACAACACCGGTATCCGCATCTTTGACGACTGTCCCCGGCGGCACTTCCACTTCCAGTGGGTCGGCGCTCGCGCCGGTCTGGTTCTTGATGCTGCCGCGCTGCCCGTGCGCCGCCTTAAAGTGAATCCCTTTCTGGAACGCCGCCAGCGTGTTCATCTTCGGGTTCACTTTCAAAATCACGTCGCCGCCGCGCCCGCCGTCACCACCAGCCGGCCCACCGCGCGGCACGAATTTCTCGCGGCGAAAGGCTACCGCCCCATCGCCGCCGCTGCCGCTCCGTACATAGATTTTCACTTCGTCTAACATTACACCCCATCCCCTGTCAGGATACGCCATACCCTTAC
>JARKOK010000018.1 GCA_029975765.1 Aggregatilineales bacterium
GCTGGCGGCCTGCCAGCCGGCGCCTTCGGCCAGCCTGCCGCCGACGGTCGTGCCGTTTCCGACGGTGACGCCGGGGCGGCTGGTGCGCGGCTGGCTGCCGACGGTGATCGCGCCGGCTGCCAGCGACAGCCGGCTGGCGAATCCGGCGACGGCGGTCGCGCTGGCGAACCAGCCCACACCCGCGCCGGATTACGCGGCCTGTCCCGCGCCGGCCAGTCCCGCATGGCCGCCGCTACCGGCGACCGGCGCGGACGTGACGGCGGCGCTGCAACGGTTTGCGTCGGACGGCGGCTCGGCGGCGGCGGTGGAAGCCGGCCTGCGCGATGAGTGGAATGTGCTGGGCGCGGCGGTCGTAGTGCGGGGTGATGTGGATCTGGTCGGCGCGGGAACGGCGCAGATGGTGATGGCCTACAGCGCCCCCGGCGACGGCGGCACGCTGCTAATTCTGGGCTGCGCGAACGGGCGCTACGTGCCGCTGTATCAGGCGGTGACGGGCACGCTGCCGCAGTTGGTGTACGTGGGTGATATGAATTATGACGGGCGGGCTGATCTGCTGTATACCAGCCGCCAGTGCAGCGCCGAGACACCCGATGACTGCGCCTATCGCACGATGCTGCTGACGTGGGACGCGGTGGAAGGCCGTTTCGTGAACCTGCTGAATACGCCGATGAGCAGCGGCGAACCGCCGACGGTGAACGACATTGATAACGACAGCGTGCTGGAAATCGTCGCGCGGCTGACCGACGACGGCAGCGCCGCGACCGGCCCGCTGCGAACCGGCGGGCATATCTACGACTGGAACGGTCAGTATTACACACTTTCGATTGTGCAGCTTGACCCGCCGCGCTTCCGGATTCAGATCGTGCATGAGGCTGACCGCGCCTTCCGCCGGTCGGAGTTCGGGCAGGCGGTGTCCTTGTTCCGGCTGGCACTGGATGATACAACGCTGCGTTACTGGTTTAACGATGAGCCGGCGCTGCTGCGGTCGTACATCCTCTACCGGCTGACGCTGCTGCTGGCGTACACCAGCCGCGAAGCCGAGGCGTTACAGGCGGTACAGCTCTCGCTGGAAACGTTCCCCATGCCGGATGCGCCGGTGTACGCCGACCTGCTGGATACCTTCTGGAATACCTTTCAGACCACCAACAATCTGAATAGCGCCTGCCGCGAAGTTCAGGCTATAATCAGCGCCCGACCGGAGGCGGTAAGCCTGCTCAACCGTTACGGCAGTCGCAGCCCAACCTACACCGCCAACGACCTGTGTCCGTTCTAGTCAGTTGCCAGCTACCAGTTACCCGTTGCCAGTAAAATACGGTGTAAACCGTCTTTGCTGATTACTGATAGCCGATGACCGAAAACTACTCATAGGGGAAAGCAACATGTCCGAACTGCTCACTTACTTCCAGCGGTATCAGCCGCAGATGGTGGATTTTCTCACCACGCTCATCAGCTACGAAACGCCGACGACCGACAAGGCGCTGGTGGATCGAATGATAGATTTTATGGAAAACGAATTCCGGTCGCTGGGCGCGTCGGTCACGCGGCTGCCGCAGACCGAGGTGGGGGATTTTCTGCTGGCGAAGTGGAACGAAAACGCACCCGGCAAGCCGATCATGTTCCTGACACACGCGGATACCGTGTGGCCGCAGGGCACGCTGGCCGAACGGCCAACCCGGATTGACGAAGAGGGCAAGCTGTTTGGCCCCGGCGCGGTGGACATGAAGGGTGGCATCACGATTACGATGTGGTCGATTCGCGGGCTGGTCGAGCGCGGCGAACTGCCGCACCGTCCGATCTGGGTGCTGCTGACCAGCGATGAAGAAGTCGGCAGCATTTATTCCGAACCGGTGATTAAGGAAATGGCGGCGCAGGTCGGGCTGGTGCTGGTGATGGAACCGGCCACGAAGGAAGAGGCGCTGAAAACCTGGCGCAAGGGTGTGGGCACGTATCACATCGTGGTGGAGGGGCGGCCATCACATGCTGGCAACGCGCCGGAGCAGGGCATCAACGCCGTGATCGAACTGGCGCAGCAGGCGCTCAAACTGAACGAGCTGAACGATCTGAAGAACGGCACATCGGTTTCGGTGACGGTGTTTCACGGTGGCAGCGCGACCAACGTGATTCCGGCGAAAGCGACCGCCGAAGTGGATGTACGGACGATGACTGACCGCGCGTGGGACGAAATCGGTGAGAAGATTATGGCGCTTACGCCGTTCACTCCGGGGGCGAAGATCAGCGTGAGCGTGCATCACGCGCGCGGGCCGATGGAGAACAACGCGCAGATGCAGCGCACGTATGCCCAGTGCAAGGCGATTGGCGAACGCTACGGCCTGACCATCCGGCAGGACGGCAGCGGCGGGGGCAGCGATGGCAATTTTACGGCGTTCATGGGCATTCCGACGCTGGATGGACTGGGGCCGCAGGGGGACGGCCTGCACGCGCTGCACGAGCATGTGGTGGTCGCCAGCCTGCCGCGCCGGGCGACGCTGCTGGCGGCGATGCTGAAAGAGTGGCAGTTCGAGGAATAACCGGCAGTTATCTTTGCAAAGGCGGAAAGAAGAATGTGGGGCGAGCCGTTGGGTTCGCCCCTGATTGTTTGGCTATTCCACGCGGGCGATGGAAACCGGATAACGCAGGGTGTTCAGCACCGGGCAGGTTTCTTCGGCGGCCTGATGCATCCGGGCGATGTCCTCCGGCGAAGCGGTAGACTGGACGTGCGCCACGTAAGTGATGTTATCAATGCGCGGCGGCTGGTCGTAGGGCAGGCCAACCACGCCGGACATATCCAACTGGCCGGTGACTTCAACTTCCACCTGATCGAGCGGGAGGTTCATCAGTACCGCCTGAATCAGATAAGTATGCACCAGACAGCTTGCCAGCGACCCCAGCAGCAGTTCCGGCGAGGTGGGTCCGAGCGCGTGGCCGGCCAGCCCCGGCGCGGAGTCGGTGATGAACGAGTGACTGCCCACGCGCACCGGGCGCGCGCCGGTAATGCCGGCGACGTTCGATACGGCTTTGATCGTCAGCGTGGAGGACTCCGGCTGGGCGGTATAGTCGGCCTGGCGTGCCGCCAGCACCGCCGTCTTACGAGCGAGATACGAATCAAGTAGTGCCATCAATACATCTCCCTGTTAGTGAGCCGCATTATAAACTGCAACGGTTTCCGTACGAACCGGCTTGTGGTTACCCATCACCAGTTCGACTACCAGATCATGCGCTGCCGGTGTGAAAAAGACCTCGCCACACTGACGACAAACCAACGCCGGAACATTTTCAATCAGCACCCAGCGGCCCTGATACTGCTGCAAACGATTTACAGAACGTTCTTCCAGTTCTCCCCCACAGTACATGCAATCAGGCTGACTCATTTTTTCCTCGTTTTCCAATCCGCCTGCCATTTTAGTCTGGTCTTCGACTGCTGCCAACAACTGGGCGCGGGAGGTGATGCCGCGCATGGTGATGACCCACTGGTGCAGCGACGGGCTGGCATCACGCACGGCCTGCACCGCCGGGCCAATCGGGTCTTCGCCGCCAGCACCGGGCGCGCCGGACTGGTAGCCGCCGTAAAACGCGAAATACGCCTGATTCAGCTTACGGATGAGGTAACCATTGGCGACGAACAACTGGCGGCGTTCTTCCATGTAGGCTTCGGCCTGTTCGATCTGACCGTCCGCCAGCAGGCGGTCTACTTCCCGGCGCGTTTCGTCCATTGCCGCGCCGAAGTCAAAGACAGGCGGCGTGGGCGGTGACTCCGCCGGGGCGGACGGCTGTTCACCCGTGTTCTCCGGTGGCAGCAGGTCAGGATAATAACGCGCCAGCGTCAGACGGCTCATCTCGCGCCCGAACAGGCTGGCGGTCGTTTCGTTGATGATGCGGGTTTCGCCGACGAAGCTTTCACCGCTGAAATAGGCCAGCCCCAGCGGGAAAGCCATCAGATAGTTGTGCAGCCATTCGTGGGCGAAGGTATCCAGCGCCCAGGGGATCGAGGCAGTTTCCAGCACCATCGTCGGGTACAGGGCGATGCCACCCAGCGGCACGATCAGCGAGGATACATTCCGTTTAACATCAATCGCCGTTTCCAGCGCGGCGGTTTCGTCCGCCGTCATGGGGTCGAGGTTGATCGAAATGTCGAAACGAATCTGATCACGCGGGGAGACAACCAGCAGGTTCGGCACGCGGCTGAAACGCGCCGCGACCGGCGGTAAAATCTGCCCGCCAACGCTCAAGCCCTGCTCGACCAGCACCGCCGCGATCTGCCCTTCGAGGACAGCTTCCACCAGCGACTGCCGTTCGTCCAGACTGGCGCGGCGGCGAGACAGATCGGCGCGCAGGCCGGTAGTGGCGGCGGTCGGGTCGGGTTCGTGCGGGTCGGCAAAGCGGGCGTTAATCTGCGCTTCCAACGCCTGCGCCTGCTGCAAGTCGGCCATGTAGTCCCGCACATACTGGCTGCGGTTGGCTTCGGTCATAAAGGGGTGCAGGCCGTACAGGGTCTGGTCGAGCTTCGCGCCGATGGCGTTCAGTTCCCAGGTCACATAGTCGAACTGGTAGTCCTGCGCCAGCGCCGCGACGGCGTACCAGTCCAATCCCAGCGGCACGCTGGAATATTGCAGCAGCGCCAGCAGAATCAGACTGATGAAAAGCCATTGAAGGAAATGCTGCGTAAAACGCAGCACCCGGCGCACAAGATGGGAAACATTCGCCAAGCGTGATCATCCTCGGTCAACCGCAGGGGCAGGTTACTCAACCTGCCCCTACCATGATACCCGGGTATGGCGATGCGGGCGAACGGGTTACTCGCCAGGCAGGGCGAAGGTGCCCATTCGTTCGACGGTCATTTCGATGGGGCCGCTGCCGCCGGCGGAGGTGATTTCGAGGGTATATTTGCCGGACTCTGGTATCAGGAAATTAGCAAGCCGGGCGTCACCCCATTGCAGAGGCGCTTCATAGAAGCCGTGATCGTCGTTGACGGCGACGATCACGCCCTGGGGACTGAGCATGGTCAGGAAGGGGTCAAGCTGTTCGGTCAGCGCGCGAACGGTGATGGTGACGACTTCGCCGCGTTCCGCCACCAGCGTAAAACTCTGGCGGCCATTAACAACTACGTCCCCCGTAAACACTTCTGGCGCGGCGCTCGCTGCCGGTGACAGCCGACCATAACGGGTGAGATACACCTGAAAGTCGCCGGCGTCGGTATCATAAGTGCCGTAGATTTCGAGATCGTAGAGACCGCCTGCCGGGATATGAAAATATTTAAGCTGCGGGTCGGGGTCATTCAGCACGCGGTCGCCCATCAGGGAATCACGCTCATGCCGGATAGCGACCGGCACGCCTCGCGCATCGCGCAGTTCCAGATAAGCATCCAGCGAGTCGGACAGCGCCAGCACGCTGATGGTTACGATTTCATCCTGGTCGAAGGTTAAGGTCTGGCGGAAACGCCCGCGTGAAACCAGCGTGCCGGAGAAGGTTTCGGTCACACCCGCGCCCCAGGGTCCGGGATCACCCGGTTCGACACTGACGGCGGCGCGCTGCGTATCATACAGGTTTTCGACGCGCAGCGTATAACTGCCGGGCAGCAGGTAAAAGTTTTCGATCACGGAGTCATGCCCGGCGTAGCGGTCGCTGACGGGGCTGTCATAAGCGGAGATGAGGTCGCGCCCGGCGGCGGTTGAGAGAAACAGCACCGGGCTGGCAGCTTCGTCCAGGCCGTCGGCGATGAGGGTGACGAACTGCGGCGCGGTAATGGTCAGCGCCAGCAGGGGGATGTCCGGGCCGGCCTGGACTTCCGCCGGTTCACCGACACCGATCGAGGGAAGGTTCTGCCCGGCAGCCGGCGTGACTAGCATGAGGGCAAGCCCGGAGAGCAGCAGCACCAGTTGTTTTAACATCATCCCTACCCCACCCTATAATACTATTCGGTTGTTAAACGCGGTCTGAATTCATTATAGGACAGATTGGGGGTGGCGGCGCTGCGGGTGCTGCCGAATCAGCAGGGGCGCACCGCCGTGCGCCCCTACCAGTATGCCGCTGAGTCAGGGCTTTATTCGTATCTGAAGCGGCGCACGGCGATCACGAACACAACCGCCGTCACCGCGAGCAGGATCAGCACCGGCGTAATGACCGACTCGACGCCGCCGCCGTGAAAGATCACGCTGCGGAAACCTTCCATCGCCCAGGCGACCGGCGACAGATGGCCGACGGTCTGCATCCACTGGGGTACGATTTCCAGCGGCCACCACGCGCCGCCCAGCGGGGCGAGGATGAGCACCACGAGATTTAACACGCTGCCGGCCTGCATCTCGGTTTTGACGAACGTCGCCAGCAGCAGCGCGAAGGCCGTGCTGCACAGCGTGAAGGCCACCATAACCAGCAGCAGCGCCAGTGGGGAGTCGCCAAAGTAGACCCCCAGAATGAGGCCGAAGCCGAAGGCTACGCCGTACTGGATCATGCCCATGACAAAACGCGCCAGCATCTTCCCGGCGACGATCTGCCCCGGCGCGATGGGCATGGTCAGCATTCGCTGGAAAGTCCACTGTTTACGCTCCGTCAGCAGGACGAGGCAGCCGATGAGGACGGTGGACATGACATACATCGTGCCGATGCCGGGTACGGACTGGCTGAAGCCAGAGGGACGGCGGCCTTCCTTCGCGGCGCTTTCGTTAAACGTGACCGCCGAGGGGAGTGTGTCCCATGTCTGGCGGGCGCTGTCGTACACCTGCTGGCTGAAGGCGGCGCGGTCGGCATCATCGCGGAAGGTCGCGCCCGTCAGGCCGGAATGTTCGAACACATCCACGCCCACCCGCGCGGCCACCACCGCGCCGCCCAGGCGCTGCAGGACGGCCTGCAGGGCTTGCAGCACCGGGCCGTTCTGGTTGAGATTGTCCTGCGACCGGTAGACGATATTCACCGGCTCACCCGCCAGCGCCTTCGCGCCGAAGCCCGCCGGGATGACCAGCGTCGCGCTGGTTACGCCGTCGGTCACCCGTTCGGCGGCCAGTTCGTCGGTGAGATCGCTGCCCTTCAGACGGCAGACATCCTCGGCGGTGTTGTCCGCCGGGCACAGGATAATGCCATCATTGGCGGCCTTGAGATTAACCAGCAGTTCCGCCGACAGGTCGCTGCCGTCCTGGTCGAAGGTATCCACCAGCAGGCGCACCCCGCCGCCGCCCCCGCCGAAACCGCCGTTGGCGAGGCCGATGAAGAAGATAATCACGAGTGGAATGACCACCAGCGTGAGCCAGATGCTCTTGTCGCGGAACGTCACGCGCAGATCGTTGACGGCGACACTCCAGATTTTGTCCATTGTTTCCCCCTAGATGTCCTGCCGCCGTGCGAAAACCACCAGACTGACGATGAACAGCGCCGCCCCGATGAGTGCCAGAAATACCAGATTCAGGCCGATGTCGTTCTGACCGGCAGCCAGCCGGCTGAAGGCTTCTGACCCCCAGCGCACAATTGACAGCCGGGTGACCCATTCGAAATCGCCCAGGGCGCTGACGGTGAAGAACGCGCCGCCGAGGATACCCATGAGCATACTGACGATGCTGCCGATGATGTTGGCCTGTTCGGCAGTTCTGCCGACGGCGGCGGTGAACATGCCCACGCCGGCGGTCGCGGCTGAAGTCGCCAGGATCAGGACGGCAATCGCCACGAAGTCGTTGCCCCAGACGGACTTGATCGCGCCTTCCAGCAGGCTGCCGATGATGGTGAAGCCGATGAACAGGAACGTGAGCTGCAACAGCACCACCAGGAAAGTCGCCACCAGCTTGCCGGTAAGGATGATGATGCGCGGGGTGGGGGAGACCACCATACGCTGAAGCGTCCACTGGCGGCGTTCCTCGATGATGCTGGCGGCCACGCCGTTAGCCGTGAACAGGGCGAAAAAGACCGCCTGCGCCGAGCCGAACAGCACCAGTGGGTTGAACGTGACCTGCTCGCCGGTGACGGTCTGCTGTTCGATGCGGATGGTGTTAAAACCCGGCGTGAAAGCGCATGAGAAATCCGGCTGGAAATTGCCGCTGGCGGCAGCGACGGCGAAGCTCAGTCCCAGCATGGGGTTCTGTCGGGCGCGGTCGGTCATTGCGCCGATGGTCGAGGCGATGGAGACCTGTCAGGTCAGCAGTTGGTTGGTGAAACCTTCGACTACGCTGCGGATGATGCCCGCCGAAATCGGCTGCGCGCTATCGCCGTAGACTTCAATCGCCAGCGGCGTGATGGCCGGGTTGTCCTGGGTGTAGCTGATGCTGGCGCTGAAGCCCGCCGGGATGATGATGGCCGCCGCATAGTCGCCTTTGTCAACGGCTGCTTTAGCGGCGGCGGGGTCGTTAAACAGGGTGGCTTCGGTCAGCTCGGTCAGCGAACTGCTTGACGCTGCCTGACTGCCGGAGACTTCGACCGCCGCGCAGGTGCCGGCGGTTGGTGTGTCTGTGCCGGCGGCGGGCGGAAGGAAGGCGCTGACGATCAGGCCGCTGCTGTCCACCACCTGAGAATCAGCGGCGGGCGGGGTATCCAGATTGACAATCGCCACCGGAATATCGGCGATGGGTGTCGAACCACGGCTCAGGTTGCCGAACGCCAGTGAAATGATCGTCGCCAGAATCAGCGGCGTGACGATCATGATGATCAGCAGGTTGCGGTCGGTGAAGGTGGTATAGATGTTGACACTGGCTATAGCCCAGATTTTTCGCAGCATGGCTCAGTCCCTCAACGCGCGCCCGGTCAGGTGCAGGAACACGGCTTCCAGGTCAGGTTCGCGCACTTCGACCGAAAGCACGTCCACGCCCATTTCATTGGCAATCCGCAGCAGATCGGGCAGCGCCTTGCGCCCGCGTTTGGCGTGAACGACGATGGTGCCATCTTTCACCTGGCCGGAACGCACGACCATCATCTGCCCGGTAGACCGTTTTTCCACGACCAGTTCGGCGGATTCTTCCATGCCGGGAACGGGCTTGAGTTCAATGGTTTCATACGTCGCTTTGGTCACGCCGGGGACTTCGGTCTGGAACCGACCCAGCAGCACTTCGGAAATCTGCTGTTCGCCGACGTTGAACACCAGGCGATCTTCTTCGCCGACCTTCTGGATCAGTTCACCGACCGTCCCCAGCGCGATAATCTGACCGTGATCTATGATACCGACCCGGTTGCTGAGTTCCTGCGATTCTTCCATCAGGTGCGTGGTATACAGCACGGTCATATGCCGTTCCTGCTGCAACCGGATAACCGTATCGAGGATGCGGCGGCGGCTCTGCGGGTCAACGCCGACGGTGGGTTCGTCCATATAGACCAACTGCGGTTTGTGCAGCAGACCAACGCCAATATTGACGCGGCGTTTCATACCGCCGGAAAAAGTTTCCACACGGTCTTTCTGACGGTCGCGCAGGTCAATGAACTCCAGCGTTTCGTCCACGCTGGCGGCCAGTTCCTTACCGTTCAGGCCGTACAGCCGCCCGAAAAATTCCAGATTTTGCCGCGCCGTGAGGGTGGGATAGAGCGCGACTTCCTGCGGCACGACGCCGAGCAGTTTCTTGGCTTCGATGGGCTGGCGGGTGATGGAGAAACCGCCGATGGTGGCATCGCCCGAACTGGGGGTCAGCAGGCCGCTCAGCATCGAAATGGTGGTGCTTTTGCCCGCGCCGTTGGGTCCCAGCAGGCTAAAGACCTCGCCCCGGTTAATATCCAGGTCAATCCCCCGGACAGCCTGAACTTCGGTCCCATCTTTCCGTTTGAAGGTCTTTTTGAGGTCGCGTACTTCAACCAGTGCCTGTTTGCTCATGTGGAAGCCTTCCCCCCATCGGTTGTGATTATTTGGTGAGTTATGGTGTTATACGTAATGAAAGGGTACAAAGTTGCAGGGGGGATGGAAAATGGCGTTTCGTGAGTTGGCTCGATC
>JARKOK010000027.1 GCA_029975765.1 Aggregatilineales bacterium
TGCTGCGTGCGAATCCGCTGGTGTTTCTGATGCCTGGTCGCGGTGAGGTTGTGCTGCACCCGATTTATATTGATGATCTGGTGGAGGCCATCGTCCGCAGCCTGAGCCTGATTGATACCATAGACACCACGCTGGACATTGGCGGGCCGGAATACATCACGGTAGAGGATTTAATCCGCACGGTGATGCGTGTCTCGCAGGCGCGGCGGCTGATTATCCCCGTACCGCCGTATCTGCTGCGCGGGCTTGCGGCGGTATACAGCCGCGTCTTTCCACGTTCGTTATTAACGGCGCAGTGGCTGGATATTCTGGCGACCAACCGCACCGCGCAGTTAGGTAATACCTTTAACTATTTTGGCATTCGCCCCCGGCGCTTTGAAGATACGCTGCTGACGTACATGCCCGGACGGCGCTACTGGTGGCCGATGGTGCGCTATGTGCTGCGCCGCCGGCCAAAAGGGATTTGAGCATGGTCGAAATCAAAACATTACTGGCGCTGCATGAGATGAAAGCGGCGGTCGAACTGCAAAAAGTATACTGGGGTGATGACCTGGAGTCAGTTATTCCCGCGCATATGCTGTTTTCGCTGGCGACCAACGGCGGTCACGTGCTGGCCGCCTTCGACGGCCCGCAGATGGTGGGCGTGCTGGTGGGTTTCCTGGGGACGAATATGGAAGAGCAGGATCGCCCGGCGATGGCGAACCTGCATATTGCTTCCAAACGCATGGTGATTCTGCCGGAGTATCGCGGGCAGGGGATTGGCTACCGGCTGAAACTTGAACAGCGCCGGATAGCGATGCGGCAGGGGGTGCGGTTGGTGGTGTGGACGTTTGATCCGCTGCTGGCGACCAACGCGCATTTGAACATTCGTAAGCTCGGCGGCATCAGCTATCGTTATCTGGAAGACTATTATGGTACGGAAGGGGATGGCGGGCTGGCACGGCTGGGATCGTCCGACCGGCTGCAGGTTGAATGGTGGGTGACGAACCGCCGGGTAGACGAACGGATCAACGGCACGCGCGGCGATCTGAGCCTGAAGCAGTATCTTGACGCAGCCACCGTGATTACAAATCCCTCTACGCCGGGCGCGGACGGACTGCCACAGCCGGCAGCGTCGCTGGTGCGCCCCGGCGGGGGACTGGCGCTGCTGGAGATTCCAGCCGACTATGAGGCGATCTCGCGGCAGGCTGCGGAACTGGCGCGGGCGTGGCGCGGGCATATCCGCGAAGCATTTCGCGCATTGTTGAGCGCGGGTTATGTCATTACCGATTTCCTGCACGACCAGTATGAAGGGCGGCAGCGCGCGTTCTACCTCCTGAGTCAGACAAATGTTCAGCAGTTTGAGCAGGTAGATTTCAGCCGGAATTAAAGTTGTGATTAGCGTAGGGGCAGGTTCAGAAACCCGCCCCTACATCATTTCATGTGAGGCTATCCATGCGAACCATCACTGTAAAATCCATTCAGCTTTACCCGATTGCGATGACACTGGTCGAGCGGCTGCGAACGAGCTTTGGCGAAGAGCCGTTTAAGGCCTGCATTCTGGTCCGGCTGGAAACGGATGACGGCGTGACCGGCTGGGGCGAGTGTTCGGCGGAAATCGCGCCCGGTTACAGCTACGAAACGGTAGGCACGGCGCTGCATATCCTGAGCGAATTTCTGGTGCCGGCGCTGCTGGGTAAAACGCTGTCGAGCGCGACGGAAGTGCCGGCGCTGCTGGCCGGAACACGCGGCCATCCGTTAGCCAAACACGCGGTCGAAGCCGCCGTCTGGGACGCGCTGGCAAAGGCCAACGGCCAATCGCTGGCACAGGCGTTCGCGGCGCATCTGCCGTCCGGCCATGACTCGCGGGGATATGCGACCGTTGGTGTAAGTATCGGGATTCAGCCGAGCGTGGAGGCCACGCTGGCGATCATCGAGAAACGGCTGAAACAGGGCTACGGGCGTATCAAGCTAAAAATCAAGCCTGGCTGGGACGTGGAACTGGCGCGCGGCGTGCGGGCGGCGTATCCCGACATTGTGATGATGCTGGACGCGAACAGCGCCTATACGCTGGCGGACGCGGAACACCTGAAGCAGTTGGATGTGTTCAACCTGCTGATGATCGAGCAGCCGCTGGGTTACAACGACATCTATGAACACAGCAAATTACAGCCGCAGTTTAAGACCCCCATCTGTCTGGACGAAAGCATCCATTCAGCTAACGATCTGCGGTTGGCGCTGGATTTGGGCGCGTGCCGGATTCTGAACCTCAAACCGGCGCGGGTCAGCGGCTATACCGAAAGCCTCGAAATCTACAAAATCTGCGTGGAACACAACCTGCCGCTGTGGATTGGCGGCCTGCTGGAAACCGGCGTGGGTCGGGCGGCGAATCTGGCGTTTGCATCACTGCCGGGTGTGACGCTGCCGTGTGACATTTCCGCCACCGACCGTTACTATAACCCGGACATCACCGAGCCGCCGTTTGTGCTGGGTACAAACAGCACGATTGCCGTGCCGACCAAACCGGGTATCGGCGTCGAGGTGCAGATGGAGCGCGTCGAAGCAGCGTGGAAACGCTGGCAGGACGAGATTCCGTACCGCCATTAAAAAGGGATATTAACCGCCAAGATGCCAAGAACGCCCAGAGAAAGGGGTTTAAGGCGTTTTGGCGGTTGGTTTGAAGTTCGAGGGGAAGAGCGTATGCCATTTCAGGACATGATTATCTCATTTATCGGCAGTGGGGTGATGGGCGAGGCCATGATAAAAGGTCTGCTCAACAAGAAACTGATCCCGCCAGAGCAGATTATCGCTGCCGATCCCTACGAGGCACGCGGACGTGATCTGTGCGACAAATACGGCGTGCGCTTTACGACCGATAACCATGAGGCGGCTGAAGCTGCCGATATTCTGGTGCTGTCTGTTAAGCCGCAGGTGCTTAAAGATGTGATGCCGGAAATCCGGCGTGGGGCGCATTCCTCCAAACTGGTGCTGAGTATCATTGCCGGCGCAAAAATCCGCACGATTGCCGATGGGGTTGCCAATGCCAGCGTCGTGCGCGCCATGCCCAACACCCCGGCGCAGATCGGGCAGGGCATCACGGTGTGGACGGCCACGCCCGAAGTGCCGCAGCAGCAGCGCGGGCAGGCCGAAGCCTTACTTGGCGCGTTTGGCGAACAGATTTATGTGGATGATGAACGGTATCTCGACATGGCGACCGCCCTGAGCGGCACCGGGCCGGCCTACGTGTTTTTGTTCATGGAGGCGCTGATTGACGCCGGGGTGCATATGGGCTTCTCGCGGCGGGACGCGCAAAAGCTGGTGCTGCAAACCATGCGCGGCTCGATTGAATACGCCGAACAGTCCGGCCTGCATCCGGCGGAACTGCGGAATCAGGTGACGAGTCCCGGCGGCACGTCGGCAGAGGCGATTTATCATCTGGAAAAAGGCGGCCTGCGAACGGTAGTGTCGCGGGCGGTGTGGGCGGCGTTCCAGCGGTCAATGGCGCTGGGCAGCGGTGACAAAGGTCGCAACCCGGACAAGTTAGACGGCGACCGGTAGCGGTTTGGTGTCCGGCGCGACGGCGGGCAGCGTAAACCAGAAGGTGCTGCCCTGTCCCGGTTCACTCTCAACGCCGACCTGTCCGCCCAGGCGGTTCACGATTCGCAGCACGATGGACAGCCCCAGGCCGAGTCCGCTGGCTTCGCCGGTGTGGAAGCGGGCGAACATCTCGAACAGGGAAGCCTGATCTTCCGGCGCGATGCCTAACCCGTTGTCCTGCACTTCATAACGGACCAGGTCATCCATGCGGCAGCCGCCGATGCGAATCCAGGGATGAGGATTGTCTTTGCCGATGTATTTCACCGCATTGCTGACCAGGTTAGCCAGCACTTCCTCCACCCAGAGCGCCTGTCCAAGCGCCGGTGGGAGGTCGGGTTCAATAGTAATCGCCACGCCACGCTGGTCAATATCATGGCGCAGGCGGGTTAAGGCGGCCTCCACAGTGAGCTGCATATCTACGGTAACCAGCGAATCACTGAGATTACGCAGGCTGGCAAGCCGCAGCAGTTCGGTAATCATCTGTTCCATTTTGCGCGCCGACCGGGCAATTTCCGCTGCGTAGACTCGCCCCTGCGGCGTCAGGTTGTTGATTTCAAACATCAGCAGAATATCCGCATAGCCCATGACGCCGGACAGCGGCCCTTTCAGATCATGCGCGATGGTGTGGCTGAAGGCGTCAAGCTCCTGATTGCGCTGCTCCAACTCGGCGGCGTAATGGCGCGCGGCAGCTTCGGCCTGTTTGAGACGGGTGACCTCCCGCAGGACAACCACTCGACCCGTCAACTGGCCGGCGCGGTTCTGTAAGGCGGAGATGGTGAAATCATAGGTGCGCCGGGTTTCACCGGAGCCGATGGTCAGTTCGTCCTGCTGATTCGTGACTCCCCGAAAGCGTTCGATAACGTCGCGGTGGGATGGTATCAGGGCGCTGATAGGCTTCCCGATGACATTGGCGGCCTTCAGATTCAGGAGGCGCTCTGCCGCCGGGTTCGCTTCGATCAACCGTTCCTGGGCATCCAGTACGATAACCGCATCGCTCATAACGTGAATGATCTGCCGGTGGGCGGCAGGCATGATGTCCAGCAGGCGGAAGTGCAGCAAGCTCCAGGCCAGCGGCACCGAGGCCAGCGCATACCCGAAGGGCGTCAGGTCCAGGTTAGGAACAATCGTCAGACGGAGAATGGTCAGGAGGTTGCCCAGCCACATCAGACCGACGGCCAGGAATATCAGCGCCATCTGCCGCCGGTACAGGTGCGGCGCGCGCAGGAAGGAAGTGAACAGGATGGAGATGGCGGCCACAGCGACGAGATAGAGATAGCCAGTACCGATGTAAAAGGCCGGCCCGTAAGTCCGGCTGAACAGCACTATACCGTTCACGGTGGTGGTCCCGACGGTTTGCCAGTTCAGACCATGATACTCGTTCGTCCAGACCAGCAGCAGGTGCAGCGCCGGAATGGCAAACAACAGCGCCACACGCCGCCAGGTAATCCAGTTATCATAACCACAGTAGGCGATGACCAGCAGCAGCCAGATGACCGGCGTAGACAGTGAAAACAGGTATTCCAGCTTGAGCCACACCAGCATCAGGGAAAGCTGCGCGGAGAGCAGTTCCAGGGCGTAGGTGAGCATCAGCCCGGCAGCGACGATGGTGTAGGCGAAGAAAAACTGCGCCGGACGGCTGCTGCGGTGGCGCCAGGCGATAACTGCAAAACTCAGGACGGGGACCAAGCCGACAAACAGCAGGATGGCATACGGGTTCGCTTGCCACATCGCGCATACCCTTTAACATCCGAAACACCTCATACATCATTATCCCGGTTAATGCCAACCGGGAAGCGTTAACCTGGGTAAGAAAGCTCTAACGTTTACCGGGCTTAGAAGTGGATGATGAAGCGCCGCGCGGACTTGTGAAAAAGTGGACAGAAGATTACGTTTACGATACAATTCCGTAAGCCAATATCGTAGTTGAGTATTGAGCGCCTAACCCTCTCGGTGTCAGCCGTGTCAGCGATTAACGTTAACAAGGAGTTCCAAATGGTTCAAGCCTCCAACGATATTTTCCAATCGTTGTTACAGCAGGTTCAGGACTACCAGCCGACTGTCGAGACCTACGAAGTCGGTCTGGTCGAAGAAGTGGGTGATGGTATTGCCCGTGTTACTGGCCTGAACAATATTCGTTTGAGTGAGCTGGTGCGTTTCAGTAATGGTTCGGTCGGGATTGCCTTTAACCTGGAAAAAGATAATGTCGGTGTAATCGTTATTGGTGATTATGATGACATCCAGGAAGGCGACGAAGTGCGCCCGCTGGGCCGTATCGCGTCCGTGCCGGTGGGTATGGGGCTGGTAGGCCGGGTGGTGAACGCGCTGGGTGAGCCGGTGGACGGCAAGGGCGCGGTCAATGCGACCGAGTATTTCAATATTGAACGTATCGCCCCCGGTGTGATCGAGCGCCGCAACGTGTTCCGTCCGGTGCAGACGGGCATTGTGGCAATTGACTCGATGACGCCGATTGGTCGCGGCCAGCGCGAACTGATCATTGGCGACCGGCAGACGGGCAAGACGGCTATCGCCATTGATACAATTCTGAACCAGAAAGGCAAAGACCTGTACTGCATTTATGTTGCCATCGGCAAGCGGCGCGGTGAAGTGGCGCGGCTGGTGGCGCTGCTGGAAGCCTACGGCGCGATGGAATATACGACCGTCGTGGTCGCGTCGGCCTCCGACCCGGCGGCGATGAACTACATCGCCCCGTATTCGGGCTGCGCGATGGGCGAATGGTTTATGGAAAACGGTAAGGACGCGCTGGTGGTGTACGATGACCTGTCAAAACACGCCTGGGCGTACCGGCAGGTATCGCTGCTGATGCGCCGCCCGCCAGGCCGCGAAGCCTACCCCGGCGATGTGTTCTACCTGCACAGCCGCCTGCTGGAACGCGCCGCGCAGTTGAGCGATGAGCGCGGCGGCGGCAGTCTGACGGCGCTGCCGGTCATCGAAACGCTGCTGGGCGACGTGTCTGCCTATGTGCCGACGAACGTGATTTCGATCACCGACGGCCAGATTTATCTTGAGCCTGATCTGTTCTACGCCGGCACGCGCCCGGCCATTAACGTGGGTATCAGCGTCAGCCGTGTGGGTGGCGACGCGCAGACGAAGGCGATGAAGAAGGTCGCCGGTGGTTTGCGCCTCGATCTCGCGCAGTTCCGGTCGCTGGCGGCGTTCGCGCAGTTTGGTTCCGATCTGGACAAAGCCACGCAGCAGCAGCTTGATCGCGGTTTGCGTCTGACGGAACTGCTGAAGCAGCCGCAGTACCAGCCGCTGTCGCTGTCGGATCAGGTGGCGCTGATCTATGCCGGTACCAAAGGCTATCTGGACGCGGTGCCAGTTGACCGAGTAAAAGAATGGCAGGCCGGGTTCCTGCGGGCGTTTAATACACAGTTTGCCAGTGTTGCCAACGCGATTGCCGAATCGAAAGCTCTGTCCGACGAGCAGGAAGCCGGGTTGAAAGACGCGCTTACGACCTTCAACGCGAGCTGGAGCTAGATTGGGCGTAGGGGCGCACCGCGGTGCGCCTCTACAAACATGAGGAGGATACTATGGCAACTGCTCGTGAAGTCAAAAAACGTATTCGCAGCGTAAAGAACATCTCCCAGATCACGCGTGCCCTGGAAGCGGTGTCGGCCTCTCGCGTGCGAAAGTCGCAGGCGCGGGTGCTGGCAAGCCGTGCCTTTGCTGAAAAAGCGTGGGAAATACTGCTCAACCTGCAAAACACCTCCTCCGGTGGGCCGGCGCTGCATCCACTGCTGGCGGCGCGTGAGGATGTGAAACAGGTCATGCTGGTTCTGGTCACGTCGGATCGCGGCCTGGCCGGGGCGTACAACGCCAACATTATCCGCGTGGCACAGCGGTTCGCCATGCGCCTGGGCAAGCCAGTGCGTTATGTGACGGTGGGCCGTAAGGGGCGCGATACGCTGGTACGGATGGGCGCGAATGTGATCGCCGAGTTCAGCGATATTTCGTCCGAGCCGCGTATGGCGGATATTTCGCCGGTGGCGCGGCTGGCGATTGATGAATTTCTCAGCGGGACGGTGGATGATGTGTTCATCGCCTACACCGATTTTATCAACATGCTGACCCAGCGCCCGGTGGTGCTGCGCTGGCTGCCGCTGTCGCCGTATGTATCGGACGATCAGGCTGTGGCTGAGTTTATTAAAGACGTGCCGCAGGTCAGTGATACCAGTTCGGCCTATGAGTACGAACCGGATGCCACCGCTATTCTGGAAGAGATTGTGCCACGTTTTACCGAACTCCAGTTGTATCAGGCGGTGCTGGAAAGCCAGGCGAGCGAGCACGCCGCCCGTATGGTTGCCATGCGTAACGCTTCCGATAACGCCACGCAGCTTACCGCCGATCTGACGCTGGTCTATAACAAGGCGCGGCAGGCGGCCATCACGGCGGAAATTCTGGACATCGTCGGCGGCGCGAACGCACTGCAAACTTCGATTGACGCGCTGACGACCGAAATTCTAGCGGCGTCGCCGGTGGCCGAGCCGGTTGTACACAATGGTTTTGCGCGGGCAGAGGCGGAAGTCAGTCCTCCAGCGGCGAAGGATGAACCGTCGCCGAGAAAGCCTAAGGCCGGCAAGCCGGATGATCTGACCATCATCGAAGGTATCGGTAACAAGATGTCGAACGCGCTAAAAGCGGCGGGTATTGATACATTTGCCAAACTGGCACAGGCCAGCGAAGCGCAGATTGTGGCGGCAATCGAAGCCGCCGGGATGCGGTTTGCGCCCAGCCTGCCGACCTGGTCGGAGCAGGCCGCCTATGCCCAGCGCGGTGATTGGGCGGGATTAGAAGCGTTTCAGAAGCAGTTGACGAGCGGGCGTAAAACCCAGTAAACGACGAAGGAGTTTTAGAGCATGGCAGAAGTGCAAGGGCAGGTTACCCAGGTGCTGGGCGCAGTCGTGGACGTGGCGTTTCCGCCCGGCCAGCTCCCGGATATTTTCGACGCGATTCGTGTGCCGCGTGATGGGCAGGATGATCTGATTCTGGAAGTGCAAACGCTGCTGGGTGAGGGCGAAGTTCGCACGGTGGCGATGGATACAACCGATGGCTTGCAGCGGTGGGTGCCCGCCTACGCGACGGGCGCGCGCATCAGCGTGCCGGTCGGTGAACAGTCATTAGGGCGCGTATTTAACGTGCTGGGCAAGCCGATTGATGGCCGCGAGGCGGTGCCGGAGAGCGCGCCGCACCGTGAAATTCACGCCACCGCGCCGACGTTTGAAGAACAGTCCACCAAGATTGAAGTTTTTGAGACCGGCATGAAGGTGATTGACCTGGTTGCGCCCATGTCGAAGGGTGGTAAGGTCGGCATCTTCGGCGGCGCGGGTGTGGGTAAAACGGTTACGATTCAGGAACTGATTAACTCGATTGCCACGCAGCACGCCGGGCTGTCGGTATTTGCCGGTGTGGGCGAACGCACCCGCGAGGGTACGGCGCTGTATCATGAAATGGACGAAGCCGGCGTGCTGGACAAACTGGCGATGGTCTTCGGCCAGATGAATGAGCCACCGGGTGTGCGCCTGCGCGTGGCGCTGTCCGGGCTGACGATGGCGGAATACTTCCGCGATCAGGGTAAGGATGTGCTGCTGTTCATTGACAACATCTTCCGGTATTCGCTGGCGGGTTCGGAAGTGTCGGCGCTGCTCGGTCGTATGCCGTCGGCGGTTGGTTATCAGCCGACGCTGGCCGACGAGATGGGACAGCTTCAGGAGCGCATTACCTCGACCAATCGCGGCTCGATTACCTCGATGCAGGCTGTGTATGTGCCTGCCGACGACTACTCCGATCCGGCGCCGGTGGCGGTGTTCACGCATCTGGATGGTACTATCGCGCTGGAGCGTTCGATTGCCGCCCGCGCGATCTTCCCTGCAGTAGACCCGCTTGCCAGCACCAGCAAGATTCTCGACCCGAATATCATCGGTGAGGAACACTACCGCACCGCGCGTGAGGTGCAGCAGGTGCTTCAGCGGTATAAAGACCTGCAGGACATCATCGCCATTCTGGGTATTGATGAACTGAGCGACGACGACAAGCTGCTGGTGGCGCGCGCCCGTAAGATCGAACTGTTCCTCAGCCAGCCGTTCTTCGTGGCAACGCAGTTCACCGGGCGCGAAGGCCGCTACGTGAAGGTAAAAGACACCGTTCGCGGCTTCCGCATGATTCTCGACGGCGAACTCGACCACATCCCGGAGCAGATGTTCTACATGGCCGGGCCGATTGAGGACGTGTTGCAGCGTTACGAACAGGCGCAGCAGTAGGCGTTTGTATGGACGGTTTACGAACCGTCCATGCGGAGGAAAAACTATGCCGATTCATGTAGAAGT
>JARKOK010000031.1 GCA_029975765.1 Aggregatilineales bacterium
CTGCTCGCCCGATTGGGCGCGCTGGTCGCGGTAGCCTTCGATCACGTCTATCGTGCGCTGGACATGGCCGGACTGATCTTCCCCCAGCGCGACGGCCAGCCGCCGCAGCGTATCCAGCAGGCTGTCGAAGAAAAACGGCGACTCCGGCGGCGCGACATCCAGCACCGAAGCCAGCGTTTCTTCGGCCTCCTTGACCTTGCCCAGCGCCAGCCGGGACGTGAGCAGGTCGGCATAAGCCCAGTAGTTATCCACTTCGGCCTGTACTTCATGGTACGCCAACTGCTCGACGCGGCGGTAGGTTTTAATCATCGCCTCGCGGTTCTGCTTCTGCACGTACAGCAGCGCCAGATTGCTGAAGGCATACGAGGACTGCGGCGTAACTTCGGCGGCGCGTTCGTAGGCGCTGATGGCGCTGTCAATCTGGTCGCGGCGGCGGTACAGCCCACCGAGCGATCCCCACCACGATTCGCTGTCCTCATCCACCAGCTTGGGCGCGATGTCCAGCGCGTCCAGCAGCAGTTTTTCCGCCTGGTTGATCTTCTTCTCGCGTTCCATGCCCGGCGGCATTTTTTCGCCCATGCGTCGGTATACATAACCCAGCGCCGCCAGTGCCGGCGGGAAATTCGGCTCCAGTTCCAGCGCGCGCGCCAGATGGGGTTCGGCCTGGTCAAGCTGGCCGGACTGGGTGTACACGTAGCCCAGGCGGTAATGGGTAATCAGGTTGTTGGGGTCCAGTTCCAGCGCACGCAGGTAAGTGTCAATCGCGCCGCTGAAGTCCTTCGAGCGGTACTGGCGCTCGCCCAGCGCCGTGAACGACATGGCGACGTTGGTCTGCGCCACGCTGTCACGCTGCTGCTGCACGCTTTGTTCCAGCCGGCGGCGCACGTTTTCCAGGTCTTCACGCCCCTGACGAATATCGGTTTCAAACTGGCGGCGCGCCTCGGCCAGTTCGTGTTCAATTTTCTGCCGTGATTGTTCCACTTCGGCGCGGGCTTCGCTTAAGCCGCGAAAACCGATCACCCCGGCGGCCACCGCCAGAATCGTGCCGAGGATGCTCATGACCGACACGACCAGCCCCACCCCCTCAAAAATGCCGAGGATGTTAATGGCGCGGTCGAAGGCTTCTTTCGCGGCCTCATTTTCCTGGGCGGCCTGAGTTGCCAGCGCGGCAAGCTGCGCGACATCCGGCGGCGGGGTAACAGCGGGCGGCGCGTCCTGCGCGAAGGTGGGCGCGGCGGCCAGAAACAGGAGTACGAGCAGAAAAGCGCATAGGCGGCGCATAAACGACTCCGGGGTGTTACGCGATGGACACCCTGACGAGTATAACACGCGCGCCGCGATTTGCCTTTATACCGGCTGTGCCGGTTTAAACGCGCGGACGTAAGCGGCGAGGCGCGCGTACATCTGTTCCGGGCCGTCCTTGATCGACACGATCTCCAACTGGCCTTTACGGATGATGTCCTGCACGTCTTTTTCTTCGGCGTGGCCGGCGTAAAAGGCGCGCGCCAGAATGTCGGCAAACCGCCCGCTGCCCTCGACCACAATCAGCGGGAACGAAAATTTGTCGGATGTGGTGCGGGCGTGGACTTCCTGCCGGGCGATGTTGCCGCCGTTAATCAGCACCCCCAGCGCCGGTTTTTGCCCCTCACCGGACAGGGTGTTGGTTAGCTGCGTGATCAGTTCGGACTCGTCGCCAAACTCGTCGCCCGCCGTCAGCACAAAATGGGAATGTCCGGCGTTCAGGGGCGCGCCTTCCGGGTTATCATGGCCGGTAAAACGCACCAGTTCCAGCGGCGCGATGCCGACCAGCGGGAAGCGATAGCGGTTCCTGCGGCGGGCGCTGCCGACCATCACCGGAATACCGGCTTCCGTGCCGCCGTCAATCACAGCGGCATTGTGTTCCTCGGCAAAGCGTGCCAGCCCACGTTCCACAATCGCCTGCGTGGCGCGGATGTCTTCCGGCGACATCAGCCCCGCGCCGCCGGTGACGTAGATCGTCAGGCGGGGTTCGGTAAAACCTAAGAGTTTCGCAACCTGCTGCGGGTCGAAGCGGCGGGACACATGCACGCCAAACGCCGCGCGGCCATCTTCAAACGGGATGACAAAACGTTTATTTCGTGGCGGCGTCATCAGCCTCTCCTTCCACTTCCATGCAAAGCATGTTACTGTATCACGAGTCCCGGTTGATACGATCACCATACCCTGAAATTGGGGGTCGCTGCGTTAAGATGCGACCGCCGCGCTGAAACCAAAAGTACTATCTATGCACGCTGACTTTCACACGGATTTGCTGGCCTGGTACGACCGCCACGCGGCAGAACTGCCCTGGCGCGGGGTTCAGGATGGGTATCGGGTCTGGCTGTCGGAGATCATGCTGCAACAGACGCAGGTCGAAACGGTGAAGCCGTATTATGCGCGTTTCCTGGCGGCGTTCCCGACGGTTCATGACCTGGCGGCGGCTCCTCTGGCCGACGTACTCAAGCTGTGGGAAGGTTTAGGCTATTATAGCCGCGCGCGGCATTTGCACCAAACAGCGCAGCGTGTCGTCCGTGACTACGGCGGCAGTTTCCCCCGCACTGCGGACGAACTGCAAACGCTGCCCGGCGTGGGGCGGTACACCGCCGGGGCGGTCGCCAGCATCGCCTTTGGCGAACGGGTGTCGGTGCTGGATGGCAACGTGATTCGCGTGTTCGCCCGCCTGACCGACCTGCCCGACGATGTGACGCAGCCCGCCGTGAAAACCCGGCTGTGGGCGCTGGCGGAAGCGTGGCTGCCGCCGGAACGCGCGGGTGATTACAATCAGGCGCTGATGGAACTGGGGCGCGTCGTCTGCAAGCCGCGTAACCCCCGGTGCGGCGTGTGTCCGGTGCAGCGCCACTGCCGCGCGTTTACCAGCGACACACAAAAGCTGCGCCCGGTGAAAGCAAAAAAAGCGGCCACGCCGCATTACGACGTGACCGCCGGCATGATCTGGAACGACAGCGGCCAACTGCTGATCGCGCAGCGCCCGCCGGAAGGTCTGCTTGGCGGGCTGTGGGAATTTCCCGGCGGCAAGCAGGAAGCCGGCGAATCGCTGCCGGACTGCCTGCGGCGCGAACTGCGCGAAGAACTGGCGATTGAAGTCGAAGTCGGCAGCCTGTTCGCCGTCGTGCGGCACGGTTTCACCCACTTCAGAATCACGCTGCACGCTTTCACCTGCCGCTACCTCGGCGGCGAACCGCAGCGCCTCGGCGTTCATGATTTCGCCTGGGTACTGCCGGATGAACTGCGCCGGTACAGCTTCGGCAAAGCCGACCGCGAGATCATCAGGGCGCTGGAAACACGCGGGCGGATGCTGCTGTAACTACCGCGCTTTCAGCGTGTCGCAGCGTTCATCGCCCAGCACGCCGCCGATCTTCAGCGTGTACGTCTGCTCGACTTCCGCCTGCGCCCACATTTCACCCGATACAGTGCACTCGAAGGTTTCGCCGGTATCGCTGCGCCGGAAGGTCAGCGTATAGGTTTCGCTGCGCCCGCCCTCGCGTTCGCAGCCCAGCCGGTTGCAGGTGCGGATATTCGTGACCGGCCACGCCAGCGCCGTGATCTGGCTGCCCTCGGCGCGGGCGGTGCGTTCGTAGCTCCAGCGGTTGATGGTGTAATAACATACGTCGCCATAGATCGGCTCTTCGCGGTATTTCGTTTCACACACTTCGCGCTCGCTGAACGTGCCGTCGCCCCGGTCGGTCTGCACCGTGCGACATTCCTGGCCATCCGGCACGCGGCGGGTATCCACCTGCTCGCGCCGCCGGTCAACATTGTAAGCATCCGACGGCATGGAACTGCACCGGCTGCGGTCGCTGACGGGTTGCAGCGAATCGATCGTGATTTCGCGCTGCCAGTGATGGCCGGTGACCACAGCGGTGGTGTCCTTAGTCCAGAAGACCGTCAGCAGCACGCCACCGCAGACCAGCAGCACCAGCCCTGCCAGGACGATATGCCAGAGTTTGAGGCCGCCGGACGCGCGCGCGGCGCTTTGTGTGGGCACCAGGCCGGCAGTGGCGCGCATCTGCTTTTCCTGGCGGGCGGCTAAATCTTCGGTGTCGAAGGTTTCTCCGGCGCGTTTGTCGCGCTGGCCGACCGTCTGCGCGGTGGCCGCCCGCTCCAGCGGCGAGCCACATGCGCCGCAGAACTGCGCGTCGGCGGCGCTCAGGCTGCCGCAGGCCGGACATAACTTGTCCGCCCCAACATAAACATGATCTTCCACCGCCACCTTTTCCGCGTCGGACGGAAAATAGCGCCAGCCGGGGTCCTGCGCGCCGCCGCAGTTCGGACAAAAGCGGTGCGTTTTACCAAGCAGTCTGGTAGTACCACAGAAGCGGCAGTCCCATAACATTTCGTAGGTGCGTTCGCCGTTGGTCATACTGTCCCCCTCGCGTCTTCCGCTCTATTTTATCGAGAGAACGACGTGATAAACAGTAAAAAACAGGTGAAAAGTGTTTCAGGGAGAGGCGCGGCGGCGCGCCCCTGTACTATTACGAAACAGGACGGGGAATGGTTTCACGGTGGAATATGACGATGTATAACCGACCGTACCCCGCTGTGGTATTCTGTGGCATAATACGAAGGATGCTACCGGCCCAGACAAGAGAGCGCACATGCAATCAGCAAATCCCTTAAACGTCTTGATTACCGGGGCGACTACCGCCCTGGGACGCGAAGTGACCCGCCAGCTTGCCGCGCGCGGGCATCATGTCACCGGCCTGACCGATGGTTCGGCCAACGCGGCGAAGGTGCGCCAGGACGGCGGCATCCCGGCGTTTGTGACCGACCCGTTTCGCGCGGGCGAGTTCAAAAGCCTGCTGCGCGCTGCCCAGGCAGACGTGGCGCTGCATCTGACGCCGCA
>JARKOK010000042.1 GCA_029975765.1 Aggregatilineales bacterium
CTGCGTCACATTGGTGGGCAGCGTGAACAGGTGATGGCGAAACCGGCGATCCACATCCATCAGCATCAACTGACCGCCGCGCGCCCGCGTCGCGGTGGTGATATAGGCGACCTGCCCGGACACCGGCAGCGCGCTCGCCGCCGCCATCACCGCCGCCGTCACTACAAAGAAAAACCCACTGATTACGAATCCCACGCCCGTTAACCGCCACATGCCAGTCTCCAGTCGTCAGCCTATTGTCTTCAGTTTTCAGTTATCAGTTCAATCCGGCAGAACTGAGAACGCGCAACTTTCCCTTATGGACAACCGAAAAAGACCGCGCCTGATGGGTGTTGTTCTGGTAGGGGAGGGTCTGAGACCCTCCCCTACAAAATCAGGCAAATTCTAATCCGCATATCCATTAGTCCTCGTAACTTAGCACAATATTCCGATAACCGTCCACCTGCGCTGACCAGCCCGCCGCGACATACACGGTGCTGTCATACTGAAACACCAGCGCCGGGCCGGCAAAAACCGCGCCGGGAGGCAGTGATTCACGGTCGTACAGCGCCAGTGTATCGCCGTTCGTTGTGGCTTTATGGCCGAGGAATGTATCTTGCAGGGACACAGCGTGCCGTGTCCCTACGGCTTCTGGCTCCAGCACCGGCTTTTCAACCAGGCCGACCGCCTGCAAGCGCAGATTCACCACTTCGACTGTTCGCCCTGGCATGGCGTGGCCGTAGGTGCGGTGATGAGCTTCGTGGAAACTGTCTATAAGCGGTGTTCCTTGCCCCTCGCCCTGAGGGAGAGGGGTTAGGGGTGAGGGCAGAGGTACACTCAACTCATACGCCTGCCCCTGGTAGCGCATATCCACCAGCGGCGTAAACACCATCTGCGCCTCGCCGATCCCTTCCGCCAGCAGATCAGCGTGCGCCTGCTGCATCATCCCATCCAGCAGCGCGGCCAGCCGTGCGGGTGTGTCTTCCGCCAGCACGCTTAACACGGAACGGCTGTAATCCAGCACCACATCCGCCGCCAGCAGGCCAAAGGCGCACAATACGCCGGGGTAACGCGGAACCAGCACGCGCGGGATTTCCAGCCGTTCGGCCACCTCGCAGGCGTGTAACGGTCCTGCGCCGCCAAACGCGACCAGCGTAAAATCACGCGGGTCGTAACCCCGCGCCACCGACACCCGCCGCAGCGCCCGGTCAATATTCACGTTGGCGACCTGAATCACCCCGGCGGCAGCCGCTTCAGTCGTTAGGTTCATCTGCCGCGCCAGATCACCAACCGCTGCCCGCGCCGCGTCCACATCCAGCGCCATGCCGCCGCCGAGAAAATGTTCAGCATCCAACCGGCCTAACACCGCGTTGGCATCGCTGACCGTCACCTGCTGGCCGCCGCGCCCGTAGATGATCGGGCCGGGGGCGGCGCCCGCACTTTCCGGCCCAACCCGCAGCGCGCCGCCCGCGTCCAGCCGGGCAATCGAGCCGCCGCCCGCGCCAATCGTTTCGATGTCCAGCAGGCGGATCCGCAGCGGCAGACCGTCAATCTCCGACTCCGGGCGCAGCGCCGGATAACCGGGACACAGCGCCACATCGGTGGACGTGCCGCCGATGTCCAGCGTGATGATGTGGTCAAAACCGGCCAGCTTCGCCAGATGAAACGCGCCGATCACCCCTGCCGCCGGGCCACTCAGGGCGGTCTGTACCGCCTGCTGCCGCGCCCGCGCCGCGCTCATCACGCCGCCGTCGGATTTCATCATTCGCAGCGAACAGCCTTCCGGCAACGCGTCCGTCACCGTCTGAAGATAACGGCTCATCACCGGGCGCACATAAGCATCCAGCGCGACGGTGCTGGCGCGTTCGTACTCGCGGAATTCCGGCAGCACCTCACACGACAGCGCGATCTGCTCCGCCGCCAGCAGGCCGCGTTCCAGGATACGCGCCCGCACCGCCTGTTCGTGGGATGGATTCACATAGCTGTACAGGAAACACACGGCGACGGCTTCAATGCCCTGCGCGACAAGATCGTCCAGCACAGTGTCCAGCGCGACCATATCCAGCGGCGTCAGCACCGCGCCGGTGTAGTCCAGCCGTTCGGGGATTTCGTAACACCAGCGGCGCGGGATCAGCGGCGGGGGTAGCTGCGGCTGTAAAGCATACAGCACCGGGCGATTCTGCCGCCCGATGAACAGCACATCGCGGAAGCCCTGCGTGGTGATGAGCGCCGTTTTTGCGCCCTTCCGTTCCAGAATCGCGTTAGTCGCCACCGTTGAACCATGCGCCACTCGCGCCGCCGCCGCCAGCCCGCCGGGCGTGATGGTGTCCAGCCCGGCCAGCATCGCCCGCGCCGGGTTATCCGGCGTGCTGAGGAGCTTGTGAATTCTGAGTTGTCCGTTGTCGCTTAAAACGAGATCGGTGAACGTGCCGCCGATGTCTACGCCGATGTGCGCCAAGGCCGTCATCCTTTACCATGCCTGAAAGCCGTCCAATAACCACACCGGAACAGTATACCGCGCTGATGGACGCCAGCGGGAAACATCGTTACACTCGGCTGGACATTTAACGGGGGACAGCCGCATGAAGATACCCACCTTTCACCTGCAAATACATCTTGATGATCTGTATGCCAGCCAGCCCCGGCGGCTGGCGTTTCAGGCTGCGTCACCTGCCGAATTCACCCTCTGGCAGCAGGAATTACGCTCCAGAGTGGTGGATTTGCTGGGCATCGCCGGGCGCAAGCTGCCTGATACGGTTCGCGCCGGACGCTTGCAGGCCGTTGACTGCGGCGAGTACGTCGAAGAAAAATACGCGCTGGACGTGGGCGACGCGGTGGCCGCGCCCATCTATGTGCTGATTCCCAAAACCAAGCCGCCGTATAAGCCCATTCTGGCGTTTCACGGTCACGATCCCAGCGTGCAGTATATTCTGGGCCACTACCCGGATGCTGATACGGCTCAACTCAATTACGCCAACCAGAACAATTACGCGCAGGCGCTGGCGCGCGCCGGGTATCTGGTGTGCGCGGTCGAGCAGCGCGGCTTTGGCGAACGGGTCAGCGACCAGCGGCGCGAATCGCCTGCCGTTGAATCTTCCTGCACCCATCTGGCGTTCAGTTATCTGATGCAGGGGCGCACGCTGCTCGGCGAACGCTGCCGGGATGGCATGGTGGCGCTGAGTTACTTGCAGAGTCGGGAGGATGTCATGCCGGGGGTGATCGGCTGCACCGGCTGTTCCGGCGGAGGGACAACGGCGCTGTGGCTGGCCGCGCTGGATGAACGGATCACAGTATCCGTTCCGGCCTGTTATTTCTGCTCGTTCAAACACTCGATTCTGGGGATGCGGCATTGTGAATGTAACTACGTGCCGCGTATTCTGGAATACGCCGAAATGGGCGATCTGGCGGCGCTGATCGCCCCCCGTCCACTCCGGCTGATCGCCGGCGAGCGCGACCCGATCTTCCCGATTGAAGGCACGCGCCAGCAGTACAAAACCGTCCAGCGGGCCTACCGGCTGCTGGGCGCGGACGAGCGGTGTTCGCTGGCCGTCCATGAGGGCGAACATCGTTACGACCACACGCTCAGTCAGGCATGGTTCGGTCAATGGTTGTAGGCCACACCCGGCGCAACCGCCAGCAGGTTCTTACGTATAGAAAAAAGCATTTAGATCGTTATTAAGGAGGAATTACGATGCGACATCGGTTGTATCTTCTCATTCTGGCGCTGGTATTCGTGGTGAGTGCTGTCCCGGTACTGGCGCAGGAGAACGTATTTGAGGGACCCAACGACCTGTTCAGCGTGGTGGTTCCCACCAACTGGAAGGCAGAAGCGGTTGACGACATAGTGATGTTAACCGACCCGGATGGTACGAGTACGGTTTATGCGCTGGTGATTCCGGGTGAGGACGTGCCGCAGGCTATAAACGAAGCCTGGACCAAGGTCGCGCCGGATTTCACTTTTGAGCCACAGAATACACAGGAAGTTCCGTCTGATGCCGGGGTAGACCAGACCTTCGTTATTACCCAGATTACCGATGACCAATCCCATGTTTACCAGGGCGTCGGCCAGCGGGTTGGTGAGCTAGTCTATATCCTGCTCTTTGATGTGGACATGGTCGCTGCCCAGCAGCGGCAGGCACAGCTTCAGGTGATCGCCACCGGTTTCAAGATCAAGGCACTCGATGAAACCGACCTCACCGGTGTTGAAGCTCTGCCACTCACACCAGAGATGATTGCTGAGTTTGAAGCCTACGTCAGTGATCTGCTGGAAAAACTGGAAGTCCCCGGCGCATCAATCGCCATTGTACGCGACGGCGAAATTGTCTACGAGCAGGGCTTTGGTGTGCGTGAGATGGGCACCGACGAACCCGTAACGCCTGAAACGCTGATGATGATCGGTTCGGTCACCAAGTCGTTTACCACCATGATGATGGCGACCCTGGCAGACGAAGGGCTGATGGACTGGGATACCAAAGTGGTGGACATCCTGCCCACGTTCGCCGTGCATGACCCGGACGTGACTCAGGCAATCACCATGCGTAATCTCGTTTGCGCCTGTACCGGCGTGCCCCGGCGCGATCTGGAATGGGTGTTTAACACCGATACAGCCCAGCGAATCGTCGAATCGCTTAAAGACTACACGTTCTTCACCGACTTTGGTGAAGCCTTTCAGTACAGCAACCAGATGGTCGCCACCGGCGGCTATGTGGCAACCGTTGCGGCAGGCGGCAGCTACGACAACCTGTATGCGGACTACACCGCCGAATTACAACAGCGGGTACTCGACCCAATTGGGATGCTCAACACGACCTTCTCGTTTGAGCAGGTGATGGCAAGCGACAACTACGCGACCCCACACGGCATCAATTTTCTGGGTGATTATTACATCCTGCCGATGAACATCGAAGAACTGCTGCTGCAAATCGCTCCGGCGGGCGCGTTATGGTCGAATGCTCATGACATGGCGCGGTATATGATCACTGAACTGAACGAAGGTATCTCGCCCGATGGCGAACGGGTGGTTTCCGCTGAGAACCTGCAAATCACCTGGGAACCGCAGGTGGAAGTGACCGCCACTGTCAGTTATGGGCTGGGCTGGTTAGTGGGCGAGTATCATGGCCTGCAAATGATCTGGCACAACGGCAATACCTTCGGTTTCACGTCGGATTTCATGTTCCTGCCGGAAGCAGACTTGGGTATCGTTGTGCTGGCGAATGCCCGCCTGGCGAATCTGTTTACCGAGGCGACACGCATGAAGCTGCTGAGTCTGGTTTACGAGCAGGAGTCGGAATATGAAAACCTCATTGACTACCTGCTGGAACAGGATGCCAGGGATGTGGCAAAACTGGAAGGGCAGCTTCAGGACGGCTATGACGCCGAAGCAGTCGCCCCGTACCTGGGCACCTTCAGCAATGACATTCTCGGCGACATCACGATCACTGAGCAGGCTGGCAAGCTGATGCTGGATGCGGGGGAATTCACATCTGAACTGCGCGTGCGCGTGAATGATGACGGTGAAACCGAGTACATGTCGGTGGAAACGCCGGCGGCAGGCATACCGTTTGAGTTTGTCGAAGTGGACGGCGCGCCGGTCATCCGGCTCGACATCATCACGGATGTGTACACCTTCGAGAAGCGTGACTAACAACGGTGGGGGCGAGGTTGTTGAACCTTGCCCCACCCTGCTTTAACAGTTCCTCACCGGTGATTACTGGTGCAGTTCCATCATCAGCATACAGAACTGGCCGTCAGGCGTGAAGTATGAGAATGACCCCACTGCTTCACCCGGCTGCGTCTGGCTCAGGCTGACCGTCACGCCGGAACTGTCGTCGGCAAAATTCATGTACATCCACTGGCTGGCACCCGGCAGCATTTCCAGCGGATAGCTGGCCGTGCCAAAATCCAGCAGGAAGGTGTCCCCTGCCGCGACCAGACTGGCCTGCTGCGCGGTCGGCATCTGCACCATAAGTTCCGGCGGGCAGTCGAGGCCGGGCATCGGCCCCCAGGTGACCGAATACGCCCCGGCAATCGGATCAATCACCGCCATCGTCGGCATGGGTGTGCCGGAGAAATCCATAGTCGGTATCACAAACGGCGTCGGCTGTGAGAAGTTGGGCTGCGCCGCGTCCGGCGTGGTCAGTTTCAGCACACCCTGCGCGTAACAGCTCTCGCGTTTATCGGGGCTGCTGACCTGCCAGATGAAGTTGAAATCGTCCACGAAGCGGCGCTCCAGGGTGATATACCGGTTGCTGCCGTATTCATTGAACTCCCCACGCTGCCCATCACCATTTAGGCTAAAGGTTTCGCCGTTTATGATCAGCCGCACACGGTCAAAACTGGCAGGCTGCACGGCTGCCGACGTAAAGGTGGGGATATAGGCCGGATCGCAGCCGTAGAACGGCAGCCAGGTGATGGTGTATTCACCCGCCTTGACCGGCTCAATAATCTCCGGCTCCGGGGTGACGGCAACCGGCGTACCCTGATCGTTGACATCCTGAATCAAGGGGTCGTTGGCGCTGCATCCGAACAGATCGCCGGGAATGTACAGCCGGTAATGGGTGACATAGGTCACCGTGCAGCTGCCGTCGGTGATGGTCGTCACCACGTCAATGTTATAGTCATCAATCACCTTCATCACCTTCTCGATGCGGCTGTTATCGTAGCTATCAATACGCACACCGCTGAGATAGACATCCTTCACGCCGGGCGTACGATCCCAGCGATAGGTTTCGCCGTCCAGAAACACCACGCCCGCGCTCAACGACAGGCACAGCTTGGCGTGTTTGCCGGGGTCATCATCGCCCAGATCGCGCACGCCGCCGCCGTTGTCGCCAGAGCCAAGCCCGGAGCAGTCGCCGGAACGGGTCATGCCGCCAAATTCGCGTATCCAGATGCCTTCCATCGTGTACTGCCAGTCCATCGGGATAGCCTGATCGGCCACCGGGTCGCGGGTTGGGCGGGCCGTTGGGGCCGGGACCGTCGCCGTCTCGATAACCAACGATTCCAGAGTGACGAACAGTTCTGCGGGGTCGGTGGTGGGCTGTACCGGCGCGGTAGGGGTGAGACTGTCACCCAAAGGGACGATCAAATCATCATCATTGACGCCGGGCTGTGCCGGCCCACTATCCTGTGCGGCAGTCAGCAGCGGCACGCCCACCACCAGTACCAGTACCAGCAGAATCACCTGTCGAACAGGCAGCTTGATAATCATACGGAAATCCTTTTCCCTCAGCAGTGTAAACCTCTCTCATTAAACGGGAAAAGGCGGCGCTAATATACGGGAGGAAGGCCGAGTCTGTCTCGGTCAATAGTCGTAGGTGGGTTCAGTGCCTCAGCCATGATTCAGGATTTTCCGATAGTTTTCTGATGTTCCGTTTAAACGACTCCTACGTTACCGGACTATCTTCATAGGCATAACTCAATGTCCGAATGAGAGATAACTACGGGGAGACAGATACCATGAGCACGATTATTCGCTGGAATCCACTTCGTGAAATGGCCGCGATGCAGAGCGCGATGGACCGGATGTTTAATGACACCTGGCGCAATCTGAGTTGGGGCGACAGCGAACTGGGTGGTTTCAACCTGCCGCTGGACATCAACGAAACCGACCGCGAATACACCGTCACGACCGATCTGCCCGGCGTGAGCGCCGACAATATTCATGTCAAGTTCCAGGACGGCGTCCTGTTGATCGAAGCTGAACTGCCGGAGACGACCGTGCAGAAGGAAGGCGAGCGGTCGCTGCTGAAGGAACGCCGCTGGGGCAAATTCAGCCGCAGCGTGCGCCTGCCGCAGCAGGTAAACGCTAACGCGGTGGAAGCCTCATTCCAGGATGGTGTGCTGACGCTGACGCTGCCGAAGGCCGAAGAAGTTCAGCCGCGCCTGATCCCGATCAAAGCAGGCAACGGCAAGAAATAAACCAACGCGGCTGAGTTCACAGGGGAGGGTCTAAGACCCTCCCCTACTGATTCCACAGCCATCCCTGGCTATAATTGTTGAAATCTACCCTCATCTCACGAAGGTCTTTGTTATGTCTCGAACGTTTGTTGTGCTGGCCGCCGGGTTCGCGTTTGTCGGCGTGGCGCTGGGGGCGTTCGGCGCGCACGGGCTGGCAAACGTGCTGGAGGCGAACGGTCGCGCCGCGACGTTTGACACCGCCAGCCAGTACCACCTGATGCACGCGCTGGCGCTGCTGGGCGCAGCGTGGGCTGCCGACCGCTGGCCGGGACGGCTGACACGCTGGGCTGGCGGGCTGTTCGCCGCCGGCATGATTCTGTTCTCCGGCAGCCTGTATGTGCTGGCGATCTTTAATGTTGGCTTTATGGGCGCGGTCGCGCCGCTGGGCGGGGCGCTGCTGCTGGCCGGCTGGTTATGTCTGGGACTGGCCGCGTGGAACGATGGCAGGGAAAAAACTTAACCCAGAAGTAGGGACGGCCCAATGTGGCCGCCCGCCGGCGCTCCCCGACAGCAACCCGTCATTCTCATCTGGTTGGGATACTGCTGGACAATTGCGGCGGGCGGGGTCTTTTTCGGTTGTCCATGAGTCAGGCTTTTTGCCTTAAATGTCAAATTCGTCCGGGGTGCAGACCCGCAGCGAACCGGCTAACTCGTGGCCGAGGACCCGAATCTGCCCGGCCACACGCAGTTGAATCGGTCCGTTAAACGGCGCGCGTTCCACCAGATCAAACGGCGTGCCCGGTTTTAAGCCCAACGAATCGAGGTAGACCAGTTTATCGGCATCATGCGTGCTGACCCGGCTGATGACCAGCCGCCCGCCGAGGGGGGCCTCTGTCAGCGGCACATCGGTCACATGGGGCATATGGCCGTCCCGCGTGGGAATCGGTTCGCCATGCGGGCAGCGCCGGGGATGCCCGGCCATGTCCGCCATCCGTTCCACCACGACCTCACTCACGACCGCGCCCAGTTCATCGGCGCTGTCATGCACTTCATGCCAGCCAAACTGCATCACATCCACCAGGAAGCGTTCAACCAGCCGGTGACGGCGAATCGAAATCAGGGCTTCGCGTTCACCTTCCGGCGTCAGATAGATGCCGCGATAGGGTTCGTGTTCGAGATACCCGGCTTCCTTGAGGCGCTGCACCATGCGGGTCACTGCCGGGGCGGAAACCTTCATCACGTCGGCCAGCGCCGACGTGGAAATATACGGATCGCTGTCCTGATAGTATGCCAGCCGGTACGCTTCGGCCAGATACTCCTGCATCGCGGCGCTAACGCTCATGCACCTCTTGCCTTTAACGATTACAGAATTTCCATCATAAGCATCATAAATATACTGAACCTCAGGCCGGTTTCGCAAGAGTTAAGTTATAAATTAAACACAGGTATCACTCGGCTGGCGGCAGGCTGAGCAGGTAGGCCACCAGCGCGTCAATATCGGCCAGCGGCACGTCGAACACCAGTTGATGCTCGCCCGGCAGCAGAAACACATCGCGCAGTGACGGCGCGCGACCATCGTGCAGGTAGGGCGCGCTCCAGGCCAGCCAGCGCAGCGACGGCACATCAAACGCCGTTCCCGCGCGTTCCAGCGGGTTATCACCCGTACCCACATCGTACTGCTGCAAGTTCGTGCCAGCCGGCAGGGTATGGCACTCGCCGCAGCCGCGCTCCTCAAAGACGGCCTGCCCGCGTGCCACCAGCGCGGAATCACCGCCCAGCGCAGTGGGCGCGGTCAGCGCCGCGAGATACCCCGCCAGAATATCCAGATCGAGCGACAGGCCGGCGTGCGGATCGCCCAGCGGCGGATTGGGCGCGTCATCCAGCAGACCGGTACCGGCCTGAAGGTCACGAATCTTCAGTTCCACGTCCTGAAGTTCGTCCCAGGTGGCCGACCAGTTATATGGCGGCGTGTCCTGCACGCCGAACAGCGCCGGAGTATTACGCGGCCCGCCGGGAAAACCAAACCACGTCCGTCCATCCGACAGGCCGTCGAAGTGGCAGTTGGCACAGCTTACCCAGTTCCCGGCGCTGATGCGCGGGCGGGCAGCACTGTAGAAATACTGCGCCCCCAGCAGAATATCCACCGGCACGGTCAGATTGCTGATCGGCAGTTTGTCAATGACTTCAAAATTGCTGGTCTGCACGACGGTGAGCGTGCCTTCCAGCACGTTATGCACGAACAGCAGCGAATTGTCGCGGTTCAATAAAATGCCGCGCGGGTTGGAATCGACCGGGATCGTGCTCCGGGTGACGCCATTACTGAGATCATACACGATGACCATGTTGCTGCCCGCGGTGGCGATGTATAACCAGTTCTTGAAGCGGTCGAGCGCCGCCGCAAACGGCATGTTCACCGGGCGGTCGGCGGTGTCCAGGTTGATGCGGCTCTGCCGCGCCAGCGTGAGATTGCTCAGGCGCAGCACGTTGACCACTGGAAACACCACCGTGTCAAACGTGAGGTTCGTATTCTGCGCGTTGCTGCGCGTTTGCGGCAGATAGGCCAGCCCGCGTGTCACATCCAGTTCGATGCTGGCTGACAGACCGGTATCCACGCCGGTCGCCACCACACTCACCACCTGACGCTGCGGCAGATACACCAGGCTGACCTCGCCGCTCCAGAAATGTGTGACGTACAGAAAGTCACCCCAGATCGCCAGGCCGGTGGGCAGCGGCAGTGTGGGGATGCGTCCGACAACCTGCCGCGCCGTCAGATCAACGATGGCGATGGCCGCGCTGCCCTGAAGCGAGACATAAGCCAGATTGTTATCCCCGATAACGACGCTGTAGGGGAAAATGCCATCCAACGGGATGGCCGCCACGTTCTGCTGCGCTTTGATATCCACCAGCGACAGCGTGCCATCCAGACGGTTGGTAACGACGGCCAGCGTTTCATCATCCGTGAACGCCACCGAGCGTGGGTCCTGCCCGACGGGGATTTCCGTCACCAACTTGCGCTGGCGGGGCAGCACAATCGAAACCGTATTATTGAGCATGTTGGCCGTTACCAGCGTTTGATTATCACGCGACAGCGCCATCGTACTGGAACTGGCCGACCGTCCGCGCGGGTCGGGCAGCGCATATAACGGCAGCGGCGTGGGTGTGGCGACCCGCTGCGCGGCAGCCGGAACCAACACCACCCCCAGCGCGATCAGGAAACACCCGACCACCACCCACCGGAAATCAAACTTTGGTTTGTATCGAGCCATCAATATCAACCTTAGCTGCCAGCAGGGACAGGGCGTGCCGTACCCCTAAGCATCAATCAAACGTCGTCAGCCGGTCATGCATAATCGTAAACGAGCGGCTCTGAATCTGCGCCCGGCCATTCGCATCCGTGCCGGTCACCACCAGCGTCACCGCCACCACGTCCGACGCTGCCGGGCCATCGCCCTCGCCGTTGCTTTCCAGATTACCAAACACCCGCGACAGATTGGCCGGATTGTACTGATAGGTGAACGAACCGCCGCCCGCGCGTCCCGGCCCGCTTTCCAGCACATAACCGGGCATCGTTACCGTGTATTCAATACGCACGTTCTGCCAGTCCGCCGGGAAACGCAGATTGAAATTGTACGGGAAGGCCGCCGGAATCGCTATGTCGCTCTGGCCGCCGGCCCAGACCAGCGCCTCGGCCTCGGCAGGCAGCACATAAACCGAGAAGCGCCCGCCGGTCGTGCCCAGCACCCCGCCAGTCGGCGGCGGCGGCTCGATCCGTCCGGCAGAGGTCAGCCCATCATGCCGGGTGGTAATTTCGACCGTCCACACCCCGGCCTCGTCCACCTGAAAATCCTGCGCCGGGTCATAAAAATACCCGATCTGGCTGGCGGTGCCTTCAAACTGACGCACCCTGCCGCCAGGCGCGGTGATCGTCACATGGACGACAGACGGCAGCGTGGGGGCCAACTGACCGGCGACGGCCAGGGTATCCCCCACCGTCAGCCGCTGTCCCGGCTGCACGCCGGTGGGATGGAAAAACATCTCCACCGGCTCGCCATTGATGACCAGCAGCGGCCCGCCGTCCGCGCCGCCTGCCTGCCCCCGGTACGGCGGATACACACGCGGCCCGGCAGCATCATCGGCATTGATCGTCACGGCCAGCGCCGCGTAGATGGCGGTATCCTGTACTCCGGCTTCGGCGTTCCGCACCACCGCGCCGCCAAACAGGAACAGGAAATCGCCGGCGCGGGTGCTGTTTATGCCCGTGCCAATCTGCCGGTTGAGCGGGTCATTCCATTCCCAGTAGAGGGGCAGACCGCCATCATGACCGGCGGCGATAAACTGGCGCGCGGTGACGCCGGGGCGCAGCGCGCTGATATAGAAATATCCATCATTGGCGTTGCCATCCGGCGCGGTATACACCCCGACCGGCAGTTCATCTTCGGCGGCGGCCTGAGCCAGCGGCAGGCCGCCGGGCACTGTGTCGCCGGGCAAATTGTTTTGCAGCCAGGCGGTGTAAGCCCCCTGCAAGTCCTGTACCTGAACGACCGGATTAAACGTGTTATTGGTGGCGACCCAGACGACATCACCGCTGTGATACGGGTAGTTCAGATGGAAATCGCTCACTCTCGGCACGACCGACAGGTAACGATTGAGCGAGAACCACGCCGGGCGCACGCTGCCAGTCACGCCGTCAAGGCCGCGCTGGCCGCGCGCCAGCAGCGCCCCAGCGGGGTTGGCAATCACCCCCGCGCCGCGCGCGCTGGCCGCCCAGAGTTTGCCCTCGGCGTCGGTATAACGCGCTTCATAATCCACGATATATTCGCCCGGCGTATCGAAGGTGAAACCGCCGTCGCCGTAGAAATAGCCGTAACGGTTGGCGCGTCCCTGGATCACATGCTCAATCAGGTCGCTGCCGTCGAGCGGATAAATCCGCACCGTGATCGTCACATCCGCCGCGCTGCCCGGCAGCACGCGCAGGCCGGGATAGAAGGCGTCGCCCACCTCAAACGGCGTACCCGGCAGCACCCCCGGCAGCAGTTCCAGCGGTTCGGCCACCAGCACATGGTAGGTGCCGCCGCCGTCATAGCGGTTGCCCCAGATGTCCTCCAGGCTGCCAGTCAGTTCAATGGTATGCTCGCCGTATTCCTTAAACACGTACTTCGTGAACAGGGGATTCAAGGTCGTCAGTTGGTAAATATCCACCGGCGACTGCCTGCCGAACAACGCGCGCTCGTCCAGCGCCGCCGTTGAGAGCTGATTCTGCACGATGGAGGCGCTGCCCAGATCGTCGCGTGTTCCGCTGGGCCGAATGACCTGACCGGTCAGCCGCCCGCCGGGGAACAGAAACGGCACCAGCGGCGCGGCAGTTGTGTCGTAGGCGTTGGGCATCTGGTTAAGCAGATACGGCTCCAGCGCGTAGGCGACCGGCTGGCCGCCCGGCGCGTCCGAAAGGGGCAGGATATACGTCGGCGCATCGAAGCGCACACGGTTGGCGAGGCCATAACGCGCGCGATCCTGGTCGGCCAGCACACCCCGACTGCCATCACTCGGCATGTTCTGGAACAGCGTCCACACCAGCCGCGCCCGTTCCGCGCCGCCGACCGTCAGCACCAGCGGCAGGCGCGTCAGCGGCAGGCGTGACAGCCCCCGGCCCGCGCCGAAGATACCGGCGGCTTCCCACACGAACGGCTCACCATCGGCTACCTGACCAAACCCCTGAAACACCGGCACGTAGCGTCCGGCGGGCAGATCATCCGGGAGAGTCAGCGTAAAATCCAGCCCGAACACCAGTTGGCTGCCCCGGCGAATGATAGCCGCTGCGGGGGCAGCCGCCTGTCCCAGCAGCACAGCGCTGGTGAGATTAATGACCGGCAGGCCGCCCGGCGTCAGCAAATTCGACCAGCCGTTGGTGCTGTTCAGGCCGCCCGCCGCCTGCTGGCCGGCAGCGTCGGTCAGGGGCTGCAAACCCAGCACCCCGCCCAATTGTAAACCGACCAGCCCTTCCGGGTACTGCGCGACATCCAGCGTCACATCCAGTTCGAGCGCCAGTTGGCCGCCCGGTTCCAGATTCAGAGTATTTACCCGACCGCGCGCCTGCCACCGACTCGCGCCCTGCGCCACCGACCCGGCGACCGTAAAGCGCGTGAAAGTGTCGCCTAAGACGCTGTCCAGATGCACCGCCCCGGACAGTTCCCCCGCCAGCACCGGCACGTCCGCCGCTACCGGCACATCCAGCCGGGGCGCGCCGTCCATACCCAGAAACTGGAAGCGTTCGATGGTGGCGGTTTCAATCGCCGGATTGTTCGGATTAATCGGCAAAAACGGCACGCGAACTTCAATCACATTCCCCTGCTGGCTCGCGCCGATGACCAGCGTACCCAGTTCCGCCGCGTTGGGCTGCACCCGGCGCAGCGCCGCCGCCTGTTCCTGGCGCGGGTCAAACGTCAGGGTATACAGCGCGCCGTCCAGCGTAAAGGTCAGCGCCAGCCGGTTATAATCCGGCGGCACATCGCCCGCGTAACCAACAAACAGCGCATCCTGATTGACCAGCGCATAGACCGTACCCGGCATAATTTCGGCATCGGCATAACGGGCTTCCCAATCGGACAGGCGGCCATCTACCCGAAGCTGAGTGATGGTATCCGGCTGCGGGGTCTCCGGGAATGGGCCGTAAATGATTGTGCCGGGGCCGCCGGGCAGCGAACCGGGGATATTCCGTAAGGTGTTGGGGATACTGGGCGCGGGGCTGATCCAGAACGGTGTATTACCCGGCCCGTAGAGCGTGGCCGTAAAACTGCCGTTGATCGTGGCCTGCGTGTAAACCACATCTTCCGTATACAGATTACGGATGGACACCTGCGCGGCGGGAAAGACCGCGCCGGGCGCGCCGGTAATCGTCACCAGACCGGTTCGATCCGGGGCCGATACGGTGATCAGCGCCGCAACCGGCGGGTCGCCAACCGCTAACGACGCCGGCTGCGCCAGCGCCCCGGATAAAACCAGACTCATACAGGCCAAAATCAGAAACGCTTTGAGGAAACGGAACAAGATTAATTCTCCTCATGCGAAGCGCAGTATGTTTGAGTATTATAATGAGGATAAGCAGCGCACGCCCGTTACAAGTTTGTATGCCAATCTTGACGAACAAGCCATACATTCAGCAAGCCAGCGCGTTGATCGAGACACGAACCGGCCTCGCCGCCAGCGCCCAGTTCAATGCCAACCTG
>JARKOK010000096.1 GCA_029975765.1 Aggregatilineales bacterium
TATTTCGGCGACCTGGACGACCCGAACAGCGAAGTCAGCAAAGCGATCCAGGGCCGCAGCTATTTCCACCTGCTAGAAGAGAAAGGCACCAAGCCTTCCGTCTTCTACCTGACTTAAGGAGGTACCGACATGACAACACAAACCGATATAAGCGTACAAGCCAACGCGACACCGCAAGCCCATACCGGCAAACCGGGATCGTCGAACATCTGGCTCGTGATCTTTGCGGCAGTCGCGGTCCTGGGTGTGGTCTGCTGGGGCCTGCAGCTCAGCAAAGGCCTGCAATTAACAAACCTGAGCGTGGTCAACATGTGGGGACTCTACATCGTAGGCTTTATGATCTTCACGGGAGTGGCCGCCGGCAGCCTGCTGTTCGCCGCCGTACCGTTCCTGTTTAACTTAAACGGCTTCAAACCGTACAGCAAGATCGCGGCCTACCTCGGCGCCGTCTCCAGTATCGTCGCCGCGTCCTTGTTCATCATCGTGGACATCGGCAACCCTGAGCGCGTCTGGCTGTTTATCACGAGCGGCAACCTGAGCTCGCCGATGTTCTGGGACTTCATCATTCTGGCCTCGTACATGGTGATTTCGATCATCTTCACGCGCCAGCTGCTGCTGGTCAGCGCGGGCCAGAAAGACGAGAAGGCGGTTAAGCCGATTGCGATCATCGCGTTTATCGCCGGGATTCTGGTCACAGTCACCTCATTCGTCTTCAGTTTCCAGGTAGCCAGACCGATGTGGAACAATCCGGTGCAGCCGCTGTCCTTTCTGGTGGCGGCGCTGGCCGCGGCGCTGGCGGTGCTGATTATCCTGGCATTCGTTCTGAACAAGAATGGAACGATCCACATGCCAGCCGAACTGATGGCTAAAATGGGTAAAGTCGCGGCCGTCTTGCTGGCGGTCGAGTTCATCATCGTCGTAACTGAAGTCTTAATCGGGTTATATCCGGGAGCCGGCGGCGAGTACGAAGCCGTGAAATGGCTGGTCAGCGGCAAAGGCGCCGCGGGTTTCTGGCTTGAGATTGTCGCGCTGGTGGCGGCGATCGTGCTGTTAAGCGGTAAAGCAGGCCATAAGCAAAGCGTGGTGTTGGCCGGAGCCGTGAGCGCGTTTATCGCGATCTACCTGGTCAAATCGAATCTGTTGCAGGCCGAGCTGTTCAACCCGCTG
>JARKOK010000130.1 GCA_029975765.1 Aggregatilineales bacterium
ATCAGCGCCCTCAGCCACAGCGCCAACGACCAGCAGTTCTTCGCGCAGACCGACGTGGTGATGTACCCCGGCTTTTCCGGCGGGCCGCTGGTCAGCGTGACCGGCGAACTGATCGGCATCAACACTTCGGCGCTGATGCGCGGCGCGAGTCTGACCATCCAGACCCCCACGCTGCGTCACGTCGCGGACAGCCTGCTGCGGCACGGCAGGATGCGCCGGGGGTATCTGGGTGTGGGTGTGCAGCCCGCCAAACTACCGGCGGCGCTGGCGGAGCAGTTGGGGCAGAAAACCGGCGTGCTGGTGATGACCGTCGAGGCCGACAGCCCCGCTGAACGCAGCGGCCTGTTTATGGGCGATACGATTGTGGCGGTGGACGGCCAGCGCGTGGAAAGCGGCGAAGACCTGGTATCGGCGCTGGGCGGCGGGCGTATCGGGCAGGCGGTGCCGGTGCGGATTGTACGCGGCGGCCAGGTGCAGGACATCCAGGTTACGGTAGGCGAACGGGGCTAAACCGTTGTCGGTAATCGGTTCAAGGACGGAAAATGGTTGTAGGGGCAACCCGCCCCTGCGAAATCAGGCATATCTATCCATAAGTCATCCAGAGGCCAAACGTGGATAAAAATCTGCTACAACAACTCAATGATGCGTTAGCCGGTACGGTGGACGCGGTGCGCGCCAGCCTCGTGCAGATCGTGAACGGGCGCGGCGCGGGCGCGGGTACAATCTGGCATTCCGACGGCCTGATTGTGACGAACGCGCATGTCGTGCGCGGGCGCCATCACCTTTACGCGGTGCTGCCGGATGGCCGCAAACTGCCCGCGACTATCATCGCCTATGACGAAACGCTTGATCTGGCGGCGCTGGCAGTGGATGCGGACGGCCTGCCAACAATCACGCCGGGTGACTCGCGCCAGCTTCAGCCCGGCCAGTGGGTGATGGCGGTCGGCCATCCCTGGGGGGTGCTAAATGCGGTGACATCCGGCGTGGTGATCGGCGTGGGGGCGCAGCTTCCCGAAGTCGGCCAGATGCAGCCGGGGCGCGAATGGATCGCGCTCGACCTGCACATGCGCCCCGGCCATTCCGGCGGGCCGGTGGTGGACGCCGCCGGGCGGCTGGTCGGTATCAATACCATGATTACCGGCCCGGATGTTGGTTTTGCTATTCCGGTACACGTCGTGAAGGCGTTCCTGAAAGCGGCGCTGGGGACGCAGAAAATCGCGGTGTAACTGAACAGCTTGTAGGGGCGCATGGCAGTGCGCCCATAGGCATCAAGTTAAGACTTCCAAACCCCTTCACCCCCAACCCCTCTCCCCCGAATTCAGGGGAGAGGGGAGCAAATGCCGGACACAACACCCCTCCCCGAATTCGGGGAGGGGACGGGGGAGGGGTCAAAAATAGC
>JARKOK010000133.1 GCA_029975765.1 Aggregatilineales bacterium
GCCGCGATTGACGGCGCGAACGCGGTGCAGCGCTTCCGCCACATCGTGCTGCCCCTGCTGTCCCCGATTACGTTTTTCCTGATTATTACCAATATGACGTATGCATTCTTTGAAACGTTCGGTACGATTGACTATCTGACACGCGGCGGCCCGCTGCAATCTACCACGACGCTGATGTACCGCATCTATCAGGTCGGCATCCAGAACAACGACCTGGGCAAAGCCGCCGCGCAGTCCATCGTCCTGTTTGTCATGGTCATCGCCCTGACGATCTTCCAGTTCCGCAGCACCGGGAGGCGCGTCACCTATGGAGCGTGAGCAGTCCACCACTCTCACCCACGAAACGCAGCCGCGTGTGATCATCCAATCACAACCGCGCCGGCTGCCGGCCTGGGTGCCCAAACGCTGGTACGTGCATCTTGTCTTATGGACGGCCTGCATTATTATGGGTTTTCCGCTGTTTTACGCCATGCTGGTCAGCACCCAGAGCAACGCGCAGGTCTTCAGCTACCAGTTCACACCCGGCAGTTCGCTGGCAAACAACTGGAACATCGTCATGGTCAACCGCAATCTGGGCAATTACATGCTCAACAGCATCTTCGTGGCGATTGCGGTCACCGTTGGTAAAACCATCCTGTCGCTGCTGTCCGGGCTGGCCTTTGTTTATTTCCGTTTCCCCGGCAAGTGGATTATTTTTGGTTTCGTGCTCATCACGCTGATGATGCCGACGGAAATCCTGATTATCGCGCTGTTCCGCTTCGTCAACAGTCTGGGCTGGGGCAACACCTATCTGGCGCTGATTGTGCCGTTCCTCGCCAGCGCGACCGGCACGTTCCTGTTCCGGCAGCACTTCGCCAACATCCCGGCGGAACTGTCGGAAGCGGCGCAGTTGGACGGCGCGACGCCCCTGCAATTCCTGATCCGCGTGCTGGTGCCGATTAGCTGGAACACCATCGGCGCGCTGGCCGTGATCCAGTTCGTCTACGTGTGGAATATGTATATCTGGCCGGTGCTGATTATTCAGGGGCAGGAACGGCAGGTGGTGCAGGT
>JARKOK010000138.1 GCA_029975765.1 Aggregatilineales bacterium
CAGTTGCAGCAGTTCGATATTCACCATTTTATAACGGTTTAGCGCGTGGTGACATCTTAATTCTGTACTATCGAAGGCATCCACCGAGGGCGAGTCCAGGCCGATCAGGCGCACGCCCCGCGCCGCCAGCCAGGCGATCAATTCTTCGCTGAGGTACGGAAATTCGGGCGGCCACCGGTCATCCGGCAGATCGCTGACCCAACTGTGCAGCAGCAGGCGTTCCACGCCGGTCAGGTCGAGGTGGCCGAAATCATCCGGCAGCAGCGCGCCGCTGCGCTGGTTCACCGTAACAACTCGCGCCGGGCCGATGTAAGCCTCCAGCGGCATCGCCGCCGGGTGCGCGCCATCCATCAGGTTCATAATGGAAATAAGCATCAATATGCGTGCCGGTATGCGGGCTGAGGGTCATGGTCGTCAGATTGACCGCATAACCGCGTTCCAACTGGTAGACGTAAGCGGCGCTGAAGGTCGCATCCCCCGGCCAGACAGCCGTTGTGGACGAAATGGTGCGGGTAATATCGTAGAGCATGATGAAACGTATCCTTTAGGTGAAACGGTCTGTCGTCGTGTGTTCCTGATCTATAGTCTATAGCCTTTTTCCGGCTGCTGGAAATCAAAGACACATTTGCTCATTCACCCCGGACAGGTCACAATCAGCATTGACGATTCGCCGCAAAAATGGAATAATTGTTCTATTCTTGGAGCATCAGAAATGAATACGGGATTGGATCTGACCGGCAAAGTGGCGGTGATTACCGGCGCGTCACGCGGCATCGGGCAGGCGATTGCCGAGTGTTATGCCCAGGCCGGCGCCAGAGTCGTGGTGAGCAGCCGCAAGCAGGATGGCCTGGATGCCGTTGTCGCGGCCATTCGCGCCAATGGTGGAGAGGCAGTTGGTATTGCCGCGCACAATGGCGATAAGACCGCGCTGCAAGCCCTGGCGCGGGGGGCGGTGGATACCTACGGGCGGCTGGATGTGCTGGTGAACAATGCCGCGACCAACCCCCACTTTGGCCCGGTGCTGGAAGCCGAAGACAGCCTGTGGCAGAAAACGCTTGAAGTGAACATCATGGGAACGGTATGGCTGACTCAGGCCGCTGTCCCCGTGATGCGTGCCAACGGCGGTGGTAAAATTATCAATGTGGCCTCAGTGAACGGCCTGCGACCGGGGCGTTTGCAGGGTATTTACAGCCTGACCAAAGCCGCGCTGATTAACCTGACGCAGACGCTGGCGATGGAACTGGGAATGGACAATATTCAGGTGAATGCGATTGCGCCCGGGCTGGTCAAAACGAAGTTCGCGCGGGTGATCTGGGAAAATGACGCGCTGGCGCAGCAGATCACGGAGCGCACTCCCGCCGGACGTATTGGCGAACCGGCGGACATCGCCGGTATTGCGCTGTATCTGGCGGCAGCCGCGTCAGCCTACACGACCGGGCAGGTGTTTGTCGTGGATGGCGGTTTGTCTGTGCCGATGCTTTAGGCTGTCCGCCGCCGGCTTTATGGGCCGGCGGCTGGTGACGAATAAGGAGTTTCACCGTGCAGTTCACCTATTACACGGAAAAGACGGTTGCGCAGTGTATGAGCGCGCTGAATGAACGCTTGCAGCAGAAAGGTACAGCCAGCCGTCCGGGGTTGGATGGCTGGGTGGAAAAGAGCGGCAATTTCTCGCTGGTGGTGTCGTCAAAGGTGGCGAAACGTTTTCCCCGCACGACACGGTTGCAGGGAAAAGCGGAACGGCTGGGCAGCATGACCGTGATTAAAGGCTCGGTGGCTGACGGCGTGACCCCACGCGAACAGATTGTGATCGTTGGCGCGCTGGCGCTGGTTGGGCTGTTCATCATCTCCACCGGCAACCTGCTGCCCGGCCTGATTGCGATTGCAGCCGGGGTGGCGCTCAATATTCCGCTTATGGGGGATTACCAGAACAGCCAGATTTTAACGAACGAAGTCCAGCGGACGCTGAAAGCCCGAACCACCCCGCCGGCGGCGGTGAAGAAAACGGCTGAAACCCGGCGCGCGGTGGACATGCATAAACCCGCGCAGCCGAAGAAATCGGCCAGCAAAACGACAGCGACCAAAAAACCCACCCCGAAAAAGACCGCAGCCGGCGCGGCGGCTGCCGAAACCACCGGCAGCCGTCCCGTCCGCGATTTATAGCTGGTGTTTGCGCCGCAGGTAATCCAGAAAAGCGCGGCTGCCCGTGACTACCAGATCGTAGGTTTCGTTGAATTTGCCATCATAATAAGGGTCTGGCACTTCGGTTTCGGTCAGCAGGCCAGCCTGTTTGGCATAGCTGAGGAACAGCGCCACCTCGGTATTCGCGCCTTTGGTGTGGCGCTCAAGGTAAGCCAGGTGCGAACGATCCATCGCTAAAACGTAATCAAAATCGGTCAGATCACGCGGCTGGACGTGCCGTGCCCGGCCATTGTACGGGATGTTGTGCCGTTTCAGGACGTTCAGCGTACCGTGATGCGCGTGCTCCCCAACATGCCAGTCACCCGTACCGGCGGAGTCGGCCATAATCTGCTGGCTTAAACCCGCCTGATTCACCATCTCCTGGAAAACAGCTTCGGCCATTGGCGAACGGCAGATGTTGCCCAGGCAGACAAACAACACTTTGATCACAATTCCTCCGACTGAACTTGATAACACAGGCCAACCACCGACGGCGACCGGTTCCACATCTGTGCGACTTCCAACAGGCGGTCAAGCTGTTCGCGGCAGGATTCGGGCGGCAGAGAGCCGCTTACCTGCCGGGCAGCCGCGTCAAGGTCGCGGCTGTCGGCTTTGACCAGCAGCGGCCAGAACGTATCCGCGATGACATACGCTGACGGTGTGCCTGGTTCGGCGGGCTGGTAGCGCGTGTCGAGGCAGCGGATTTCGTCGGTGATCTCTGCCGGAATCCAGTCCGGCGATCCCTGACGGGGCAGGGCATAAACATCCAGATAATCATCAGCCGCTAACTGCCGTACATCGGCCAGGGCGCGCAGCAGCGTTCCGGTTGGCTGAACGGCACCCTGATACCGGGCTATCACAAAACAGCGATAGGCGGCAAAAAAGAGTGATTGGCGCAGGCCGGCGGCGGCGGCTTCCGGGTACAGGTAACTCAGGTCGGTATCCGACAGGTCCCGAATCGGCAGGCGCGCCGGGTCTTCGTGGTGGCGTATTTGCTGCCAGTCAGGTGACAGACGCAGCCGGGACAGGCGCGGCACCAGCTCGGCCAGATTAAAACGCTGTGAGCCGCTCCGAGGCGGCGGTTCACGGCGCTCCAGGCGGCTGAAGGCCACCACAATAGGCCGCCAGCTCCAGATTTCCTGTAGCTGCAGCAGGTCTACAATATCAAGAACCAGATGCATAACCCGCTATTCAGTGAGTTCAACGGCGCGTTCAATGCGCGGCGGACGTTCGCCCAGGTCGTCCAGGGCAGTCAGGGCGTAGTCGCGCACATCCATATTTTCTTCCAGCGCCAGCAGTTCCAGCAGCGGACGCACGGCGCGCGGGTCCTGACTCCAGCCCAAGGCGCGGGCGGCATACTGGCGCACGTAGTTATCATCGTCTTTCAGGGCGTCAATCAAACCTTCGACGCCGGTTTCATCCACGACCCAGCACATCGCGCGGGCGGCATACCGCCGCACAAAAGCATTTTCGTCTTGCAGAGCCACCAGAAGCGGCTGTACCGCGTGCCGGCCACCCACCCAGCCCAGCGCGGTTGCCGCATGAACGCGCACATCGGAGTCTTCATCCATCAGCAGCGCGATCAAAGGATCGGTCGCAATTTCGCCGTACTGGATCAGTTCCATCACTACCGATTTGCGTATGTCGGGATCAGGGTCAATTAGCTGATCCTGCAAACGCATGAATTCCGTGCTGTTGCGCGACGGTGAAAATGGCGGTGTGGTAGATGTCCCTTCCGACTGCATCAGTAACGCGCGGTTCAAATAGTGGCGCGCGTTTTTATAGCGGGGGTCAATCGAAAGAATTCGCTGCAAATCATTGATAACCTGCACCAGATTCGGCTGGTCGTTAATCATTTCCCGCATGGCGCGGAAGTACAGTTTCTCCATGTCCGCGATCTGCGACGGTGGAACCTTTACCCTCCGGGCATAAGACGCAGGAAACAGCAGGCGAGCGATGATGTTGCCGCCCAGCAGCAGCAGCGCCGCGATCTGCGCTGGCCTGGTCAGGGCGTTGTCAGGGGCGAACAGGGATAATCCCAACGCCAGAACGGCACTCAGGATGAACAACACGATTAACAAGCGGCGCACACCGGGACTCCTGTTTCCGCTTTACCGGACAATGACGAAAATAGCCTACCGCTCGGATGGTGAGTCGGTCTCGTTCGGATCGCCGTCCTCGACCGGCACATGCGGCAGCGTCTCCGGTTGATCGGACAGGGCGGTTTCCGGTTCAAGCCGCGCCTCTATCGCCACCTCGTCGGCTGCCGCCGCGACCGGCGCACTTTCTTCCGGCGGCGGTTCGGCAGGCGCGGCAGCTTCGGCGCTGACCATTGTGATTTTACCATCAATAAACGCGCCTTCTTCCGTCGTCAGCGCGGCGGCACGGATGTCGCCCCACACGCGGCCTGTGCGCAGAAGCTGCACTTTTTTACCACTGATATTGCCGCGCACTGCTCCGGCAATCGAAATATTCTTGGCGTTGACGTCGGCTTCGATTTTGGCGGTTTCCCCGATGAGGATGTTGCCGGTGATCTCCATCGTGCCTTTAAAGGTGCCGTCCAGCCGCACGTTGGCGCTGCTGCGCAGCACCCCTTCTAGCGTGCTGCTGGTACCTAAAACCGTCTCGAAGCCCACCGGCGACTGTGGCACCGGCGGTCGCGGCGGTTCCGGGCGTTCGGGCTGGCTGGGAGGTGGAGGTGGTTCGGTCTGTCGGCGAGTGCCAAAGAACGACATATTCAAATTCCCTCTTGCTGCTGAATACCTGTCACCACTATACTCTGACTCGGCTTAGAACTCAAAAGACAGTTGGTGCTATCCAAAGTCACCTCAATGGATATATCATCAAATCTGGATATATCATAAGGTGGGCTGACGCGCCAGACCCTCAAGAAATACGAAAGACATTATTTCCGGTCAAATGTAGAGTTGGCAGTTCGTGAGGAAATGAACGCCTCTTCCCTGAAGGAGCGGCGGTTCTTTTGGTGCTTGGCACAGGTGACTGATCGTTATGCGTTTTGCAATCGCGCGCCCTCGTTTTGATCGCCAGTCGAACTTTTATCATCTGGTGATGGATATCGCCTGGTTTGGACTGGCGCTTCCCGCGCTGACCCGTTTTCTATCAGTGTACGCCATCCGGTTGGGCGCGGACGCCAATGATCTCAGCCTGATTACCGCGCTGCCGGCGGTTCTGCTGCTGCTGGCGGCTTCGATCAGCAACTGGTGGCTGCGCCGGTTCAGCGATACCCGGCAGGCCCTGCTTCTGCCATCTCTGGGCTTCCGGCTTGCTTTTCTGCTGCCGGCGCTGACTCCGTTCATGCCGCCTGATTTCCAGGTTACATGGTTGATTGTATCGCTGACGCTGCCGGCTGTGCCGCAGGGCTTAGCGTCGGTCACGTTCCTGATGCTCATGCGCGAAGCCATAGATGAACGGCAGATGCCGGCGCTTCTCAGCCGCCGGTCACTGGCCTTGAATATTACTGTAGGTTTGAGCGGTCTTGTCCTGGGTGTGTGGCTGGAAAAAGCGCCTTTCCCGCTGAACTATCAGGTGATGTTTGTGCTGGCGTTTGCGCTGGTGCTGGGAAGTTTCTGGCATGTGATGCGGGTGCGCCTGCAAGCCGCCCCCGCCGTGTCGAATGTCACCGTGCAGACCGACAGCAACCCCTGGCGGTCGCCGGTATTCATGCGGGTGGGCGTCGTCAATGCTTTGATGCATTTGTCGTTTTTCTCGATTTCTTCGCTGCTGCCGCTGCATCTGGTCAACAATCTGGATGCCACCGAGAGTTTTATGTCCATTTTCGGGCTGGCCGAGTTGATGGCGGGAGCAGCGGTGGCGCTGATCGCCACGCGGATCGTGCAGATTACGGGTAATCGTTCGCTGGTGGGTTTGTCGGTCATCGGCACCGCTTTGGGCGCACTGCTGATCGCGCTGGCGCCTAACCTGAATCTGACACTGCTGGCTGCCGCTATTAACGGCGCATCATGGACACTGGCGGGTATCGGCCTGTTCGCGTACTTTAGCCAGACCACACCGATGGAACACCGGGCGCGGTACACTACCGCCTACACACAAATTATCTTCGTGGCGCAGTTCCTCGGCCCACTGATCGGCAGCAGCCTGTCCCACTGGGGTGTTGAACTGGTGATGATCATCGTCATCGGCGCGGTGCTGCGTTTGGTGGCCGGTGTGGTCATTCAGTCGCCGCTGCCGGGTTTTAAGCGCCCGCTGGAACTGGCGCCGCCGTCGCCCTAGGCGCTGCTGCGCGGCACCGTCGGCGTTGGCGTAATCGTCGGCGGTACCGGTGTCGGTGTGTTCGTCACATCCGGGTCAGGAGTGGCGGTTGGCAGCACGCGCGGTATGGGGGTGATGGTTGGCGTTGTGGTCGGTGTTGGCGTGCGTGTGGCGGTCGGGGTGCGCGTCGGCGTCACCGTTGGGTTAACCGCTTCGACAACAGTTTCGTGCATGTAAGCCGTTTCAATCCGCCGGGTGCGCGGGTTCATGTCAATCATATACCACTCGCTGTCCGGGGCGGGGCGACCTAACACGCAGACCGACTGCCCCTGCGAATAGGATGTGACGATGGTGGCATTCGGATGCGGATTATCCCGAACAATCGCGTTAGGCACGCTGACCGTAAAATCGGTACAGGTTGGCACCGGTGTGGAAGTTGGCAGATTACCCCGGCTGCTGGTTGGGCGCACGAAGTTGATGGTGGCGGTGGGGGCCGCCTGCTGGATGTTTTCCTGCACCCCGCGCCCGCCGGTGCGTAAGAAGTTCTGCACGCCCATGCCGATGTAATACACGCCAAAGACAATGGCAATGCCAATGAGAAAAACAAACCATGCGGGCGGGCCGCCGCCCCGTCCGCGTGATCGGCGTGGTGATCTGCCAAAGGACATGGCCGCTGAACCTCGTTCATTCGATCAATCTGTTTTACCAGTAATGGAAACGGCTGCCAATGGTCGTATACCTTGCGGCGGCTAACCGTTGGGTACGGGATTATGGGGTTTCAGCCAGCAGGTCGGCCAGAATTAAACGGGCGGTTGCCTCGCCGACATGCCGTATCAGTACGTCCCGCAACTGCTGGTCACGGCGTTCCAGCTCATCCTGTAAGAACTTAATACGCAGCAGACTTTTGACCCGTGTCAGCATTACCACCGCGTCAAACGGCTTCGCCAGAAAGTCGTCCGCGCCGGCTTCCACCGCGCGCCGCCGCGATTCCTCATCGTCCATAGCGGTGGTGATGAGAACCGCCGTGTTGCGGGTGGCGGAAGCGGTTTTCAGGCGGGCGCAGACATCGTGCCCGTTTAAGCCCGGCATACGCATATCCAGGATAACCAGGTCGGGCAGGTGGATCGCCGCCAGTTCCAGCGCATTTTCGCCGCTGTGCGCGGTGTAAACGGTATACCCGGCATTTTCCAGATGCGCCTGCATGATCTCGCGGATCATCCAATCGTCATCTACTACCATGATGCTTGGGTTTGTGTCAGTCACCAACGGGGAACTCCACAGCGTATGTCCGGGATGACTCCATTGTACGCGCTGGTTGCCAGCAAGCCAACCGGGAGAATAGTAAAAAAATATGATTTCCGCCCGCGCCGGTCAGTGAGTTTTTGTGACCAGGGATGCGAAAGTACGATGCTTCACAATCAGTTGACAGTCCAGACTCGGTAGGGTATCCTTGAGACTATTCTTTCATGGAATAGCTGCTGTGACGCACCTCACACCTGATGAAACCATTCTGGGACTGCTGGCGGCGCGGGCCAAACATGGCTATCAACTGCTGGCCTGTTTTACCAATCCCGATGAACTGGGGCGCATCTGGAATCTGAGTACCAGCCAGCTTTACGCTGTCTTAAAACGGCTGGAACAGCAGGGTTTGATCGAGGGGAGTGCGGTTGCAGTTGACAACGCCCCCACTCGAACCGAGTATTCTCTTACCCCTGACGGGAAAAAACGCCTGGAACAATGGTTATACGACGAGCATCCCTCGGCCAGTATTCGCCGGGTACGGGTGGAATTTCTCAGCCGGTTGTATGTGGCGCGCCTACTGAACCGGCCAACCCTGCCGATTGTGCGCCGGCAGCAGGCCGCCTGCCGCCGGAGTTATGCCGAACTGCTCGAAACCCGGCAGCAGGCCGCGCCGGGAGTGAGTTATCTGGCGGTGGAACTGAACCTCGCCCAGTTGAATGCTATTTTGCAGTGGATTGACCGCTGCGAGGTTGTGCCCATAGAGGATAAACAATGAAACAACTATCACTGCTGTCCTTACTGGTGCTGGCGGCCTGTTCCGGCGGCAGCCTCTCCGGCGTGCTGCCGATTGGAGAGGTAGGAACTCCGTCCGCCAATGAAACCCCGCCTGTCACGCTGATTGTTGCGGCGGCGGCTGATTTAACGCCGGCATTCCAGGAACTTGGCGAGTTATTTAAACAGCAGACTGGAACAGACGTCAGCTTCAACTTTGGCTCAACAGGTATGCTGGCTCAGCAAATCGAGCAGGGCGCGCCGGTAGATGTCTTTGCTGCCGCTAACCAGTCTTATATTGCTGAGCTACAGGAGAAAGCTCTGGTCGTGCCTGATACGGTGGCGCTGTACGCCCAGGGGCGCATCACCCTTTGGACACGGGCTGACAGCCCGGTTACGATCAGCACGATTCAGGAATTGACGCAGGATCAGATTGCGCGGGTTGCGATTGCTAATCCTGAACATGCGCCTTATGGGGTCGCTGCCCGCGAAGCCCTGGAAACTGCCGGTATATGGGAGGCTCTACAACCCAAACTTATCCTGGGTGAGAATGTGGCACAGACCTTACAATACGCTGAAACCGGTAATGTTGATATTGCCATTGTCGCGCTGTCGCTGAGTATTGCCGCCGGCGACGAGGGCCGGTGGGTGTTAATCCCGGGGGAAATGCACCAGCCGCTTAACCAGGCGCTGGCGGTTGTCCGTGAAACTCAACACGAAACCGAGGCACGCCAGTTCGCCACCTTTGTTAACAGTGAAACCGGGCGCATGGTCATGCGCCGCTACGGGTTCATCCTGCCGGGTGAAGAGCCAGTTAAATGAACTGGAATTCGTTATGGCTGTCGGTTCAGGTTACCGTTACCGCCACAACCGGCATTTTGCTGGTTGGGCTGGCACTGGCGCTGCTGCTGGCGCGCGTCCCGTTTCGCGGCAAGGTCCTCCTGGACACGATCATTAATCTGCCGCTGGTACTGCCGCCGACGGTAGTGGGCTATTACCTGTTGTTTGTCCTGGGGCGCGGCAGCTTCATTCGGGAACAGTTAAACATTGACCTGCTGTTTACCTGGCAGGCGGCGGCTGTCGCTTCGGCAGTGGTGGGACTACCGCTGATGGTGCAGAGTGCGCGGGCGGCCTTTGAGGATATCGAACCGGAGTCGGAAGAAGCGGCGCGGGTAGATGGCGCGGCAGAATGGCAGGTGTGGTGGTATATCACCCTGCCGATGGCGCGGCGCGGCATACTGGCCGGGCTGATTCTCAGTTCGGCGCGGGCGCTGGGGGAATTCGGCGCGACGCTGATGGTGGCGGGTAATATTCCGGGGCGCACCCAGACGCTGCCGCTGGCGATCTATGATGCCGTTCAGGCACGACGTTATGACGATGCCTCTATCATGGTGGTCGGTATGACGTTACTGGCATTTGGCTGTTTGTGGGTGGTTTATCGGCTGGGGGCAGCCTATGAGAAACGTGAGCGTCGGCCTGGCAGCCGGCCCTCTGCCCGGCGATCATGATCAGTTTCCGCTTTAACACTTCGCATTGTTTATGTCCTCGCAAGTCGTGTTAGGTAGCTTAAGCGTACACAGGAGTGAGCTTTATTCCCTGAGGTTGGCATGACTGGACGATCCTCACGCCGCGCCTACGCGACAACCGTTTTTTTGATTCTGCTGGTGTGTTATGGTTACTTTATGCCCAAGTGGGCTGACTGGGGCGCGAATTCCCGCGCCGATCTGGTGTACGCCATTGGCGACCGGGGCGTACTGCATATAGACGATTACCACGAAAATACTGGCGATAAAGCCCTGTTTGAAGGCCATTATTATACCGATAAATCCATTGGCCCCTCGCTGCTGGCGCTGCCATTTTACATGGTCTTTAAGGGCATCGCCGCGCTGCCGCCGGTAGATAATTTTATCCAGAGCGGCAGGGGCATCGGCGGCTTCAGCGACACCCTGAATCCCGAAGGTGAAGGTATCCGCCCGGAAGCGGTGTATCAAGGGCTGGCGCTGACGTTCATGACTTTCTTTGCGATGGCTGTTCCGTCAGCCGTGTTAGGCGCGACCGTGTTTTTGTTCGCGGCCCGTTTCACGCCGCGTGACAGCTACGCGATGCTGCTGGCGCTGGCGTTCGGGCTGGCGACGATGGCTTTTCCGTACAGCAACGTCCTTTACCAGCATCAGATCGCTGCCTTTGGCGCGTTTGTTGGGTTCTTCCTGCTGTGGCGGGTTATCTACGAGCAGGCCAGCCTGAACTGGCTGTGGGTGGTGGGGCTGCTGTTCGGCCTGGCGACGATCACCGAATACCCGGTTGTGCCGTTCCTGGGCATTATCTTCCTGTGGGCGGCATGGAAAATGCCGAACCGGCTGGCGCTGTATCGCGTTGTGCTGGCGGCCATTCCGTTGGGTTTGATCTTCGCTGCCTATAACTACGCCATTTTTCGCACGCCGCTGCCGGTGGGCTACGAATATTCGACCAACTGGCAGGATGAACATCAGACCGGTTTTATGAGCCTGACTATGCCTTCGCTCGAACGGCTGTACGGTCTGACCTTCAGCCCGGTGCGCGGCATCTTCCTGATGTCACCGTTTCTGCTGCTGGTGTTCCCCGGCTTTGTATGGTGGTGGCGCGAGCGGAAAGATCAGCGCAGTGCCGCTGTCGTGAGCGCACTGGTGGTCATCGGTTTTCTACTGTACAACGCGGCCAGCGTGATGTGGTGGGGGGGGTTCACGGTTGGGCCGCGCTACCTGGTGCCGATGCTGCCGTTCCTGGCGCTGCCTGTCATCTTCGTCTTTAACCACTGGCTGCCGAAGTTGTGGGGTAAAGTGGTGATCGGGCTGCTGGTGGCCGCATCGCTGTTCAGCGTGTGGGTGCTGACGATTGGCGGGCAGGCCTGGCCGCCGGTGGATGTGTGGCCGACGACCTTCGAACTGATGAACGCGCACAGCCCGCTGTGGCAGTACTCGCTGCCCTTATTCCTCCAGGGTGACATCGCCCGCAACTATGGGATTATTGTGGGTCTGCGCGGCCTGCTCAGCCTGCTGCCGCTGCTGGCCGCCGTCGTCGTGTTGTATTTTGGGGTGCCGCGTCTGTTCCGCCGTTATGACCGGACGCAGCCAGCGCCGCAGCTTAACCGGGCTGCCGGGGGTACTGATTGAACACTTTAACTGCTCTGACTGATCGTCGTCATACGAAGTGGCTGGTATCAGGGTTATTCCTGTTGACCATTCTCACGCGCCTGCCATTTGTCAGCCAGTATCTCTATCACTGGGATTCGGTCAATATGGCTTTTGGCATCCTGCATTTTGATGTGCTGGATGGCGCGCCTCAGTTTCCCGGATATATCGTTTATATCGCGCTGGCGCAGCTCGTGAATGGACTGTTTGGCGACCCGCAGCGCACGATGGTCTTTATCAGCATCGTGGCGTCGGGGCTGTCGGTGGTGGCGCTGTTTTATCTGGGGCGCGATCTGTTCAACCCGACGACGGGTTTGATCGCCGCGCTGTTTCTGTTAGGCAGCCCGCTGTTCTGGTTCTATGGCGAAATCGCGCTCCCGCATACCCTCGATTTGTTTACGGTGGTGCTGTCCGTCTGGCTGCTGTACCGCATTATGATCGGACAGACGCGCTGGCTGTGGTGGACGGTGGTTTTTCTGGCGCTGGTCGGTGGTTTCCGCCAGCAAACGCTGATGTTCCTCGCGCCGCTGGCTGTGTATACCTGCTGGCGGTTGGGCGTGGTGCGGATTGTTTTGTCGCTCATTCTGGGTGTTGCGGTTACGCTGGCGTGGTTCATCCCGCTGATGGTGTACAGCAACGGCATACAAACCTACCTGGCCGGGTCGGCGGCCTATTCGGCGGCCTTTTTTAATACTACCAGCCTGCTGGCTGGCGCGGGGATGTTTGGCCTGCGCCGTAATCTGGTAAAACTGATTCCGTATACGCTGTATGCCGGGGCGCTGGCGCTGCTGCCGCTTGTGCTGTGGCTGCCCTGGCTGCGCCGTCCGCGCGACTGGCTGACGAATCGTAAATTCTGGGTGTTTATATTGTGGATTGCGCCGCCGCTGGCCTTCTACATCATCATTCATATGGGACAGCAGGGGCTGGTGTTTGTGTTTCTGCCGGCGCTGCTGCTGGCAAGCGCCGAGGCGCTGTACCGCCTGCTGTGCGCGTATCCGGCGCGGCTGTGGGGGGCTGTGGCGGTGACAACGCTGGTGGGCGCGGCCATTTTTATTTTCATGCCGACCTATCCGTTGGGTGAAACCGGCCCCAAGCTGCTGACCTACAGCACCCTGCGCGACAGCGACCGGCTGCTGCATAACCAGATTACGACCGTGCGGGAGTTCTTCTCGCCGGATAGTACGCTGCTGCTGGCGTCCAACTGGCGGCACGTCCAGTATTACCTGCCGGAATATCGCTTTGCTCGGTTTGATGTGGGCGCGAAGTATGAAGTGGATGCCGGCCAGGCCAGCGGTGCCGATTTTGTCAACCAACCGCAAAACGCGGCGCAGTTGGGTTTATCCGGTGAAAATGGCTGGCAGGTCGTGGTAATGGATGATAACCTGCGGTCGTTCTCCGCCAACGTCCTGCAAAACGTTGGGGCGGCTGATGGGTTTCAACTGCCATATCTGGCGCTGGGGGCCGACGATGTTTACTGGACGGACGGCCTGACGTTTGGCGTTAAAGCGGCGGAGTAAGGGGGGCGGGGTCAATTTCCGCCTCAGCCAGTTTAATCTGACCCGGCGTGCCCGTTGGTCGGCAGCGTAAAGACAAAACGCGCGCCGTGACCGGGAGCCGGTTCATAGTGGATTTCGCCACCGTGAACTGTGACCATACGGCTGACAATCGCTAATCCCAACCCCGTGCCCCCGGCTTTGCCGTGTGTAAAAAACGGGTCGAAGATGGCATTTACGATATGGGCTGGCACACCCGGCCCATCGTCTGTAATGCTGAAGCGCACCTTGTCGGCGTCGGTCTGGGCGCTGATTTCGACCTGAGAACCGCCGTTGACTTCAATCGCGTCAATCGAGTTATTCACCAGATTTTGAAACACCCGCACAAAACGCGGGTCAACGTTGACGAGGATATCCCCGACGGCATCATAGTTCATAATGATTTTGACCGGCTGTTCCAGGCCGGGCGGCATTAACATACTGCTGACCTGATCCATGATGTCCTGGACGCGCATCTGTACCTTACGGACAGTTTCATCCCCCTGGACATAATCCAGAATTTCCTGCGTCATGTCGGAGAAAACGCGAACAAACTTCACAATCTGCCCGGCAAACAGGTGTCGTTCCTCAAATGACAGGCTTTCTTCCTGGAGCAGACCGGCATAACCCATCGCGTTGCTTAAGGGTTTTTTCATGTCGTGGAACAGGCCGGCGACCGTCTGGCCGATGATGCTGAGACGCTCGGAACGGCTCAACTGGTCTCGTGCCTGTTTAAGTTCGTTCAGGGCGGTTTCGATCTCAGTATTACGCCGCGCCAGTTCGTTCATCAGGCGTACCGCGTATATAAACAGCGATGTATTCTGTGCCAGGGTTGTCAGCAGATTTATATCGCTGGCGCGGAAAACTTTATCCCCCGACTCGTAGACCAGGACCAGCGCGCCAAGCAGTTGGTCGTTATACCGCAGCGGCGCGCAGACGATTCTATCGGCGTCGAATAACTGGGCGTCCTCGTAAGCGTTGAGCGTGTTCAGCGCGACTTCGCGCACATGGCTGTTCCACGCGCCGACTTCAAACTGAGCGCCAAAAAAGCTGACCGGCACAATGTCCGCCACTGTCGCATCCCAACTGTAGATGATGCCGGCGTCAGCATGTAATATCTGGTTGGTTTCGTCCAGAACACTTCTGAACAGGTCTTCCCGCGAAATGCCCTGGACAAAGCTCGTGCCCAGTCCGTAAATCAGATTCAGTTCGTCGTAGCGAGCGAGAACTTCATCGGCAAACTGGCGTTGCCGCCAGGTTTCGGTTGCCAGATGGGAAAGTGTGGCGGCCAGGAAGGCAGCGGCGGTGGTTGTGGGTGTGTCAGGCGTGCTGGCAAAAGCATCTACCTGGGCAATAACTTCATTGTTGACGCGAATGACAGCGGCAGCGCAGTTCAAACGATCAGCCGGTGCCTCTCCATAATAGACCACGCCCTGCGTGTCTACCAGCGCAACTTTGATCGTTTGCCCGCTGACAGCTTCAAAAGCAGGGATCACATCGTCCAACACGGATATGGGCAGTACCGCGCTCAGATTGATCTTCCCCACGGACGCTTTCCCTTCGCGTTTACCCGGTCAACACTGAACTATGTTTTAGTGTATAACAAAATGTTATATCATGCAATCAGCGGTCACAAACCCCAAAGCATACTTAACTGGGCCATCAGACCGGAAGGGTTAAATGGCTTGGTCATAAAATCGTTGGCCCCAATCGCCTCGGCGCGCTGGCGGTCGGTTTTATGCCCTCTGGCGGTCAGTATAATGATATAGGGGGTATAACCTTCGATTTGCCGGACGTACTGGCATACGTCGTAGCCGTTCATTTTCGGCAGCAGCACATCGAGCAGAATGAGGTCAGGGCGCTGGGTTTCGATCATCGTTACCGCTTCGGCGCCGTCTTCAGCCAGCAGAACTTCAACGCCGGGGACATTCATACGTTCGATAATATGTTTTAGCAAAACGCGCGCCAGGTCTTCATCATCCACGATCAACACACGACGCCGATGGACATTAGGAGATGAGTGAGACATATGCCATCCAGGATTACAACCGGCCCAAAGTAACATCTGATGGTTTCATTATATGGCGGAATCATCGAAAAACACTTAAAAGATTGGCTATGGCTGGTGGCTGCCAATCTTGCCGGCATTAAGCCTAAACAGAACAGGCACAGCCGAGGCCGTGCCTGTCCGCGAGTGGTCGGGTTGCGGGTCTATCCCATGTTACGGATGACGGCCGTCGCAAATTCGCTGGTTTTCACTTCAATGGCGCCGGTCATCTGGCGCGCAAAATCGTAAGTGACAATTTTCTCGTCCAGCGTCTTTTCGTAGGCGTTGGTAATCAGATCAGCCGCTTCCTGCCAGCCAATATGTTCCAGCATCATCACGCCGCTGAACAGCAGCGAACCGGGGTTCACCTTATCCAGATTGGTATACTTGGGCGCGGTGCCATGTGTGGCTTCGAACAGGGCCACCGTGTCACCAATATTCGCGCCGGGGGCGATGCCGACGCCGCCAACTTCGGCAGCGATAGCGTCGCTCAGGTAATCACCGTTCAGGTTGGGGGTGGCGATCACATCAAACTCTGACGGGCGCAGCAGCATCTTCTGGAACATAATGTCGGCAATCGAGTCCTGGATCAGCAGTTTGCCTTCCGGCACTTTGCCGCCGTGTTTCTGTTCGACTTCTGCCCAGCTAATCGTCTGCTCCGGGAATTCCTCAGCGGCTACCTCGTAGCCCCATTTCTGGAACGCGCCTTCAGTGAACTTCTGGATATTGCCCTTGTGCATGAAGGTCACACTTTTGCGGCCATGCTGGAGGGCGTACTGGATGGCGGCGCGTACCAGCCGCTTGGTACCAAAGGCGCTGATCGGTTTGATGCCCAGGCCGGCGTCTTCGAAAAACTCCGCGCCCAGTTCTTCCCGCAGGAAGCGGGCGAGCTTGGCATTCTCCGGCGACCCGGCTTCGTATTCGATGCCGGCGTACACATCCTCGGTATTTTCGCGGAAAATCACCACATCCACTTCTTCGGGGTGCTTCAGCGGGCTGGGTACGCCGCGATACCAGCGCACCGGGCGCACGCAGCTATACAGGTCAAGCACCTGACGCAGCGTGACATTCAGGCTGCGGAAACCGCCGCCGACCGGGGTGGTCAGCGGGCCTTTAATGCCAATGAGATATTCGCGCAGCGCATCAAAGGTTTCCTCCGGCATGTAGTCGCCGTTGTAGATGGAGGCCGCTTTTTCACCAGCGTAGATTTCCATCCAGGCAATTTTACGTTTGCCACGATAGGCTTTGTCCACTGCCGCGTCCCAGATGCGTTTGCTGGCGCGGGTGATGTCCGCCCCAATGCCATCGCCCTCAATGAAGCAGAGGATCGGATTGTCGGGTACAGATAGCTGGCCGTTGTGCGCGGTAATTTTCTGGCCGTCTTCCGGTACGATAATCTTGTCGAATGCCATTATTACAAGCTCCTCAAATGTGCCGTTCTGCGCCGATTATACGTCGAGTCGGTCACAGCCGGAAATAGTTTGTTAGATGAAATAGCTGGTGCTACACTACGTTCTACAGCGACTTTGACCTACCAGGAGGATTAACGGGATGAGTTCCGCAATTATCGAGGTCGGCCTCGGCCTGGTCATGGTGTATTTTGTCCTCAGCGTGATTGTGACCCAGGTAAACAACCTGATCGTCAATTTTCTGAATCTGCGAGCCGAAAATCTACGCGCCTGGTTTCATAAAGCGATTACTGACGAGGGGGTGCGGAACGAAATCCTGACCCACCCCATGATTAATATGGTTGAGGCGCAGATGTCCCCCCGCCAGCCGAACCGGCTAAAACGCCTGTTCAACCGCCTGGGGCGGTGGGCGGTGGGGCGGCTGGTGCCGGGAGCCGATCAATACCGCTCGACCACAAAAGTTTCGTATATCGCGCCGAATGTATTTGCCGATGTGCTGCTGGGTGTATTTGTGCATGACGATACAACCTTAACCGCCCAATCGGATACGGAGAAGGTGTATTCACTGATTATTTCGATGAAAAATCGGGTTGAGGATACACCGCTGGAACAAACACTGGAAACGATTATCGCTACCGCCGAGTCGTTCCAGGATGCACAGGTGAAGGTAGCCGCCTGGTTTGATAACAGCATGAATCATCTGAGCGCGCTGTTCAAACGCCGGGTACAGGTGATCTCGTTTGTCGCCGGCCTGCTGGTGGCGATCATTCTGAACGTGGACTCGCTGCATCTGGCGCGCACGCTGTGGAACGACCCGGCGCTGCGGCAGGCGGTCATCTTCGCGGCGGAAAGCGCCTCGCAGGCGACCGTTCAGGATGCCGGGACGACTCAGCAGGACCTCGATCAGCTCCGCCAGACGCTCCAGACATTTCTTGACCTGCGGCTGCCGATAGGCTGGGAAATCAATACAACGCCGGATGCGCTGGCGCTCATCAGCCCGCGTAATGCGGCCAATTTCTCACCGGTGTTGAACCCGGCGGACTGGCTGGGATTCCTGGTATTAAAAGTGCTGGGCTGGGTGCTGACCACGTTTGCGATTATGCAGGGGTCGGATTTCTGGTTCAATCTGCTGGGGCGGATTGCTTCGGCCCGAACGGCTGTGGCGAAGATCAGCGAAACCGTCAGCGGCGCAAGCCCCGGCGGCAGAGTTGGATAAAAACATTCGGAAGCGGGCGGATGTCAAAACCCGCCCGCTGGTTGGCTGTCAGGAAATGACCTTGTTGCCCAGTTCAGCGCCGGTTTTCATCAGCGCGTCGCGGAATTCGGGCGTGCGCGCTTCGGCGTAGATTCGCAGCACCGGCTCGGTGCCGCTGGGGCGAATCAGCAGCCAGCTATTGTCCGCCAGATAATACTTCACGCCGTCCAGCGTGTCCACGCGAACGATGCTCTCCCCGTGAATCTGCGCGGGCGCGGCGTCCGCCAGCAGTTTCACCATCTGTTTCTTCGGGACGGGATAGGCCAGCCGCTCGTCAATGCGGTCGTAGTAGGCCGGGCCGAAGTTGGCCTGCAAATCCGCCACGATCTCATGCAGCGGCGCCTGCTTGTCGGCCATCACTTCCAGCAGCAGCAGTCCCATCAGAATACCATCACCCTCCGGGATATGTCCCCGAATACCGATGCCGCCGCTTTCCTCGCCGCCCATCAGAATGTCGTTATGCATCATCAGGTCGGCAATATAGTTGAAACCGACGGGGGTTTCATGCACCTTCAGGTCGTACTTGTGAGCAATGTTGTCAATCATAAAGGTGGTGGATACGGTTTTCACCACCTCACCGCGCTGCTGGCGGGTTTCGATCAGATGGCGCAGCACCAGTGAGAAGATGTGATGTGGATCAATGAAGTTGCCCTGCGCGTCCACCGCGCCGATGCGGTCGGCATCGCCATCGGTCGCCAGCCCGACATCCGCCTGCGTGCGCTGGACACAGGCGACCAGTTCATTCAGGTAGCGGGCAATCGGTTCGGGATGAATCCCGCCAAAGCCGGGATTCAGCACATTGCGGATTTCAGTCACCTGGCAGCGTGACCGGGATAACAGGGCGGCGAACGCGCCGCGTCCCGCGCCCCACATGGCGTCGGCCACGATATTCAGTTCACTCTGCGTAATCAGGTCGAGGTTCACCAGCGAACCGAGGTGCTGATAGTAGGTCCACGACGGGTCAAACCGGCGGATCAGATCGAGGTCAACCGCCTGCTGGAAATCCATCAGGTTTGGCCCGCGCGCTTCGCGTTCCATCAGTTCCAGTTCTTTTTCCACCAGCGCGCATTGTTCGGCAGTCGCGCTGCCACCATAGGCCGCTTTCAGTTTGAAGCCGTTATAACGCGGTGGGTTGTGGCTGGCGGTGATGACGATCCCGGCATCCGCCTGTTTGTCCTTGACATTATAGGAAATGACCGGCGTCGGCGCGTCGGTGCGGGTTAACCAGGCCACGACGCCGTTGCCCGCCAGAACGCGGGCGGCTTCGGTGGCGAAACGGTCTGATAGAAAGCGGGTATCGTAACCGATGACGACCTGCGGACGATCCTTGCCCGTGTGCTGCTTTTTCACGGACTCGGCAACCGCCTGCGCGATCAGCCGCAGGTTGTCGAAGGTAAAAGTATCCGCGATGACGGCGCGCCAGCCGTCCGTGCCAAAACGAATCATAAGCGATTTTCCTCTGGTTTTGCAGTTGAGAGCGGTGTTTAAGGCCGCCCACCTCGATTATCCAGGCCGGTCGTTGCCAGCAGTTCGTTCACACGTTCCGGCGTGGGGTCAAAATCATTGAAGATGCTGTAGGGTAGTTTGTGTTCGCGCACATAATCCGGCATTTCGGGCAGCGTTGCGCGAATGTCGTTCAGGCTGATCTGCTCGATACGGATGCCTGCCGACTGGAGGGTTTCCCGGATGGGAGCGACATCCTGCCCGTGCAGGGCTGCCGCGATCAGGATGCCCGGCCCGATGAGGTCGGCATAGGGGATGCCATAACCCCGCGCGACCCGCCGTTCCAGCGCATAGGCAAAATACTGCTCGCTGCCTTCCTGTGGGCGATTATGGCCGATCTGGTTGGTAAGCTGGACTTCGAGGCACATCAGATCAAGCAGATTGGTCAGAGCTTCAACCCGTCCCTGACCGACGCCGGCAGCGATCTTAAACGCCTGCTGCGCGATGCCAGCGGCCAGCCCTGCCGCCCAGGGTTGGAAACGTGTTTCCGGCGTATTCTGATTGCGTTCGCCGGCGTAGCGCCAATCCAGCAGGCCGGTGACGATGCTTAGTAGTTCCGCGATCCCTGTTCCCCGCAGGTGAGCCGGCGCATTACGGATAATTTCCCAGTCAATAATGACTTTCGATGCCGGGCCGGTATCCAGGTAATGCACCGTGCCGTTTTCGCGTACCGCCACCAGCCCGGTGAAGAACCCATCCACACTGAGCGCGGTGGGCACGATGACAACCGGAAGATTGTTTGCCCAGCCAACATATTTGGCCGCGTCCGAGGCTAACCCGCCGCCCACACCATAGATGACTTCGACTTCCTCCGGCAGTCCGTCGGCCAGCATTTTCAGGAAATCATGGTCAGCTTTGTGCGGTTCGGCCTGGATCACCAGCGGCAGATTCAGCAGCGAACCGGCCACATTCCACGCGGGGCCGCCGGTGAGCAGAGCGGTCGGACGGTCTTCGACGACGCTGCTCAGATCGTGGATTTCAATCTGGGGCAAGGGCCAGATTTTTTTCATGGGGCGCTCCATATCTTTAGGTAAGCCGCAATGACTTAACTATAGTCGCAAAAACTGTAAAATTCCATTTGCGATATTCACCATGAATTTTAACCGGATTGTCACTTGAAGGAAAATGACACATCGGAGACAATTGTTAAGGAGTCCGCTATTCGCGCCACGCGGGGAGTATGGGGTTTATGGATACACCGCTACCATCCAACGAGCAGTTACTCGAATACAGCGCGCTGATGCCCTGGCGCGAGGTCGAGCAGCAAAAACGGAAGTTCAATCAGGCGATCAGCCGCCTGAGTGCTGCCGCGCCGGATGAGACGCTCCCACTGGAATCGCTGTCAGAAGCGGTGGGCGCGCCTGTGACCACGCAGTTTGACGCCAGTGACACTTATGGCGCGAATATCGTTCTGGCGGAACTGCATGGCCGGCGGCATGTGCTGGCAAGCGCGGTGAGCGGGCGCTACCGGGGCAAAAAGACTTTTTTGCAGAGCCTTGTCCCCTATAACTTTAACCCCAGTGTGAACCATACCAACATCCATGAAACCGACGACCCGGTGACACGGATGCGCTCGCTGGGCGCGGAAATTGAACTGGGTCTGGTCAACCGGGATGGCAGCGCGCCGACGGAAGCGCAGATGCAGCAGTATATGGCGCTGTATCGTAAACACGCGCAGCGGTTGGGCATCAGCCCGCATGTTGACCGTGAAGCCGGCCAGTATCAGATTGAAGCGCATATCGCTCCGGTCATCGGTTATCACAAAACGCGGGCGGCGATGGGCGGTATCTTCGCCGCGCTTACGGCAACCTCCGACGAAACCGGCCTGCTGACGACTATTCTGCCAACCTATCCGGTGGCTTCGGACTTTAAGCTGACGGAAGACCCTAAAGTGCAGACAGCGGTTGACCTGATGCTGGAGGTCAACGGAATTTTCCCGGATTCTGCAAGGCGAATGGCGGAAGTGCAGGCGCGGTATCACGTCAATCCGCCGACCAATAACTACGTGCAGATGTTCCGCATTCAGGGCTGCCACATTCATCTCGATCTGGCCGGGCGGTCGGAGGCGCTGGGGCTGCTGACATTCTATACAATGCTGCGCAGCGCGACGGCAATCGCCAATGCCGCCGTATTAAAAGGCTCGCCGTTTGTCAACGGCACGTGCGACCCGGAACTGCTGTGTACCCGTGAGTTTTTGCGACAGGTAACGGTGACCGGGCGGTATCTGGAACTGCCCACCAGCCCGCATCTGACGCGCGACGGGCTGGCGCGCTACAGCAGCCTGCTGCGCTCGGAGCGGGTGAATTCGCCAGGGCGTGCGATGCTGTATGAAGATGGTCTGGGCGAGATGATTTCTGTCATGCACAATCCGATTGGGCGCGTGCGGCCTGATCTGACCACCGACAAACGCATCTGCACGCTGGAAAGCACCGGGATGCCGGCCAGCATCAGCGGGTCGCGCATGGCGGCTGTGCTGAGTGATTTTGAATACACCCACGTCATTATCGAAGATTATTTCCGCAAATATGGCTGCGATCTGGAGCCGATGTACGCGGATAAGACCATGTGGGCGGTGCTGGGTCCGCTCGACCAGGCCACCTACAGGCAGTTACAGGATGCCTCTGACCGCGACTGCACCGATGTAGTGATTACGACGGCAGCCGGAACGCAGATGACCCTGTCAGACTTTTATGAGATGAAGCGTGTGTTCATGCATAAGGCGCTGGTGGCAGTCGAGTCGGTAGACGTGACACCGCGCGATGTGGATGATGTGTATGTCAGCCTGTGCCGGATGCTGAATCCACCGAGCGGACGCTCCGCGCAAACGATTTTTCAGTTTGTGGCCGACCAGAAACTTCGCAGTACCGGCAACTGGGGACGCATCCTGCGGAACGCCTTTCTCGAAGCGGGCGGGGTGCCGGGTACTTATCAGCCGGAACTGGTGATGAGTGTGGTCAACCAACTGCATGAGGCGCTGCGTGTCCGTTATTTATCGAACTGACAGGGTTCAACAGTCGTGCTTCGTGTAGTCGTTTTAACGCTGGTGATCGTGCTGGCTTCACCGGCACAGGCGCAGCTGCCGCGCTGCGGTGAGCGCCCGACATTTGTTGATCCCCCCTGGGTGAATGGTATTTACTGGTGTCTGGAAGAAGTCTACCAGGACCCGAATCGGGCTGAGCTGGCCTTCACCAGCCTCGCTGCCGCGCCGGATGGTACGCTGTATGCCGCCAGCCCCATGACCGGGCAGGTGTTCGCGCTGACGGATGAAGATGGCGATGGCCTGCCAGAGTCGCCGCAGGTGGTGATTGATGGGCTGGTACTGCCAAATGGTCTGGTGTACTTCGAGGGGGCGCTGTATATCTCCGCCGGCACGAATGTGTATCACTGGCAGGCCGGCGAACTTACCGTCCTGGTTGATGACCTGCCAACGGGCGGTTTCTGGGCCGGGGGCTTAACGGTTGGCCCGGACAGACGCCTGTACGTGGGTGTGATGACGCCGTGTGATGGGTGCCAGCCTGACCGGGGGCAGGGCGCAATCTGGAGTTTTGCGCTGGATGGCAGCGACGGACACCTGATTGCCGGTGGCTTTCACGCGCCAACCGATATGGCTTTCCTGTATGATACCCTGTGGACGGTGGATTCCATGCCAGCCGCCTTCGACGCCGCGCCGGATGCCGACGAGATCAATCGAGTGAACCCAGGGGGCTTCTACGGCTGGCCGGACTGCGCTGGTTGGGTGGCAGTCCCGACTCACACCCCCGGCGCAGTGGATTGCAGTGAGGCCGAACCTCCGGCGCTGGCACTGCCCACCCACAGCGGGCCGCTGGGCCTGGCCGCCTATACGGGCGACACTTTCCCCAACCTTCAGAATACCCTGCTGGTGACCTTAAGCGGCTCATACAATCGGGCGGCTTTATCCGGTTACTCGCTGGCGGTGGTGCAGATGGATACAGCGGGCAGTCCAACCGGCTACACTATCATTCTGCCAGAACAGGCTGACCCGCTTAATCCTCCCGGACTAACCTTGCAGGATATACAGTATCGCGGCAGCGGCCTGTGGCCGGGTCGCCCGCTCGATGTAACCGTAAGTGCCGAGGGCTGGGTCTATATCAGCATCAGCGGCGGGCGCATTCTCGCCTTACGTCCCCAGGTATGATTGGCGCTTGCAAGTGCGGACAACAGCCATTACCATTTAACGGGAGCAATGTCCACCGTAAGGAAGTAACCCATGCAAATTCCGTTTAACCGTCCCTGTTTCACGGGCAACGAACTGCGATATATTGCTGAAGCGGTCGAACGCGGGCATATCTCCGGTGATGGTTATTTCAGCAAGCAGTGCCACGCCTTCCTGGAAGACCGTGTCGGCGTGAAGAAGGCGCTGCTGACCACATCCTGTACTCATGCGCTGGAAATGTCCGCCCTGCTGCTGGACATCCAGCCGGGGGATGAAGTCATCTGCCCGGATTTTACCTTTGTATCTACCATCAACGCGTTTGTGCTGCGCGGCGCGCGTCCGGTCTTTGTTGATGTCCGACCGGATACGCTCAACCTGGATGAAACGCTGCTGGAAGCGGCCATTACTCCCCGAACCAAAGCGATTCTCGTGGTGCATTACGGCGGTGTGGCTTGTGAGATGGATACCATCATGGAGATTGCCAACCGGCACGGGATTCCGGTGGTGGAGGACAACGCGCACGGGTTGTTTGCGAAATATAAAGGCCGCAATCTGGGCACATTCGGCGTTATGGCAACGCAGAGTTTTCATGAAACGAAGAATTTTCACTGCGGCGAAGGCGGCGCGCTGCTGGTGAATGATCCCCGGTATGTCGAGCGCGCCGAGATTATCCGCGAGAAGGGCACGAACCGCAGCCGGTTTTTCCGGGGACAGGTGGATAAATATACCTGGGTAGATATTGGGTCAAGTTATCTGCCGTCGGATGTGCTGGCTGCCTTCCTGTACGCGCAGTTGGAAGCCCGTGATGATATTCAGGCTAAGCGCCAGCGTATCTGGGAACGCTACAATACCGAACTGCGGGAGTGGGCGGACGCGCATGACGTATGTCTGCCGACGGTTCCGGCCTACTGCGAGCAGGCGTATCATGTCTTTTATCTGCTGCTGCCATCGCTGGCAAGCCGCACGGCGCTGATCGAGCATCTGAAAGGGCAGGGCATCCTAAGCGTCTTTCATTACCTGCCGCTGCACCTGTCCGATATGGGGCAGAAGTTTGGCGGCACGGCTGGCGACTGCCCGGTGACGGAGCGCGTCAGCGATACACTGCTGCGGCTGCCGCTGTATAACGACCTGACCGAAGCCGACCAGATGCGGGTCATTGAGGCGATTCAGACGTTTGACAACTGGCGCTAAATGTGTGGGCGACCAACGTCGCCCATTTGTTGAAATTGTCCAGCAATAAGAAGTCTATTAACGGATGCTTTTCACGGCGGCAGTCTGTCAAAACTGTGGTACAATAGACAGGGTACTTAAAACATCAATAGTTTTATTTGAGGCTTTAATCAACAGTTTATTCGGCGCGTAAAACTCGGCGTACAACCGTGTGCCGAGGTGTTTACGTTTAGCCCCGTTAAAGCGGGCAGACTATCGAAAGGAGTCCGCGCCGCAGATAGCCCTGTGCGGCTTCTGGTCGGCGCGCATGGATTGGTATGGCAAAACAACCAAAACTGCGGATTGTTCCTCTGGGCGGCCTGGGGGAAATTGGTAAAAATATGACGGTGTTCGAACTGGGTAATGATGCGATCATTGTGGATGCCGGCATCATGTTCCCGGCGAATGATATGTTGGGAGTGGATTACATCATCCCGGATTTCCGCTACGTTACCGAGCGGAAAGACCTGAAAATTCACGGCATTGTGTTCACACACGGCCACGAAGACCATGTGGGCGCGGTGCCACATATCGCTGACGCTTTCCCCGGTGTGCCGCTCTGGGCAACACCGCTGACGGCCGGTTTAATTCAGGTGAAGCTGAAAAGCCGGGGGTCGCAGCGCAGCGCCACCGTTAACGTGTTTCAGGCTGGCGACGTGCTGAAAGTCGGCCCGTTTACGGTTGAAAGTTATCAGGTCTGCCACAGTATTCCCGACTGTGTAGGGTTTGGCATCAATACGCCGTATGGCATCGTCGTACACAGCGGCGATTATAAGTTTGATCCATCCCCGGTAGATGGCAATCGAACCGATTATGCCAAGCTGGCGGAATTTTCGCGGCGGGGTGTGCTGCTGCTGATGGGGGACAGCACCAACGCTGACCGCGCTGGCTGGACGCCCTCGGAAAGTGTAATTGACGAAGCCTTTGACCGCGTGTTCCGCGCTGCGCCGGGGCGCATCATGGTTGCCACGTTTGCCTCGCTCATTTCGCGTGTGCTTCAGGTCGCGAAGGCAGCCGAACGTCATGGGCGGAAAATCGCCGTCGCCGGTCACAGCATGGCGGAAAACATCAAGATGGCGCGTGAACTGGGCATCCTGAATATCCCGGCGGACATGTTTGTTGACCTGAACCGCATCGGGCAGATGCCGGCAAACCGGGTTGTGATTATGGTAACGGGCGCGCAGGGCGAACCTTCCGCTGTGCTGAGCCGGCTGGCAACAGGACGCCACCGCCAGCTTGATGTGGAAGTCGGGGATACCATCGTCATTTCATCGCATACTATTCCCGGCAATGAGGAGATGGTGAACCGCACCATCAACCGACTGTTCCAGCGCGGGGCCGATGTCATTTATGACCCCATCGCGCCGGTGCATGTCTCCGGCCATGCCAGCCAGGAAGAAATGCGGCTGCTGATCAACCTGACCAACCCGAAATATTTCCTGCCGATTCACGGTGAACTGCGCCATCTGCGCGCCCATTCCCGGCTGGCGATGCAGTCCGGTATTCCACCGGAAAATGTGTTCGTGGTGGAAAACGGCGTGGTGATTGAGGCCGACAAGAACGGCGTGCGGATGGGCGAACGGGTTCCCGGCGGTTATGTCTTTGTGGATGGCAGCAGCGTGGGCGATGTGGGGCGGTCGGTCATACGCGACCGCGAAATGCTGGCACGCGACGGTTTTATGGTGGTGGTGGTTAATGTGGACAAACACACCGGCGCGCTGGTTGGCAACCCGGAGATCATCTCGAAAGGTTTCGTGTATCTCAAGAGCGCCGATGAGTTGATCGGCCAGATACGGGATACGGTGAGCGACGTGCTGGCGAGCAGCCAGGGCAGCAACGGCAGACGCCGCGAAAAGCTGGAAGACAGCCTGAGCCGGTTTGTCTACAACGAAACCAAACGCCGTCCGATGATCTTCAGCGTGATTAACGAAAAGTAGAGGACAGATTTTCGCTTCGGAGAAATTTGCAGGGTGGGATTGAGGCCCACCCTGTCTGCGTTATCGGGCGAACGTGAACCACGATGGGTTTGTGTCTATTTTCGGCGGCCACCCGGCAGCCGGCGCCGCAGCCATCGCTGTAAAATGGTGGTGCGGGTTTCCTGCCAGGCGTCGTCAGCGACTTCGCTCTGGAGGGTGGCTTCCTGTGCGCTTTGCGCCCGCTGGCCGCCGTAGCGTTCCGCCGTGTACATCTGCGTGATAGCAGACACCGGCGGTTCGGCCTTTGGCAGCGCGCGCACGATGATGCGGCGGCGTTCCTCCGGTGTATGCTGGGCGTTCAGCCGGACGCCGATCAGTCCGAGATAGCGTTCCAGCCGCGCATACGCACGGACAATCGGGCTGAGGCCCTTCATGCCGCGCCATTCCCACCACCAGTAGATAAATACCCCGACTCCAATCAGCAGCGCGATGAGCAGCAGCCCCGGCAGCGCCAGCCCCAGCGCGGACAGCAGCAGCGACAGCGGGCCGCGCGGCTGTGGCGTCATCGGCGGCGGCTGCGTTGGTACGATGACCGGCGTAGCCGTCGGTGACGGCGTAAAGGTCGGGGTAACGGTTGGCACCAGCAGCGCATTGGGCGGGATGGGTGACGCTGGAAGGTCGCTCGTTGGTGTGGGGGACGGTGTGGGTGTTTGTGTGGGCGTCGGACTGGCAACCGGCGTCGCGCTGGGCTGCAAGCCGGCGGGAACATCATCCACGCGGTTCAGCGGGGCTTGCGCGGCAGTGGGTTCGAACTCAATCCAGCCGTAGCCAGGGAAAAACACTTCCACCCAGGTATGGGCCTCGCGCTCGCGCACGACATAGGCGTTTTGCGCTGCGTCCCATTCTCCCTGGGCGAAACCGGCGGCCATACGCGCCGGGATGCCCAGGCCGCGCAGCATCATCACCATCGCTGAAGCGTAATAATTACAGTACCCCTGCCGCAGATCGAACAGCACCCAGTCTACCGGGTCCTGATTGGCGGGCGGCTGCGGGATCGTCTCATTGTAAATGATATTGGTGCGCAGCCATGTTTCCAGGGCTTTGGCCTGATCGTAAGGCGTGGTCGCCCCCGCCTGGGTGACAATCGCCTGCGCCAGTTGCAGCGTTCGGTCCGTGATCGAAGGCGACATTTGCAGATATAACCGCGTGACCCATTCGGGATACGCCGCCCCGGCGGCGCGCAGCTGCCCCGCCGTCGCGTTGGACATCAGGCTGGTGGTGGTGTAACTGTCGCCCCGGCGCAGGACGCGGGTCGGGCGAATGACCGAAATGTTCATCGAAGCGCGGATTTCATCATCCGGCGCATACCGCAGATCGGTGCGGGTTGGCAGATCAACGCGCAGCGGCTGCGGCGCGGTGTAGATCAATCGGGAAGCATTCAGGCCGATGGTAAAGGTCTGCTGCACCGCGTCCCGACCGCCGAGGAAGGCCGGGTCATAGGTGACGTTCAGCGGCCCCTGCTCGACGGTGAGGCGCGTGCTGGCAGCGGGCGCCCAGCGTCCCGCGTCGTAGATGTCAAACACACGCGACCGCCAGTAATAACGGCGGCCCGGCGGCGCGTTCACCAGCAGGACGATTTGTTCGCCCAGTTGAATCGCACCGCCCAGTTGCAGCGAATCGCCGCCATAATAATCGGCGGTGGTCGGGCCGTTGGTTTCAACGGTTTCGAACAAACGGCTCCACAATTCACTCAACTGCGTTAGCGGGTCGGACTGCAAGAATTCCTGAAAACGGTTCAGCCGTTCCTGTAAATCCTGCCGGGGGGCGACTGCTGCCGCGCCAACGGCGATCAACGCCAGAAAAATGCCGACCCGGAAGAACTGCCGCCGCACGCTGCGCGGCACGCGAATTCCGTTGATGTACCATTCCCAGGCACGCGCGTCGAGATTTGACCGGATGACCAGCAGCAGCGCCAGAAAAGCGAATACGAGCAGGTAGCCATCCAGATTGGCGCTGCCGGTATAATACAGGCTGTTGGCGACCAGAATCAGACCCGGTGGCAGCACCGCTCGCCACACACGGTCAATGCGGAAAACATGCCAGGCGATGTTGTAACCGAGAAACCAGAACAGCGTGGCGATCAGCAGCGTGAACACCAGCGCATCCTGGTTGATGCCGCCGGTCGTGGCATCCATTATCCAGCGCAGCAGCCGCGTAAAGACGCTGTACGCCCCATCTCCCAGGCCGCCGGGTTCATTTATGGCGGCCACCAGCAGCACAAACCCCACGCCGTAGATGCCGCTCATCAGCAGCGCCAGCAGTTCGTTGTACTGCGAGCGCGCGAGTAAAAATCCAAACACGACACTGAGCAGCATTACAGGCAGCACCGTATTGAGCGCCAGCGGCCAGCCTGCTGCCGTGAGCGCCAGCACCGGCATGAGCAGCAGCAGCAGGGCGACGATCAGCGCGAATTCATCACCGGGCGCGAAAAGGTTACGCCAGGTAAACGTCAGCCGCCGCCGCCAGCGATCCAGCGGTGAAACCGCCTGTTGAATTCCGGTGGTCATGTAACGATAAACCTCACACAGTAAGGGCGAACCATCGGTTCGCCCCTACACCTCATCAACCCATTGTAGTCGTCGAGGCTGGCCTTGACAACCGCCGTTTGTCCTCCGTGTCACAAACACTAATATGACATAACTGACAGGCGGCGCAGCGGCAGCAGGTTGTCAGCATTGACACCGGGCGCGGCGAAACGGCGTGTGTCCTGCCAGAAATATACGCCCAACATCAGCGTGTAAGTCGTGCGTGGAGTGGGGAAGGGCAGCGTGAGTTCACGTTCTTCAAGATATAACGTGTCAGGTATCCAGCGGCTGGTTTCCGGCGGCGCGTCGGGTGGATAGATGATCCGGGGCGCGCTGTCGGAACTGGCGACGGCAGAGCCGTCACCCTGCAAGGCGTAGACTCCGATGCTGTAGTCCTGCGCGGCAGGGGCATCCACCGACCACCACAGTTGCAGCCGGATGGTCTCCCCTTCGCGCCGTACCAGCGGCCCCGACCATGCCAGGTCGTTTTCGATGATGTCCATTCCGTGAAAGCGCATACCATTTTCAAACAGCACGCCGCCGGTATCCGGTGGCGCTTCGTACAGCCGGAACAGGCAGCCCGGCGGGCCGACAAACTGCCGGGTGATACGTCCTGACGCCGCTGCTGCCTGCATCTCCGGGTCGGCCTGACCATCAAACAGGACGTACCACACCCGCCGGTAGCCGGTAGGGTCGCTGACGAAGGTCAGGCCGTTGGGGAAATAAACGCGCGCATAGTAGTCCCATTCTTCTGGCCGGCCACAGTGGTTGCCGGGGTCGGCCAGCACCACATCTCCGGGCAGCAGACGATGTTTAAGCCAGGAGAAGTTGTTGCCCAACTCGGACAAATTCTCAAAAATGTTATATTCTTTGGCGGGAATGGGAACAAAAGCCAGCACCAGCAGCAGCGTGCCGGCGGCCATTCGTGGTAATTGCGGCAGGTGCGCCAGCCCGATACCGGTCACCAGCGCCAGCCCGAACATCACCCACCAGGCATAACGTGCCGAAAAAAAGCCAAGCAGCGGATTGAATGCATACAGCAGCAGCGGCAGGCCAAATGCCCAGACCAGCACCGCCAGCTTCACATGCCGCTTGATTCGCCGTGCCATCAGCAGGCCAACAACAGCAGCGGCCAGCAAAATCAACCAGACTGGCAGAGTATAGCCCGCCCAGTTCCAGAACAGATTGTAGAGCGCCTGAGGCAGCGGTGGTGTATCAAGCTGAGTGGTGGCGGTGGTGCGTGTTACCACAAGCTGCGCTTTATTCATGATCTCCGGCAGCGCAACCAGCGCGGCAAGACTGCCCGGCAGCCACCAGCGCCACGCGGCCCGCCCATAGACGATGAAGGTATATAATCCCAGCGCCAGCAGCGCGCCGACGCTGGTCAGCGAAGTATAAAACAGCGCCGCCAGACACAGACCGAGCGGGATGGCGCGCGGCCAGCGGGGATGGTCAAAGTAGTACAGAGTCAGCCATAGGGCCAGCGGCAGCAGCGCCAGCAGCGGCGCATAGCCGCGCACTTCGATGCTGAGCAGAATACCGTAACCAAGTGCCGCGAAAGCGGCAGTCGTTAACCACGCAGACCGACGGTCTGCCAGCCGGCGCGCGGCGCGGTACAGGAATGCTGCGCCCAGCAGAAACAGCAGCGCCGACAGGTAGCGCAGAATGACCGGGTGTAAGTCGGTCAGGGCGCGCCAGGCGCCCAGTGTGAGATAATACAGCGGCGGCCAGTCGTAAGGTGTCCACTGCACAATCTGAACCGGTGTGCCGAAGGTTTGCCAGACCGCCCAGATTTCGTCCTGATTCATTCGCAGGTCATCCAGCCGGCTGATACGACTGGCGGCCAGCAGCAGCAAAAATACACCGAGCGCCACCGGTCGCAGCAAGGGACGATCACGCATCATCTAGTCTCCAGTGGGTGCATCCGGTGCCGATTATACCCTACTATTCCTGCTGATTATTACGTATACTATAAATATATTCAGGTCAGCCGGGCGGTCGCTCTCCTGCTGAGGCAGGAGGGAGGAAAGTCCGCTCTCCATAGGGCGCGGTGCTGGCTAACGGCCAGGCGGGGCAACCCGACGGAACAGTGCAACAGAGAGGTGTATTGCCCCGCGCAGGCGGGGTGAGGGTGAAACGGCGGTGTAAGAGACCACCGGCGCGGCCAGTGATGGGCGCGGCCAGGCAAACCCCACCGGGAGCAAGGTCAAGCAGGCGCACTGGGGCGGCCCGTCCCGTAAAAAGCGCCGGGTAGACTGCTGGAGCTTTCAGGTAACTGGAAGTCGAGATAGATGACCGTCCACGACAGAAAGCGGCTTACATGGTTGACCTGGATATATTAATAACCCCGCGCAAGCGGGGTTATTTATTGTCGCCAGCAGGTGATAATCGTTATCACCTGGTAATCGTTACCACCTGACGTTATTGCATCTGTGTTCTGAACGATCTCAGGGCGTTTTCATGAGGTCATTCAGAATGTGTCGCTCCATTGCATCATCGAATTGTTCGGGACCAAAGTGCAAATACTTCAACGTAGTTTTGATGTCTTTGTGTCCAAGCCAATCCTTGACTACTTCAATGGGGACACCTTTCTGTCGAAGATGGGTAGCGCAGGTGTGGCGCAGGGTATGAGGTGTAATCCCTATATCTGCAAGCTGACACGCTTCAAGATGACGGCGGAAAGCGTACATGAAGAAGTCCTTCTTCCATTCTTTGCCGTTGACACTTGAAAACAGATAGTCGCCTTCTTCTCGTTCAGCCATAAGGCGTTCAA
>JARKOK010000151.1 GCA_029975765.1 Aggregatilineales bacterium
AGCGCGATCCAGCACCGTCTCAAAATCGAGGAACAGGCTGCCGGTGGACTCATCGTCCGCCCACAGATAGGCCGCGCCCGCATCGGCCAGCAGTTGGCCGAGGTAGCTGTGGCCGCCGGGCATATACCAGGTGCTGCCAAAGGGGGTGGATGCCAGCACCGTCGGCTTCGTCGCTACGTCCGCGACCAGATTTTTCAGGGCATCATAACGCGCCTGAACACCGGCGAAGGCCGCTTCCGCGACCGCTTCGGTGTTGAAGAACAGGGCGATAAATTTGCCCCATTCGGCCTGACCCAGCGGTGAGGTATCCAGGAAATCGGAATTGAGTACCACCGGCAGTCCGGCCTGTTCCATCATACCGAAGCCTGTATCATCGGCGCTGAATTTCTGCGTCATGACCAGATCGGGTTCAAGATCAATCAACTGCTCGATATTGGGTTCAAGGCCGCTGCCGCCGCCGCCCACTTCGGGCAGATCACCCGCCTGCTGTTTCGCCAGCACTTCTGGTGTGCTGGCAAACATGACCGTATCCACCGCAACCAGCTTATCCAGCAAACCCTGCGTCACCACATGCGGCAGGAAAGTGGTGGACATGGCAACCACCCGCTGCACCGGCACTTCGATTACCGGCGCGTCTATACCTTCCGGCGCGGGGGTGCCGCACTGAACAAGCACGTACTGCAACGGTTGTTCCGCGCCCTGCCAGGGGGTCACGACGGTGACGAGTTTGTAATTGCTGAAGTACTCAACCGTGAAACCATCCGCTTCCGTAACCGTAACTTTGTCCGGGAAGTAGTCGGCGGTCGCGTCATAGGTTTCGACGCAGGCGTCGGTAAGATTAGTCATCTGCGCGGTAATGAGCGCGGGCGCCAGCAGCACAGCCAGCACGACCAACACAAGAACGGGGCGAAACTTCATACGACATCCTCCTGGGTGCGACTAGAGAGCAAAGATCGAGACCAAAGCTTCGCACCGAGAAGTATGCTGCCACGCTTCCGGCGGCAAATAAAAAGCCCGCCGGAAAGCGGGGATTGTGTCAGGTCAAACATCATGACCGGCCCCCTTATCCGCGAAGGTGGTACTCGAGTCGATGGTGAAGGTGGGTAATCGGGCTTCCCCGGTTTACACCGGGATCACCGTTGCGGGACAGCGCCGGATTTACACCGGACTTCCCCCGGACGCCCTGCGTTATGAAACGCAGTACATCGCTTCACCTGCTCTATGTGAATGATGCTGATGAGCGTAACATGCGCCGGTATGCTTGTCAACTGGTCACTCCGCCCAAAGACGGAATGAGAATCCATCGAAGGTGGGATAGCAATTTTTGGCGAATGGCGGACGACAGCCGCGCGGCTTACCTCTAAAATGACATTATCGTTTGATAACAGGATTGATAGCGATGAAGCCCTTCTTCAAACGCTCAATAGGTGAACTGTTTTCCGCCGGATTCAGCGCCGCTGCCAGCCCGTTTACCAAAGCAAGGCCGTCCACTGACCGGCGGCGTACCACGCTTGAATATCTGATTCTGCGTCAAACCGAGCCACAGGAAGAAACCAACCAGACCACCCCGGATGAGCGAACCAGCCGTCGTTAAAACAGGCGCGGCTGCTGCGGCTTATCGCCGGATTTCCTGATCGGGCGCGGCGGCAGCAGCCCGTGTTCTGCCAGCCAATCAGCGGGCGGGCCATCCCAGCCATAAAGATTGAGATCAACGCGGTTGTTTTTACCGAATATCACACCTTCACCTTCTAGCCGGGCACGCTGTTCGGCGGCGGCGCGGCTGCCTTCCGGCAGGCTGATTCCGCCCTGCCCGTTTATCACCCGCTGCCAGGGAACGCCGGGAGTATCCGCAGCAGACACCGCGTTCATCGCCTTGCCCACCCACACCGGCGCGAGGCGTACATAGTCCTCCGGCGCCGCACCTTCAGGTGCGGGAATCATCGAGGCGACCTGCCCGTAAGTTGTAACACTGCCGGGCGGAATCTGGCGCACGATGTTCCACACGATTTCAGCATAGGCTTTCGGGTCAGGTGGGGAGTCCATTTCAGTCAATCCTTTGGGTTGCCAGTTTCCCGAAAAAACAAACCAACGTTAGCGGATTAAGATATTTTCTGCCAGCGTCACAGAATCAGTCCCGCCATCCAGCGGCAGGCGTTCGCCGGTCGCCGCATCGTACAGCCCGGCAATCAGCCGCGCCGGGCCGGGCCGGGCGTCAGCATGGAAGGTTAGCTGATGCTCATCCACGATGTATTCCCCGGCGCGCCAGCCGGTTGTCGGGCGCTGGTTCTGCGCCGGCATGGCATCGCTCTGGGCGATCACGCGGCCTTCGCTGCTCACAAGCTGAACGAAAACCGTATAGCTGGTACCGGCAGCCTGCGCCGCCTGCCAGACTAACGTAATGGGAACCGGCTGCGAACGGTCAAACGAACCGCTGTTGAGCGTAAAACCGACGAGACTTCCAACACCGGAGAAGTCAGCCTGAATGGCAGTGTCAAAGGCGGGTGCTTCGGTTAACACCGGGATCACTTCAATCGTGTAACGGGCGATCACACGGCCATCTGGCAGCCGCAGTTCGGCCTCGCTCCCCGGCATATCCGCCGGAATAACGGCCTCGCGCCAGTCCAGTATCCGGTTTGAAGCCCCTCGCCCTGAGGGATTCGGCGAGAGGGCAGGAATTGCCAGCGCCCGGCCCTCTCCTGCCAGAGTCAAATCTGGCAGCATCCCGCCGCCCTGCCAGAGCAGCGTCAATCGAAGGGAGTCGCCGTTACGCAGCCGTCCGCCGGTCTGATCGTGAGCCAGCAGACGCAGACTATCCCCGACGGGCACATCAGCCAGCACCGGCAGATCCGCCTGACGGTTGACCTGCGACCAGTCCGAACCCGCCGCGCGCCAGTCGCCCAGCGGCAAATCCTTCACCGGGCGTTCATCCGGTCGTGACCAGTCGTAGCCGGAGGGGTTGGCCGTTTCATCATATACCCGCAGAAACAGGGGATACTTACCCGGCGGCGCGCCCACCGGCAGCCGCAGCAGAGCATAGGCCGTTACGACCGAACCGCGCGGTAAGTGTGAGCTGGTGCGCTGCGCGGCATCGGCAAACACGGCATCGGCGCGGGCAATTTCCCAGCCGAGTGTGTTGTGAACAACCAGCGCGGCCTTCAAATCCGCTTTCCGGTTTTGCAGCAGGATGACGGGCACCCGCAGACATACGGCTGTGTCGGCGGTGGTTTCCGGGACACTCCCGACCGTAACGAGGCGGGCGACATCGGACACAGCATCCATCGGGCGTTCGACCGGCAGCCCCAACGCCGGCGAACGGTAGAGAAGCGTACTCATACCATAAACAGTGAATTCTTCCGGCGGGTTGATGGTGCCATGCCCCAGCAGGCAGCCCATCATGCCGCGATAATCGGCGCGCTGCGTATACCAGACGTTGAGCGCCACATCACCGCTTTTGGGCAGCAGCGGCAGCACGGTGTCCAGGTCAGCGCCTTCCGGCAGCGTCACACGGCTGGCCTTCACCCCCAGCCGGTCCCAGTAGTACCACAGGTCGTAACGGTCGGCATACGACCAGGCCAGCACCGTATCATTCGCGGTCAGGCTGTCGGCGTAATACTGCACCATGCCGCGCGCGTCGTCGTGCTGGTAAGCGGGATTGGTGGTATTCAGATGGACGGCCACACCAAAAACCAGCACAACCACAGCAGCCATCATGATTCGCAGGGACCATCCGGGCCGTGTTCCGACTCCCCCACCGACCGCCACCAGCAGCAGCGGTACGATCATCACCAGATAACGCCCGTGAATCTCGTTTCCCAACACCAGCAGCCCGATGATAAGGCCGCCGGTCAGCAGCAGAACATGGACGATAAGCCAGCGGGCCGCTGGTTTGCGCCAGGGGATAAGCGCCAGCGCCAGAACAAACAGGCCGGCGGACAGCATGTTGATAACCGGCTCGCGCCCGACCAGCAGCCACGACCCCGCCCACACGGCCTGCCACAGTCGGCTGAAGAAATCCAGATTCAGCACAGGGGCCGCCGTCACGGCGCTGTTAGCCTCGTTCAGCAGCAGAAAACGGGCGATAAACCAGGGCGACCACAGCAGCGCGACCAGCGCCTGACCAGCGAACCACACTCGCAGATCAGGCACACGCTTTCTCCCCGCTCTATCGGGGTATAACCACGCCAGCAGTGCCGCCGCGTTCAACCACAGCGCGGCCACCGGGCCGGTGTTGTGCGCGTACAGCAGCGCCAGTTCCGCGCCCCACAATACCAGCCACGCGGCGCGGCTGGGGCGTGTGAGCAGCCGGTGAAACGCCAGCGCCGCGACCAGCACCAGCACGGCCAGCAGCGTATACATCCGGGCTTCCTGCGCTGCCCACCACAGCAGCGGGTTAAAGGCCGTGAGGAATGCCCCCCAAAAACCGGCGCGGGCATTAAACAGGCGGCGTCCCAGTTGGAAACTGAGGGCAACCGCCAGCAACCCCCACAACAGCGAGAAACAGCGCAGCACGAATATACTGTCGCCAGCCCCCCTGACCATAAGATGCAGCAGCAGATAATACAGCGGTGGGTTGGTCGGCTCAGCCTCGATGACCTGCGCCAGCGAGGGCTGCCCGGCGGCATAAGCCGACCAGCCTTCATCAAACCACAGGCTTTGCGCTTCCAGGTCATACAGCCGGACAGCCGCCGCCAGTAACAGCAGCACAACCAGCCAACGAGCAGTGGGATAGCCCATAGTGAGGGGGTGAGATTCGCTTTCCGGTTGATTGGCAGAACTTGCGTCAGAACTCAACATCACTGTAAAATAGTACCATAAACTTCACCCAATCAGGCAAACCTGGCATGACCGACCAACCGGACAAGCAGCTCAACCAACCGGCAGTGCCCGCTGACAAAGCGGAACAACCTGCTCCACCACCGTCAAAACCTGAACCGGCGGTTGAGAAACCCACATCATCACCAGCAGCCGAGAGCGCGCCGGAAACCAAACCGCCCGCCAAAGCTGAGGCGGTGACGACTGCCAGTTCCGCGCCGCCAGCACCACCAGCGACCGAAACAAAGTCAGCCCCGCCGGCCCCCGTACCGCAAGCGGCTCCCATACCGGAGGCCAAACCGGCTGACCAGCCCGCTGCCGAACCGGCTAAAAGCGTGCCATTTATCGAACCTCCATTAACACCGGATACCTCGAAAAAACCAGACCTGCCCTCTGTAACCACGACGGCGCTGCCCCCTCCGCCGGAGGTTAAACCTGCCGCGCCCTCTCCGGCCAGGACCGCGCCGGTAGACGACCTGTTAGCCACCGCGAAACCCGCCGCGCCGTCCGCCGGGCAAATCTGCCCGAACTGCGGTCACCGCAATCGTCCCGGTATTCTGCTGTGTGAGAACTGCGGCACGAATCTGATGACCGGCAAACAGATCAGTGTGGGCACCCGCGACCTGAAACGCGATGCCGAAACGGGCAGTCTGGAGGGGGCAGACACCCTCGACACGGGGCAGACTAAAGCGATTGAAAGTGCCGGAAGCGGCACCTTCACCGAAAACATGGTGCTGCGTATTGAAATCGAAGGGGCGGGCACGCCGATGCTGGTTTACCCGAAACAGGAGATTATTCTGGGACGGCGTGACCCGAACACCGGCGCTATGCCGGATGTAGACCTGACCGCCTACGCCGGCTACCGGATGGGCGTCAGCCGCAGCCATGCCGCGATTCGCTTTCAGGACAAACAGTTACACGTGTCTGATCTGGGCAGCAGCAACGGCACGTTCCTCAACGGCACCCGGCTGAACGCCCACCGTCCCTACCAACTGCGGGACGGCGACGAAGTGCGTCTGGGGCAAATGGTACTGCGGTTATTCTTCCAGGCCAATCGAAAGTGATGCTTTAGTAGCCAAGAATCTGGGCGACTTCCGCTGCCGCTTTTTTTGTTGCAAATAAGACGTGCGCCATGCGCGCGTCTTTTTGTACCAGCACCGCCAGTGAAGCGCGCCCGGACGGATACACCACCATCACGCCTTCTTCGCCTTCCATCAGCAGGCGTTCCAGGTCGCCCTGCGCCAGCCGCCCCAGGGTGCGTTCCGCCAGCCCGATGAGCGTGGCCGCCATCGCCGCTACCTGCGGGCTGCTGGTAGGGTTTTTGTGCGGATTTTCTTCGTCGCCCGGCGGGAAGGCGGCCACCAGCAGCCCATCAATGTTCACGATCACGGTTGCTTTGATGCCTTCAACGGCGTAATGGAGAGTCTTCAAAGCCTCTTCCAGGCGTTCTTCGCGTGTCAACTCGTGAGCCATAATCCGCTCAAACCCTCTCTGGTGCGTGTCAGTTGATGAATCCGCCGGGGCGAATCCCATCCTGAACAGTATAGCCGATTAATTCATTGGCCTCAATACGGCCACAGCATTATTACAGTGCGCGGGTTTGCCCTGCTGCCTGGTCATCAGCAAATTGTGCCAGCAGATATTTTTCCTCATCGGTCAGCCGCGCCCGCAGCAGCAGATCGGGGCGGTTCTGCCAGGTGCGGCGCAGCCCCTGTTCGCGCCGCCAGCGTTGGATTTTACCATGATCGCCCTGCTGCAAAACTGCCGGAACTTCCAGCCCGCGAAACACCGTCGGGCGCGTATAATGCGGGCCTTCCAGAATGCCCTCGGCATGGCTGTCCTCATCGGCGGCCCAGCACGCACCCAGCACACCGGGAATATGGCGCACCACCGCGTCAATGATCACCATCGCCGGCAGTTCGCCGCCGGTCAGCACGTAATCGCCAATGCTGATTTCATCCGTAATAACAAGCTGGCGCACCCGCTCATCCAGCCCTTCATATCGCCCGCAGACGAATACCAACCGCTCGCAGCCCGCCAGTTCCTTCGCTATTTGGTGCGAAAAGACACGCCCCTGAGGGGTCATTAAAATGACCGGCGTGTTGGGCGGCGCATCGCTGAGAGCCGTTTCAACCGCGCTGACAACCGGCTCCGGTTTCATAATCATACCACCGCCGCCACCATAAGGAATATCATCGGCGGTGCGGTGTTTGTCGGTCGTAAAATCCCGGATGTCGTGCAGGCGCAGATCAAGCAGGCCGCGATCCCGCGCTTTCCACAACATGCTCTCGGTCATCGGCCCGTCAAACATCGCCGGGAAGAGCGTCAGCACATCAATACGCATCGGTTGATCTCCTTACCTCTTTTATTGTAGCCTGCCTCCCGGCAAACTGAACAGGAAAGAAGTATAGAAAAAGGGCGCGCTGCGCCCTTTTTGCCTCGCCCGTTGCCCCGTCAATTATTCCGTTTCGCCACGCCACCCGGCCATCTGCACGTCGTGTGCCGCGCCTTCGATTGGCGCCGCTTCTAGGGCTTCGGCGTGGAACTGGTACTGCTGCGCCGGACGTTCACCGCGCCCCATCAGCTTGCGCAGCGTGGGCGACAGCCGCGCGTAAATCGGTAAGCCGCGTTTGAGGGTAGCGTCAGAACTATCTGACGGCAGCAAATAATGGTTGACCGCACCCGCCAGATTCGCCACTGTGCCGGGGAACAGGCCATGCAGCCGGGTGGCTATTTTTGCCGGCAGGCTGAGGATAATCTCCGCATCGCCGCGTTTGACGGCGTTCACGATTTCGCGCGCCGCCTGTTCCGCCGGCATGGATAACCCCGGCAGCGTATCCGCCAGCCCAAACCAGATAAACTCGTTTTCCTCGTCGCCTTTAAAATAGGCATTCAAATGAGAGCCGGTTCGCATCAGTCCGGGTATCACAGTCGTTACCTGAATGCCTGCGCGCATCACTTCGGCGCGCAGCCCTTCCGAGAATCCTGTCGCGGCAAACTTGGCCGCGCTGTAAGGCAGCATGTGCGGCACACTCAGTTTGCCGCCGATAGAGGTCACGTTGACGATACGCCCATGTCCGCGCTGGCGCATTGGTGGCAGTACCCCCAACGTTGGGTAGACCGTTCCCCAGTACATCACGTCCATCGCCTGTTCAAAATCGGCCAACCGCTGTGACCAGAGCGGCCCGACCTGAATAATGCCCGCGTTGTTGACCAGAATATCAATCTGCCCAAAGTGGCGTGTTACGCGGTCAATCATCTCGGCCACCTGCCGTCCGTTGCTCACATCGCAAACGACTGTCAGCAAATCGGGAATATTGAGCGCCGCCCGCGCACTGTCCAGTTCGGCATCGTCGCGCGCGCAAATCGCTACGCGGCAGCCCTCGCGGGCGAATTCCCACGCCAGCAGCAGTCCCAACCCGCGCGACCCGCCCGTAATCAGCACGACTTCACCCTGAATGTCCGCCTTGCGCCAGTTTCGAAACAACCGGTTCATGATGCTGGAAGCACCTACCAGCAATGCTAATCGCCACAACCGCGCCATTGTTACGCTCCTGTCCCAACCATCCTAGCCTCATTAAACCAACGCGCTCACTAGAAAAACGTAAATGCCTGGCAGTGACGGCAGATGAACGCCTGATGAGAACACCGCTATAGTCAGAACTGATGTGCTTCTGCCGGAGTCTTTTAACCATGCCCCATTCAATGATGGCGCACGCTTGCCTTACACAGCGAGTCTCTGCCCCGGCAGGGACTCGCATGTTTTAAGCTCCTGACAGTACAATAGAAGCCGTACTCTCGACAATGCAGAAGGACGCTATGCTGCGGTTTTTAATCTCGCTGCTGATCGGTCTGGTCGTGGGGGTCGTCATCGGCCTCTATCTGGGCTGGGTGCAGTTTCCGGTCGAATTTGTGAACAGCCCGGCCAGCAGTCTGGCCCAACGCTACCAGGATGAATATATTGTGATGATTGCCGCCGGGTATCTGAAGGATGGTGATCTGGGCGGCGCGGTCGAACGGCTGCGCGTGCTGGGGGTTGCCAACATCCCGGCCTACGTGCAGGAAGTAACCGAACGTTATATCAGCAATTCGCGGAACGCGGACGACATCAGCGTGCTGGTCGCGCTGGCCGAAAGCCTGGGGCGTCTGACGCCGATCATGCTGCCGTACCGCACCATTGCCGCACCGGGGGCTGGATGAGCGATTACGATCTGCCCCGGCGGAGTAAGTACCGCCGTCCGCGCCGGGATGTGTCCTGGGTGGGACTGCTGATCGGGCTGGCGCTCGGCGTTGGCGCGGGGTTGTTCTACGCCTGGACGATAGACACCCGCATCGAATATGATACCGACCCCTGGCAGTTAAAGGCGGCAGACCGCGCCCAGTATATCGCGGCTATCACGCTGAACTTTGCCTATGACGGCAATCTGAGCCGCGCCATTCAGCGCCTGATCGAACTGCGCCCGACCAACGACCCGATTCAGGAAGTGGCGGATGTCGCCTGCCAGCTGGCAACCACCGGCTATGCCAGCACCAGCAGCGGCCTGCGCGCGATTCGCAGCATGATGGTATTTTACCAGCTTCAGGGACGGACGGGCTGTGCCGACACGCTGATCGCGGTGCAGGAGGAAGCCACCCCGGTTGTCATGATTGATGTTCCCACGCCCACACCACTGCCGCCCGCCAGCAAAACCCCGACGCCGGAAAGCGCCGCGCGTCCCTCCCCCACGCCGCCGCGCGCGGTCGTACCAACCGCGCAGCCGCAGAGTGAATACCAGGTCGCGGGCATTAACACCTTCTGCGATGTGAACCATTCCGGCGTGATTGAGGTGTTCGTGCAGAACTTTAACGGCCAGGGTGTGCCCGGCGAAGCGGTGCGCGTGCGCTGGGACACGGGCGATGATACCTTTTACACCGGTCTTAAGCCCGAACGCGGCCCCGGCTATGCTGATTTTCAGATGGAAGCCGGTAAGGCGTACATTGTTGAAATGCCGGGGCGCTCCAACCCGACCGCGCAGCCGCTGGTGGCTGCGCCCTGCACCACCGAAGCCGGGGAGCGGGCGACCAGTTCGTACCGGGTATTCTTCCGTCCGGTGTGAAACAGCAGGGGCGGGTTTGAAACCCGCCCCTACAGATAGCTGTGACCTATTCGCCAGCAGTTTTACAGTTAATCCGCGCCGCTGGGAGTCTGCACCGGCTCACCGCCTACACGCACGCCGCGCATCCCGGCCACCGCCGCGCCCACCCGGCGGCGAGCACGCACCACCACCCGCCGGGAAACTGGACGCGGTACCTTAACCCCATACAGCGAAGCCCCGATAATGCCGCTGACCATGTACATAAAAAACAGCAGGATGCCGATGTTCGCCAGCCGGGCCGCGAAATCCACCTCCGGCAGCCCCACCAGCGCGTGAATGATGGCAACCACGCCGGCAAACAGGTAGAGATACTGCGGCCAGATCAGATAGCCGTAGAAACCGGCCTGCCGTGTTTTACGTGTGACTTTATAGCTGGGCTTCTTGTTCTTCGACCGGATCGCAATCCAGAAGGCTTTGGCATAGGTTGGCGCGTGGCCGACCCAGTACTGCCACATACGCTTGAAAAATTCGTGGAAACCCCGCGCCAGCGAGGCGTAATACAGCACGCTGATCACGACCCAGGGGAACAGCGCCGAACCTTCAATCGGCACGAACTGGCCGGTCAGCAGCGATAGCAGCGGTATCAGCATCAGCATGGGCATGAAGAACGTCGAAGTGATGTAAAACAGCCCCAGTTCGGTGTACTGCAACCGCTGGCGCAGCGTAAGGCCGGGCATCCGCAGCGGACTCTTGAACAGGAACAGCCGCCATGTATCCACCGCCCATGTGCCGCGCTGTTTCAGCAGGCCGGGCAGATCGTCCGGCGCGAGGCCAATCGTCAGCACTTCGTTGTGGTAGGCTGATTTCCAGCCGGCGCTGTGCAGAAAATACGAAGTGGTCAGGTCTTCCACCACATTCCAGGTGGCAAACCCGCCGATGGACTTCACCGCCTCGATGCGCCACACCACGCCGCTGCCACATGAGAAGGCCGCCCCACTGCCGTTACGTCCCGGCTGAATCACATCATAAAAGATGCGGTCGCGCACCCCAAAGGGATCACCTTTGGGCGCAATCGCGTCTTTCGGCGTCTGTACCAGCCCGATTTGGGGATCGCTGAAATAACCGACTGTCTTCTTTAAGAAGCTGGGGTCAATCACCTCGTCAGCATCCTGTGTCAGAATCAGTACCGCCTGCGGGAACACACGGTCAATATGCTGCAAGGCTGAATTGAGATTGCCCGCCTTGGCATCCTTTTGCGCACCCCGGCTGTAACCCACCCCACGAAACGCCGCCATTCGTTCAACTTCCTCGCGGTGGCCGTCATCCGAAATGAAGATGTACATCCGGTCGGCGGGGTAATCCAGTTCCTTTAGCGACAGGACGGTTTCTTCCAGAATATCCACCGGCTCGCCGTAGGTGGGAATCACCACCGCCACATAGGGCAGTTCCTCTGGCAGGGGCGGCGGTTCACTGACATCTTTGGGCATGGACTGGTTGATATAGCTGACCACCATTACCAGAAACGTGCCCAGAATACCCAGGAAATGCAGCAGCGCGATCAGCGAAAACTGCATGACCAGTACATCAAAACTATGCAGCAGGTAACTTTGACCAACGAAGATCATCACCACACCGCTGAGGCGCAGCGCCCACGCACCGGAGAACAATCCGGGGAACCACAGCGCCAGCGCAAAGGCCGCCATCAACACAAAGATGGCCGGGCGCGGCCACAGGTACGGCCACACCAGCGTGTTGAAATAACGCAGCAGGAATATATTCACCGTCAGACCGACCAATAACGCAGCTATAAGTAGGGGATGTTTGCGGATATAGGTCATCATGGCTGTACGCCTTCCGTTGGTGGAATAAATATCCGAACGCGAATCGTGTCGCCACTGCCCAGTTCGAGCGCCTCCTGCCAGTCCAGCCGGTAGCCGGCGGCCTCCAGAAGCGGTTCAAGAACAGCATTCATCTCCGGCGTGTAGTAATCATCCAGAATCACGTAATCTACAGCGCGGTCGGCAATCGCCAGTTTCATCGCCTCCACACCTTCGATATCTTTGTATTTCATGTACCAGGTGCTGTACCAGATATTCCGGTTGCTCCAGATATTGAAATCAAACGCATATTCGTAAATGGCCGAACCAGACGCCAGCACCAGGCTGTTCTCATTAACACCATGCTCGCGTAAATACTGAATCGCGTCGGACACATTCGGCCAACTGTTCTGAAAACCCCAGTTGCGGTCGAGGGCATAATTTACGACCCACACCAGCGCGCCAATCGTCAGCAGCGCGCCGGCGACCTGAACGCGGCGGCGCTTCAGCCCCTGAACGTGCCGGATGATCGTCGCCAGGCCAAATCCGGCCAGCGGTGACAGAAAAATCAACGCGTAAACGGTGTGTTTTTCCAGCGCCCGAATGTTGGAGGACATAACATGGTAGGCCGGCAGCGCCATCGTCGCCGCGAACAGCGCCAGCGCGGCAGACACCAGCAGCAGCCGGTCGCGCTGCGACACGGCGCGCCTCAGGAAGGGCGCGGCTGCGGCGACCGTACCTACACCGGCCAGCACAAAAGCCAGCCCGTTCTCTTCGGCAATCACCTGAAGGATAATCAGCCGGTCGGCTAACTGAGAGGAATTTTCGCCCTTCAGAACATTCGCCAGATCAAACAGAAAATACAGCACGTAAGCGCCGATAAGGACCGCTATCAGTGCCAGAAAGCGGTCAAACAGGGGGCGCAGCGATTTGCCCTGATTACGAAACAGCACTGCGCCAATCAACACCAGCGTCGGTAGATACAGCAGCGCGATATACTTCCCCAGAAACGACAGGCTGAATGTCAGGCCGCCCAGCAGCAGATAGACGGTCTGTCGCCTGGGGTGGGCCGTCAGCGCGGCAGCCACAAGGCAGTACAGACTGATCGCCAGAAACGGCAGCCCCATGACATCGTAGGTGCCAAACTGACCGACGCTGATGCTGCTGCCGGACAGGCCAAACAGGAACAGCGCCCATATACCGGACTTGAGATCGAACAAACGCCAGGCCGTCAGAAAAACGAACAGCGCCGCTGTGGTACTGAGGACGGCGCTCAACGCGCGCTGCCCCACCAGCCCGGCGATCTCGTTGCTGTAATAAGCCGCAATCGGGTAAAAGTATGAACCGAACATCCAGGCGCTGGCAACCTGCAAATCCTGACCGGCCAGAATTTCTTCGCCCACAGTGGCGTAAATGGCTTCGTCTACAAAGGGGGTATTGTAGTTCAGGTTGGTGATGCGCAGCGCAAAGGTAAGACCAAGCAGCAGGATCACCAATCCCGCCTCAAGGCTGATGCGCGACTGCACTTTCGGTACAGCCTGAAACTTGGCCTGCGCAATACTCGACATACTCACCCGTGAAAAAGGTAAACTCGTCTAAACCTTGTCTATACTATGCCGCAGTCCCTTACAGTCACCTTGCGCTTACCCGTAACATTTTGTCGAGATTTCCAGACAAAAAAGCCTTTTTCACGGTCTTTTTTCTACGCTGTATCATATTCTAATGAAAAAACCGCGCGGACATGCGGTTTTATAATGTTTGCTTACCATATTCTTATGCAGTTTTTATATCCGAGGACGGGAAATGGCTCAGTTCGGTTTTAGGGTGACGAGGCGCAAATCCGCCATGCCGGCTGCCGATGGCTGTATCCAGGCCAGATAAAGGAACAAATCGCGGTCAGCATACAGCGCCGGCAGACCGATCAAATATGAATCCTGTAAAATTTCCTGGTAGCCGGCAACTCGTCCCCCGCGTAGATAAACGATCACCAGCGCGCGCCCCAGCCGCGCGGCTACCGGCAGCGTTTCGACCGGGGCGGCCAGCGGCACAGCCGACCCCAGCCAGTTATCACCCGCCTGCGCCGCGCTGGCGGTGCCGGTGTTGAAGCCGGTGATGAATGTTTGCCGCGTGTCGCTGCGGATACCAAACCGCGTCGGCAGCCAGACTCCGGCATCGGCTGCGCCGCTGGCCCAACGGGCTTCGGTCTGACCATCCGCGCGGGTCACGTTCCAGAACAGATAAGCGTGAGTCTGGTCATGGGCCGCGCGCAGGCTGTCCAGGCGGTCGCCGCTCTTTAAGGAGATGGTCAGCGTCGGCTGAGCAGTGGCAAGCTCGCCGTCCGCAAACCGGGCACGGAATACCTGACCGTCGGACGGCTGCCGCCAGAACAGCCATGCCGTCCTGTCCGCCGCCTGCGCCAGCGACGGCCATTCGGCGTCCGCTGCCAGCCGGTTCATATCCTGACGAACACGCCCATCAGCGTCCACATACCGCGCAAAAAGCGCCGGTTCAGCCGCCAGGCCGCCGCTGAACACCACCCACAGCGAACCGTCCCCATTGACAAACGCGGTGTAATGCAGCGTCCACCGGTCAGAAACCGGCGTCGGCCCGCGCAGCAGTTCAAGCTGCGGAGAAATCAGCGCCGAAAATAAGCGGGTTTCGCTGTTGGTGTCGGCATCCAGCCACAAAAGATGCAGATTTCCACCGCCTGCCGGAAAAAGCTGCTGCGCGTGAGGATGAACCCGTACCAGCGGGAAACGCGCTGCGGGAGACAGCCCGGCACGGGTCAGCGACCGGGCCGCCTGGTATACACCGTCCGCGTCCGCGCCAATCCAGGCGGCGGTCACCCGTTCCGGTGAGACCCACAGTGCCGGCGCGCTGGCCTGTTCCGCTTCTGCCAGCACCACGACATCACCCCAGGCAGACTCCTGCGCCGTCGGAACGGCATCCGTTGGCGTGCAGGCCGCCAGCAGCAGCGCCCAGCCGATCCACAACCAGCGTGCCATGCGGTTGTCTAATCCCCTGTCACGGGCGCGGGCAGCACCTCGACAATAATCATCGCGGGCGGGCTGGCAGCACCATCCTGCCGGTACGCCAGCGCCGTAAACGAATGCTGTCCCACACCCTGCGCCAGCCAGTTCATCGTTACGGTGAAGGTAGCCACCGCCGGACTCACCTGTGGTTTGCCTTCCTGATGTGGCAGATCATCCACCAGCAGTTCCACCCGCGCCACCCCTGCTCCAGCGTCGGTTGCCAGCAGTTCCAGCGTCAGTTCGCTGCCTTCAATCACGCTGCTGTTATTCAGCGGGTAGCGAAATTCAATATGCGGCACATCCGGCGTCGGGATCGGCGTTAAAGCCCCCTGCCGCAGATTACAGCCGCACAGCAGCAGCACCACCAGAATCAGCACTCGACGCACGCTGACAGCCGCCCCGCTTCGTCCCGACCTAACCACTGATTAAAGGTAAACAGCCATTCCCGGTTAGTATCGTCATCCTGCACGCGCACCGTTTCGATATACCAACCAGAGTCCGCCGTTGCATCGTGCCCGACACAGCAGCGCGTCAGATTGCCCAGGTCAGGCACTTCCAGCACAAACTTGTCCACACTGCCGGCCTCGAAAGCAAAAATATCGGGCGCGGGCAGATGCAGGACTTCAGTTCGACCATCCGTACCAAACAACTGAATGAACACATTCGAGTCGGTGCCGCCCAGGGCGACCTCACCCGTTTTTACCCAGATGGTGTAAATATTGGTTTTCATGTCGCCTCGCTTACACTCGTGGTGAACGTCCGGTCAGGCGGGTATACATCTGATAGCCCAACCAGCGAAATGGCTCAGGCGGAATTGGCAGGTAGTGTGTCTGATAAAACGGCAGGCCGCGCCAGTTTTCATCGTCACCGGAATAACAGTCCGTCAGAATTTGCCCGGCGATATTTGCCAGCGTGACACCATGACCACAGTAGCCGATGGCATAGAAGATGTTCCGGTGGTCGCCGCGCACGCCCATCAATGCGTTCCGATTCAGGGTAATAGCAAGCGTGCCCGTCCAGCGATACGGCACGGTCAGGCTGTCACTCTCCGGCAGGTAGCCGCGCAGCGTTTGTCGCATTTTCCGAAAAGCCGGCGAAGCGGTGTCCCGCATTCCCGGATGAACCGTGCGATTGCCAAACCGGTAATCGTAGGACTGGTTGCTGCCGCCGCCAAAGACCAGATGCCCCTCCGGCGTTAAGCTGGAGTACGCGATGCGATCCAGATCGTCACCAAAACCCGCATACTGCCGCCAGCCCAACTGTGCCTGCTGTTCCGGCGTCAGCGGCGCGGTCGCCAGAACGTGGGAGTGCAGCGGAAAAAGCGCATCCTGAAAATACCCCAGTTGGCCGGTATAGCCGTTGGTCGCCAGCACGATCGCTCTGGCCCGCACTTCCGCCGCCGGTGTCGAGAGGATGATCTCCGCGCCTTCTCGAATTTTGATTACCGGGGTCTGCTCATAGATTTCAACCCCCTGCTCAAGCAGCACCGGGCGCAGCGCGCGCACTAACTGCGCGCCGTTGATTTGGCCGGTATCGGGGTCAAAGATGCCGCCATACACCCCGCGCAGCCAGAGGCGCGCTTTCAGAGCCTCCGCATCCAGAAACTGCGACGGAATCCCTAACTGCTGGTGCAGTTCCGCTTCCGCGTGCGCGGCCTCGGCGCGCTGGCTGTCCGTGTAGACCGTCAGCGTACCATCACAGCGGTGGCTGACCGTTAGCTGGTGGCGCTGGATGATTTCCAGAATCATACGAATCCCGGCGCTGGTCATCCGGTAAATGCGGCGGGTCATCTCCGGGTCGCAGCCGGCCATGCTGGACAGCCAGTTGAGCATCAGGCCGCCGTTCCGCCCGCTGGCGCCATTCGCCAGCGTCCGGGCTTCCAGCAGCACCACGCGCTTGTTCGGATAGCGGCGGCTGAAATGATAGGCCGTTGACACACCGGTAAATCCACCGCCAATGATCGCCAGGTCAGCGGTGATGCTGTCACGCAGGGGCGGGCCGGGGTGGTAATCCGGCGTCTGGCTGGCCCACAGCGAACGATTTTCATCAAACTCCATACGCTCAGGGAAAATACGTGCAGCGACCGGGGCCATCCGGGCGGTCAGCCGGGACGCGCCAACCAGAAAGCGGGTGGAAAGGCTGCTGGATGGTGTAACCATGAATGGGATACCTGCTCGACATATTCGGCACACCCGGAATTATAGCCGATAGCCGCCTGCTGCCCAAGACACGCCGTGACCGTTGATTTTCCCGGTTGGACGGGATACACTGCCGTCCGGCATGGACAAACAAAAAAAGTCAGGTATCAACCTGACTTCCGTGTGCCGGAGGTGGGAGTCGAACCCACACGCCCGCAAAGGCGGATCATTTTGAGTGATCTGTGGCTGCCATTACACCACTCCGGCGGCATATTTTATGATAGGTTTTCCGGGCAGGATTGTCAATGGTAAGCCCTCTTGACAACGAACTGACGCTGATCCAGGCGGCGCGGCGCGGACAGGTCGAAGCCTTTAATTTGCTGGTGCGGCATTATCAGGACGGCGTGTACGCGCTGGCCTACCGCATCCTGGCCGACCGCGCCAGCGCCGACGACGCGGCACAGGAAACATTCATCACGGCGTACCGGAGTCTGAGCGGCTTCCGGGGCGGCAGTTTCCGCGCGTGGCTGTTTCGCATCGCCACCAACGCCTGTTACGATGAACTGCGCCGTCGCAAGCGCCGACCGGCTTCGTCTTTCGAGGAACTACCCGGCGCGGACAGCGACGACGGCCCGGCACTATCCGCCTCATCACCCACCCCGGAACAGGTCGCGCAGCAGGCTGAACTTCACCGCGCCATTGAGCAGTGTATTCAGGCGCTACAGCCCGATCAACGACTGGTGCTGATCTTAAGCGATGTGGAAGGGCTGAGCTACCAGGAAATCGCCGACAGCGCGGGTGCCAATCTGGGCACGGTGAAATCGCGCCTCAGCCGGGCGCGCGCCAGTGTGCGGTTGTGTTTGCAGGCTGTTCAGGAACTTTTACCGGCGGTTTATCGTCTTAATACCAGGCAGGATTAACGTAACACTCAAACCATCATGGCGCGTTTAACCGATCAAGACTACAACCTGCTGTCCGCTTATCTGGACGGCAACCTCACCGAAGCCGAACGGTCGGCGCTGGACGCGCGCCTGCAGGCCGAACCCGACCTCCGCGAAGAGGTTGAGGCGCTGCGGGCTACGGTGGAACTCATCCGCGCCCTGCCGCCAATCACCGCGCCGCGCGATTATTCCCTGGACGCGCGTTTGTTCCGCCCGGCACGCTGGTGGATTTTTCCGGCCACCTCAACCTTTAGCGCCCTCAGTGCCGCCGCCGCCACGCTGCTGGTCGCGCTGGGATTAATCACGCTGTTTTCAGCCTCTGCACCCAAAGCAGTACCGGTGGCAGCCCCGCAGGTTGCCGCCCAGCTTACCATGCAGATGACGGCCACGCCGGCGCTGCTGGATGGTACGCTGGCTGACGTGTCATCAGCGGCGGGCGCGGCGGCCAAAGCCTCCCCAACCGAGGAAACCGAACGGCTCGCTATGAACGACGCGCAGGAAGAAACCAACGCCGCGCAGCGCGACATCGCGCCCGATGCCATGCTGCCGCCCGGCGCTCTGCCCGCGCCGCAGGGATCACCGCCGTCCGTAATGATGGAAAGTGTCATGGTACCGACCGGCACCGTAGAAGACTTCTTCTTTGGCTCGGCTGCCGATCAGACCGCGCCAGCCGAGCGAGGCGCGGAGCTGTTTGCCGCGCCGGCGGCGCTCGAACCAACGGCGACCACCACCCCGACCAGTACACCAACCGCTGCGCCAACGACCACCCCATCCCCGACGCTGACTCCAACGCCCATCCCGGCGCTAACGACAGCGCCGGCGAACGCGCTGGGCAGCCTTCTGTTAGTCGCGGGAGCGGCGCTCCTGGCGCTGGCGCTGGTCACCACTCTGGCACGGCGGCGCAGCCGATGAGCCACAAACGCACCGCCCATTTCTGCCCGCAGTGTGGGACGCGGCTGGAACAGCGCCAGCGTACCGGCGCGCTGCGCCCGGTATGCCCGAACTGCGATCATACCGTGTACTTTGACCCTAAAGTGGCGGTCGTGGTGCTGATCATCCACGATGAGCATATCCTGCTGGTGCAGCGCGCCCACGACCCCAAACAGGGTTTCTGGACGCTGCCCGGCGGCTTCGTGGACGCGGGCGAAGACCCGCAGGCCGCCGCCTGCCGCGAGGCATGGGAAGAAACCTCGCTCGATATACAGATAGATGGCCTGCTGAATGTTTTCCACACCCCGGACGACGGCGGTATCGCCGACATCGTGATCGCCTACGCCGCCAGTGTTATCAGCGGCACGCCATCCGCCGCCGACGATGCGGAAGCGGTCGGCTGGTTCGGGCGGGACGCGATCCCTCGGCTTGCTTTTATGCCAACCGAACAGATCGTGCGGGACTGGGCAGCACGGCGGTTCTGATTGGTTCGCTGCGGTAATCTACAGACCAACCGATTTTTCCTAAGATAAGAGTCTGTCACGGAAAGACGATGCAGGGGCACAATCGGTTGTGCCCCTTCGGGTGTACGGGGACGTGAGCATGGAGACAAGGCACACCCGCCGGGGTGAATTCTGGAACGGGGTCAAGGATACGTTTCCGCTGGCGCTGGGGGCAGCCCCATTTGGGACTATCTTTGGCGCGGTAGCTGTCACCGGCGGGCTGTCGCCAGCCGCCGCCATCGGCATGTCGCTGATCGTCTTCGCCGGATCGTCACAGTTCATTGGCGCGGGGCTGTTCGCGCAGGGCGTGGGCGTGGGCGTGATCGTACTGACGACCTTCGTCGTTAATCTGCGGCACGCGCTGTATGGCGCGTCGCTCGCGCCGCACGTCAAACGCCTGTCGCACCGCTGGCTGCTGCCGCTGGGTTTCTGGCTGACCGACGAAACCTACGCCGTTGTGGTGCGGCGCTACCAGCAGGCAGATCAATCACCCCACAAACACTGGTATCACCTGGGATCATCGGTGTTCATGTACACCAACTGGCAGTTCTGGACGATCATCGGCGTGGTAACCGGGCAGCAGTTTAAAGGGCTGGCCGACCTGGGGCTGGACTTTGCGATGGTGGTCACTTTTATCGGCATCGTCGTGCCGTTGATTGCCACGCGCCCGATGCTGGCGAGTGTTGTCGTGGCCGGCGTGGCAGCCGTACTGACCAACGATATGCCCAACAAGCTGGGGCTGATGGTCGCGGCAGCGGCAGGTATCGCAGCGGGACTGGCCGGTGAAGCCCTCATGAACCGCCAGACTGCCCGCATCAGCGATCCGGGGACTCCCCTGGCAGCCGACTATCAGCCGCCGGAAGTCAAAGGTTAACCGCTATGAGTGAACTGCTGCTGATTCTGGGCATGGCACTGGTGACATTCGGCGTGCGTTACCCCATGCTGGCGATCATCGGGCGGCTGCAACTGCCAGATACGGCTTTGCGGGCGCTGCGCTACGTGCCGCTGGCCGTACTGACGGCGATTATCGTGCCCGCGATTCTGATGCCCGACGGCGATATAGACCTTCGCCCGGAGAACACTTATCTCGTTGGCGGTATCATTGCCGCGCTGGTCGCCTGGCGCACCAAAAATCTGCTGCTGACGATCATCGTCGGCATGGGCGCGTTTCTGTTATGGCGGGCAGTCGTCGGCGCGGGTTAACCCTCGACCTGCCGCAGCACGGGTTCAGCCGCTTCCGCCGGTACGGGCAGCCGCAGCCGGCTCAGCGCCAGCGGCGCAGCGACAATCATACAAACTCCAGCCACAAAGAACGTCGCCGCCGGGGCGATATGGTCATACAGCAGGCCGCCGATATACGGCGCGGGGATCGCCAGCACACCGAGCGCCGTCATATAGATGCCCCAGGTCATGCCCAGGGATTCGCGCGGGACGGCTTTACTGACCAGCGACGAAAACGCCGGCATGATAAAACCCTGCGCCACGCCCGCCAGCGTAAATACCACCACAAATATTGGCGGTGTGGGTCTGAAGATCGTCCCCCACCAGATGATACCAAACAGCAGCGCGCCAAAGGCGATGCTGCGCCGCTCGCCGTAACGATCAGCCAGGCGGCCACACGGCCACATCGCCAGCGCGCTTATCAGTGCCGTCCAGGCGTACAGGCCGGTATAGGCGAACTCGCTGACGCCGCCCACTTCGGTCACAAATTTGGGCAGGAAGGGAACAGCAAGCTGCATTCCGGCGTCGGCCAGCCCGTCGGTAATAAACAGCCACATTAGCAGACCGCCGGACAGCAGCAGCGCCAGCAGGCCGCGCACATCCTTCACCAGCGCCGCCGGATGCAGCCCCATAACTGACAGCGGCGCGCCGCGCGCCATCCAGACTCGGATAATCATCGCCACCGCATAAATGCCGGTCGCCACCCACAGCATCACACGATAACCGTAGTTTTCGACCAGAAAGCCGCCCAGCAGCGGGCCGATGACCACGCAGATGAAAAACAGCGCGTTCACCCAGCCAAACGTGCTGCTGGTACTGCCTGCCGGCGCTTTTTCGGCGGTATACGCCTGAAAGCTCGGCCCGACCAGCGAGCCGCCGATCTCGTTAAACAGCGCGCCGAGTACCGCCCAGCCCCAGGTGGGGGCCAGCGTGAAACCGACCATCGCCACCATGCCAAATATTCCACCCAGCGCAATTGTCGGCAGGCGGCCAATGTGATCGGAAATCCAGCCGCCGAGGATGCGAAAGCAGATCGAGAGGATCACCTGAAGGGTGAAAAACAGGCCAACCTGTTCCACACTCGCGCCCAACGACGCCAGATACAGCGGCAGCAGCGGCGTGTACATAAAGCCGGCGGTATTGGCGATAATCATCGTGAACGTGAGCAGCAGCAGATCGCGGGGCATCTGACGCGCGGACATACCACCCCCCTTTGGCGGCAAGCCACAATTACACTCCGCGTAAATTAACCTCAGTTATGGATAAAGCTTTTAGCCCTCACCCTAAATCCCTCTCCCTCATGGAGAGGGACTTCAAGATCTCTCGTGAGCCGTCTTCCTCCCCTTCTCCCTGAGGGAGAAGGGGACAGGGGATGAGGGCAAAAGACTACAATTTCTTATCCCTAACTCACGTTAAATTATAGGCGAAAAATATACAGAGGGGGTAACTACCGCTTCCGCGCGATGCCGATCTGGTTTACGCCCAGTGCCAGCGGCGTGAACGTCGTGCGGGTGATCACCTGCGCCAGCGCGGGCAGGCCAAACATCCCGAACTGAATCGTTTTGGGCAGCAGCGGCAGGTACGGCACATCCCACAGGCCGTCGCCAAAGTGCCGGTGCATGGTGAGGCCGGCGGCTTCGCACCACGCGCGCCACTGCGGCGGTGGGTGGACGTTGATGTGCGTTTTGTCCTTGCCAATGGCGTCGCGGTCGCGGTCTTTGAAGCGGCGCAGCGCATAATCCGGGTGAGGCGTGGCAAACAGCCACAACCCACCGGGCTGCAAGATACGGCTCACCTCGCGGATGGTTTTGGCCGGGTCAGGCAAATGCTCGACCAGATGCAGCGCCACCACGACGCTGAACGACTCGTTCTCGAAGGCGCTCAGGTCATCGGCACTCATCTGGTAAGCGGTGGCTTTCGGCGCGTTGCGCCGGGTCTGCTCGATGCTGTAATCAATCAGATCAATGCCGACGCATTGAAAATCGTCCTGAAGCAGACCGAGCAGATGCCCCAGACCACAGCCCATTTCGAGCAGCCGACCGCCCCGCCCCGGCGCGTAACGCCGCACCAGCGCCGCGTAATAACGCCGGGCAAACCAGTACATGCTGAACTTGCCCAGCCCCCGGTCAGCATAGTTCCACTTCTCAAAATATTCCCGCGTATAATGTTCGGCGGGTACATTGGGCGGCTGGCTCATGTCACTTCCAGAGGTTTAATCGGATCCACCGTCAGATCATACAGATCAAAGGTCATGTCCGGCAGGTGCAGGACGCCGTAGGTATGCGACGTGATCCGCATACTGTTAAACGTATACAGCGACCCCGGATTAATCACGCAGCCGTTCGCCACCCGAATGTACATCGGCACATGGGTGTGGCCGACGATCAGCACATCCGCCTCCAGCGAACCGAGCATCATGTTCAGCAGCGTATTGGAAACGTGATCGCGGTACAGTCCCCAGATGTTGTTGCCGGGTTTCCCGTGACACATAAACACATTGCAGCCCACCATCTGCCCCTGCCAGTTGATCGGCAGGTCTTCCAGAAAATCGGCGTTTTCCGGCGACAGGCCATAGTTCCATTCATCATGGTTACCCTTGACGGTCGGGATGCCCCTTTGCCGTATCAGGCTTACCACCCGATCCTGTTCCGGCCCGCGCCCAATCAAATCCCCGGCACAGAGAACTTGATCAACCTTATGGACATTGTCCAGACGTTCCAAAGCGGTTGTCAACGCGGCATAGTCCCCATGAATGTCCGCGATGATCCCAAGTTTCATCCCTCAACC
>JARKOK010000152.1 GCA_029975765.1 Aggregatilineales bacterium
GTGCCGGGGCCGCTGCGAACCACGTTCGGCAGGCCGGGTGTCACGCGGCCAAAGCCGCCTTTCGTCAGCCGATTGGGCAGCAGGCAGGTGGGCGAGGGTGTCCAGGTGTATGGCTCCAGCCAGTAGGTGGCATAACCGTCGCCTTCCGCCGTCCAGCCAATCAGGCCGTTGTAGTTCACCTGCCACCAGTACAGACCGGAAATACACTGCGGCCCACCGATGACGGTAAACACACCGCCTGCCGGAACGGTGCCCACGCGCGCGCCGTAGCCCGGCGCATTCCGCAGCGAGTTCGGCAGATTAGGATACAGGGTGACGCGCCCGGTCGCGCCCACCATGAGCCGCGCCGGCTGCGCGCAGTTGGTATACTGCGCCGTGTTATCCGCCAGGGCGGGCAGGGCGCTGACCAGCGCCAGAATGATGACCAGAACGATGAGTGAGACTTGCGCGAAGCGCCGCATAGGTTCCCCCTTTCGGGACATTATCTTTCAGATTGCATAACAAATTATACGTCCGGGTTGCAGTAAAGTTGTCCAACTTTTGGCTGATTCCCGAAGGACGTTCGCCCTACGCGGGGGTTGGTGAAAGGTTAGAAGTCGGTGTGGTAAAGGTGTCTGCTACATCAACCAGATGAGAATGACGGGGGCTGTAGGGGAGCGCACACAGGCGCTCCCCATCGGGCGGCCACATCAGGCCGTCCCTACTACTCCACCTGCACCTTGACTTTGGTCTTGCCGGTGGTGGACAGGCGTTCTTCAGCGGCTTCCACATCGGCTTCGCTGTCGGTCTTAGCGGTGCTGGTCGCCCGCTCGATCTCGGTGATGGCCGCATCTACCAGCACCTGGAAGCCCTTGATGAACTCCTTGCTGGCGACGCTGCCATGTTCCTTGAAGCGTTCCGGCAGCAGCGCGTCCAGCGCCTTGCCGGCTTCTTCCAGCGCGCGGCGCTGGTGATAAACAAAGGCTTCCAGCGGCGATTTTTCAGCTTCCGCTGCATCCACAATTTCCGGATTCACATCGGCATTGGGCATTTCGTTGTCAGACATGGTTGAAACTCCTCAACTCAACGAACCGTCTACACTATACTATACGCAGCGGTGTGTTAGAAGTTTCATGCTGGTGATGGCTCATCGAGCAGGTATTCTTCCAGATACTCGCTCACCATGCGGAACCATTTGATGGAATTCTCACGCCGTGTCGTGCCGTGCCCTTCTTCTTCGTCCACATAATAACGCACATCACCACCGTTCCGGCGGATACGTTCCACCATCTGGTCGCTTTCGGCCTGCACCACACGTGGGTCTGTCGCGCCCTGGATCACCTGCTGCGTCACGCGCTCGTTGTCCACATAGGTAATCGGGGAGCGTTCGATGAGCAGATCACGGTCGGCCTCGGCGTCACCCACCCACTGCTGCATGAAGCGTTTCCAGAACGGCGGTACGGAATTAACGAACGTCAGCAGATTGGACGGCCCCACGATGTCCACGCCCAGCGCCCAGTAATCCGGCAGGCGGGTGACGGCGCTTAACGTGGCGAAGCCGCCGAAACTGCCGCCAAACACGGCAATACGGTTCTTATCTACCCAGTCCAACCCTTGCAGATAGTGGGCCGCGCCTTCAATGTCTTTCAGTTCCGCGCCGCCCCAGTCCCGGTGAATCAGCTTCTGGTACGTGATGCCATAGCCGGTCGAGCCGCGAATATTCGGCGCCAGGATGCCAAAGCCGCGATTCAGCAAATATTGGTAGAGGCCGTTGTAAGCGTAGGTCGGGCGCTCCTGCGATTCCGGCCCGCCGTGAATTGACAGCACCACCGGGAACGAGCCGTCGCCGCGCGGGCGGTACAGCCATGCCGGAATCTGGCGGCCATCGAACGTGGGGTATTCGACCAGCTCCGGTTCGATCATATCCGCCGGGTCTACGCCGCCCAGCATACTCTGGCCGAGCAGCAGCAGATCGCCGGTGCGCAGGTCGAGTTCGTACAGGCAGCCCGCCGCCGTTGGCCGCCCGAAGACCAGCGCCAGTTTGCTGCCGTCGGGGTTGAGCTTCATACCCCCGATCACGCCGAGCGGCAGTTCCGGCAGCGTCAGGTTTTCGCCGGTCTGCAAATTCCGCCCGTAGAGTTTCGATACGCCGCCGGCATTGATCGCCCAGGCCATCACGCGGCCATCGCGCGAGATATCTAACTGCTCCATGTCGTGGTCGGGCGTTTCCACCCAATCCCACTGCTGATCGGCCAGCCGGTAAAAGGCGATACCCGTGAATTCGCGCCCGGTGTTCGTCACCAGATAAAAGCCGCTGCCATCGGGCGCCCAGGGGCCGGGGAAGAAGATAACTTCGCCTTCGTGCGGCGTGGTGTTATGGTGTTCGCCGGTCTGCACATCCAGCAGCAGGATGTTCTGATCGGTGTTGCTGTTGATCTCGATCACCGTCAGGTAACGCCCATCGCGTGACCAGAAGGCCGGCTCGTACAGCTTGCCGGGGGGCAGCGGGCGGCGGGTTGCGCCGGTCGCCATACCATACAGAATCAGGTCCATGTTGGCGGGATTCTGATCGTTGGCACAGTAAGCGAACAGGCTGCCATCGGGCGACCAGTCGCCCAGGTTGTGCTGCGAGTCCAGCTTATCGGTGATCGCTTCCGGCCAACCGCCCGCCGCGCCCACGCGGAAAAGCTGGTGCTGCTCGTCGCCGTTCTGATCCGCCTGGAGCAGCAGCGATTGGCCGTCGGGCGACCACGCGAAGTTCCGCACCGTGTTATCGGTATAGGCGGTGAGCTGCCGGGGGTAGCCGCCGCCGCTGGGCACCGTCCACAGGTTAAACTGGCCGGTGGTGTTGTTGATATGGGCGATGTGGTTGCCATCGGGCGAATAGGCCACGACCGGGTAATACAGGCGCGTGGCGGCGAACTGGTCAAAACGATACTTTTTCACGCGGTATCCTTTCTAGAAAAAGTGGTCAGTGAGTTCCACCCATAAATACGCTGCGGCAGGGGAAAATGTTCTAAGACTGCCATAGAAAGATCGGCTCGTCAGACCCGGAACAACTTCCGAACATTTAGACGTAAATTTCACAAGCTTGCCTTTATTTAATATCAGATGCAAAATTATAGGTAATGGTGCGAGCAGGAGGTTTTACAGACACGTCGTTCAGTTCAATTTTCGCAAACCCGATAACCAAGCTAAGGAGGACGGTTATGACAACCAAGCAGGGAGGGCTGGAACTTCTGAATGATCCTGTTGCACAGGAACTCCTCCAGGCACCCTTTCCGATGCGCCTCGCTTATGTCTGGACTGATGGAACACCCCGGGTCGTGCCCATTGGCTTTCACTGGGACGGCAAAGACATCGTGATCGGCAGTCCCCCCGATGCCCCGAAGCTAAAAGTGTTGGAAGCCAATCCAAAGGTAGCTCTCACCATTGATAGCAACCAGATGCCGTATCATGTCCTGATGATACGAGGTACGGCGACGATGACCACCCATGAGGGCATTATCCCCGAATATACTGCCTACTGTATTCGCTACATGGGACAGGAAGGGGGCGAGGCGTGGCTGAAGCAGGTATCCCAGCTTATTAATACAATGGTACGCATCGCCATCAGGCCAGAGTGGATCGGTATCCTGGACTTCGAAACGCGCTTGCCCAGCGCGGTGGAACGAGCCATCGAAGCAATGGGAAGTGCCTAAACTTCAAGGCGCTGGCTCATAAACAGTGCATTGTCATTTTTATAATGGCATACGGCTTTGTACTCTAAAACATTGTGCGTCGGCAGCAGGATTCAGGCCACATCAATAACGGCTGTTTAGAAGCAAAAGTCAGGAGATGCCGTTATTGTCTTCACCGAGAATGTGCCCAGGAAATGCCTAGACGTACAGCCGAAAACGACCTGGTGGGTAAACGCCGTGGAAACTTACTCTCCACAAGTTTATGGTCTGCTTGCACCATGTCCCATTACGGAGTCGGTTGTGTTTTGGGTCTTCTGAATCATCAATGTTTCAAATTTGATTTAAGAAGCGGTCTATTTACCGACCGCTTCTTATATACCTGACCGCCTAATACCCCCGCTTCCGTTCCAGGCGATTGAGCAGGGGGCGTTTTTCGACGTACCGCTGAAGGTTCTCGGCGAACAGCGCCGCCGCTTTTTCGTGGTAGCGGCTGCTGTTGCCGGCTACGTGCGGGCTGATAATCACATTGTCCATCTGCCACAGCGGACTGGTCGGCGGCAGCGGTTCTTCCTCGAATACATCCAGCGCCGCGCCCGCAATTTTGCCCGCCGCCAGCGCGGAGATCAGCGCCTTTTCGTCCACGATGCTGCCGCGCGCGACGTTCAGCAGCACCGCCGATTTCTTCATGGCGTTCAGCACCTCCTCACCGACGAGGTGGCGGGTGCTGCCGGTGAGCGGCGTAATCAGCACCAGGAAGTCACACTCCGCCGCCATCGAAGCCAGCGCCTCCGGCGGATACAGCCGCGCCGGGATTTCACCCGTCGGGTCGCCAATCCCGGCTTCCTGGTACTTGTCTTCAGCCAGTTCCGGGTGTTTCAGATCGCGTTTGGCCGCCAGCACCGTCATGCCCAGGCTGTCGGCCAGCCGCGCCAGCTCGCGCCCGATGCTGCCGTAGCCGACAATGCCCACCGTCAGCCCGCGCAGTTCGCGGGAGGTAAAGGTCTTATGCTGCTTGTCGGGCCATTCAGCTTTGGTTTGCAGCCTCAGCATGGCGGGCAGTCTATAGGCAAAGGCCAGCATCATCATCAGGCAGTACTCAGCGATGGTGGTGGCGTGAATGCCGCTGGAAGTCGTGATCTCCACGTCTTCGGCCTGCATGATGGGTTCGTGGGCGGCGTGATCAATTCCTGCCGAATGGGTCTGAATCCACCGCAGCCGGGGCGCGCGCGCCGGATCAGGGAAATAACCCAGCGTATACAGCACTTCGGCCTCGGCAACAGCCGCGTCCGGGACGTTCGGGAAGTGTCGTTCGATATGATAACGGGGGGATACCGCGCGAAGCTGCGCCATAATCTCGTCGGAGAAGTTCATGGCGACCACCACGCGAATCGTATCGGGGGAAGAGGTGGGCATAACGTTCCATCCTTGGTTACAGCAGCGATTACCGCCGCCGATGATAGGCGGTTTGAAG
>JARKOK010000156.1 GCA_029975765.1 Aggregatilineales bacterium
CCCAAACACCAACGCTTGCTCGGCAGGCACAAAAGTCGTTCCCGGCAACCTCAGCAGCACCTGCGTCAAGGCCAGCGGCGAGCACAGCGCCCGGTTCAGCCCCTGATGATATTGGGCAACTTGTCGGTTTTTACGCAAGCCATCACCCGCAGCCTCTCCGTCACCACCCGCTTCCCCGGTGTCAAGCTTGCTCCCACCAGCAGCACTTGCGCCTTCTGCCACGTCGAAAACATGGCGCAAATGGCTTCATCAGGCTGATGATCGTCGGGGGCAGGTTAAGCATGGCTCGAAACCTTCGCCAGAGGATTCGTTCAGCTTATCCTGCCTTTCTTTCTTCAGCTATCTTTGTGCAAAGTCGAGCTAAGAGGCTATTTCACCTTCAGCACCTCGGCTGACAGCCGCTCAACCGGCCCGTTGGCTTCTTTCCAGGCTTTGATGCCGCCGCCGATGTGAGCCACCCCGCTGAGACCCATCTCCTGCAGCCGCTGTACCGCCAGCGCCGACCGCCCACCGCTGGCGCAGTAGAGCAGGATCGGCTTACCCGACATAAAGACCTCTTTATGATAGGGGCTTTCCGGGTCAACGTGAAATTCCAGCATCCCGCGCGAAGCATGAATCGCGCCGGGAATCTTGCCATCGCGCTCCAGTTCCGGCAGGTCGCGGATGTCAACGAAGATCACATCCGCACGGTTGACCCACGTCTGTATGGCTTCGGCAGCGGGAACCGTATCCACCGCCGCATTGGCCTCCGCGACCAGTTGTTTGAAACCCTTCTGAAGTGTCATTGCCCTGCTCCTTTTCCATGTGGTTTACGTTCATCACTGAACGATGCTTTGCCAGCCTGTCCCGGTAAAACGGGGACAGGCGTAATGGCCTGAGTGAGAGGCTTTCCTCGTTGGGAACGGTTCAGTTCCGCCTGCTCAGCGCCGCCGGATGACCAGACACGCTCCAACCATCGCCAAAGCCGGCGGGCGAGGCGTGTGTAAAACGGTACAGCGTGCCTCTGTGCTGCCCGCGCCTGGGCGATCAACCGCCGCTGCTGCGCGCCGCGCAGCATCTCTTCCTGGTGCAGTTTGACGTATATCTTGTTCATGCTGTCGTTAGCCATTGATCCTTAACCATTCGCCTGATGCTGTCCTGTCGTGTTATCGGTGGACAGGCGGTTGACCACTGCCGTGATCTATCCGTTGGTTGTTAGCTCAGGGTAGACAAAAATGGGCTGGCCGTCGCCACTCCAAAGAATGGCATGAGGAATGGAAATGCTGGAATAAATAAAGTAAGATAAGTAGGGGCCGCCCGCCGGCGAGCGCACCCAGGCGCTCCCCTACAGCACCCATCATGCTCATCTGGTTGAAATACTAGGCAGTCATAACTTTCGGTTAGCGTGAGGAATTCACCTGTGGACGATCCGATGCTCGACCAACTGACCGAACGCGAACAGACGATTCTGGAACGTATGTCCAGCGGCCTGTCAGATCAGCAGATCGCTGACGAACTGTTTTTGAGCCTGCACACCGTCAAATGGTACAACCGTCAGATTTACAGCAAGCTGGGAGTCAGCAGCCGGACGCAGGCCATCGCCAGCGCCCGAAACCTGCATCTAAGCCGGCATGATGATTTGCCGCTGCCGCCTGTCTCCCGCCACAATCTCCCCGCGCCCACCACCCCCTTTATCGGGCGTGCGCAGGAGCTTGCTGATATCAAACAGTTGCTGGACAGCGTGCGACTGCTGACACTCACCGGAACCGGGGGGACGGGCAAAACCCGTCTGGCGCTGCGGGTGGCATCGGACGTGCAGAAGGACTTCACCGGCGGGGTGTATTTTGTTGATCTGGCGCCGTTGTTCGCGCCCACCCTGGTGCCAAACGCCATCGCCACCGTGCTGGATGTCGCGCAGTCCGTCAGCCAGCCGCTGCTGGAAAGCCTGAAACACCGCCTGCGCCACCGGAAACTGCTGCTGGTGCTGGATAATTTCGAGCATCTGCTGCCGGGCGCGCCGCTGGTGTCCGAACTGCTGGCCGCCGCGCCCGATTTAAAGGTGCTGGTCACCAGCCGCGAACCGCTGCACCTGTACGGCGAACACGAATACATCGTGCCCCCGCTCGAACTGCCCGACCCGGAGATGATGGATTTGCACCGGTTGGCGGCGTGCGAGTCGACCGCTCTGTTCATGCAGCAGGCGCGGGCGGTGCGGGCGGATTTTGAACTGACCGCCGACAATGCGCTGGATATCGCGCAGATCTGCGTCCGGCTGGATGGGCTGCCGTTGGCGATTGAACTGGCAGCGGCCCGTATCAAATTTTTAACCCCTCGCCTGCTGCTGACGCGGTTGAGCAGCCGGCTGAATACCCTCACCGGCGGCGCGCAGGATTTGCCCGCCCGCCAGCAAACGCTGCGCAGTACGATTGAGTGGAGCTATAACCTGCTGGATGCGGGCGAGAAACAACTGTTTGTGTGCCTGGCGGTGTTTCAGGGCGGGTGTTCGCTGGAAGCGATAGCGGCGGTTTGTGGCGACGGTCTGCCGCTGGATGTCTTTGATGGACTGGAGTCGCTGGTCAACAAGAATCTGGTGCGGCAGGTCGAGTCGCCGGGCGGCGAACCGCGTTTTATGATGCTGGAAACGCTTCATGAATATGCCTGGGAATGTATCCGGGCAGGTAATGAGGCGGAAACGCTGCGGCGGCGGCACGCGGCTTTTTTTGTCGAACTGGCCGAACGCGCGGAACCGGAACTGCGGCGGTCACATCAGATGGAATGGTTTCGTCTGCTGGAAACCGAACACGAGAATCTGCAAACGGCTCTCCGCTGGTCGCTGGATGAGGGCGACAAAACCTTTGGCGCGCGCATAGCGGGAGCGTTATGCCTGTTCTGGTACGCTTACGGGTATCACCTTGAAGGCCGGCACTGGATACAACAACTGCTTGAACACCTGGATGCTGTAGACAGCCGGTATCGCGCAAAACTGTTGTTCGCTGCCGGGCACATCATTGTCTTGTACGATCTTGAGGGAGCGAAATCGTATTTTGCCCGGTCGCTCCACCTCGCGCGTGAGTCCGGCGATCCGGTGGCTACAGCCTGGGCGCTCATTCTGCTGGGGTACTCGATGATGTTTGATGTGGAAGCCGCGCTCGCGACGACGGAAGAAGGGCTGGCGCTGTTCCGGGACCTGGATCACAGACCCGGTATTGCCCAGGCGCTCAATATCGTCGGTGAGATCACGCGCGCCACCGGGGATGACGAGCGAGCCAGGCGCGCTTATGAAGAATGTCTGGTGATTGCCCAGGAGACGGGTGAAAAGCGGCGGATTCGTTTCTTACTCGACAATCTCTCGTTCCTGGCGCAGCACGCTGGCGATTACAGCTATGCCCAGGAACTGAACGATCAGTCCTTACGGATTGCGCTGGAGATGAACAACCGGCTGGACATCGCCGATGTCCTGGCGGGGCGTGCTGGTATCCTCGGCTTGACCGGCCACCCCGAACAGGCGGCGCGTCTGTTTGGCGTGTGGCAGGCGACCCTGGAAAGTCTGGGCGCTGTTTTCCAACCGTCCAACAAAGCGGAGTATGACCGGGCTATCGCCGCTGTGCGCGCTCAGCTTGATAACGCGACCTTCGAGGCTGCCTGGCTGACGGGCAGAGCCATGTCGCTGGAGGAAGCCGTCGCGCTGACACTCGAACAGGGGTTTGGCTCCGCCATCTGACGCGCCCATCCAGACTACCAGACCGGACGTGACCACCCGCCGCAGGGCCGGTCGCGTCCACCATTTTCTGGATGCATCCCCTTGCCGAAAATGCCTTAATCAAAACGCCTGCCTTTTTTTCACATTTGCCAAAGCATACTGGCGCACCTTATGGTACTCTATACACTCCAGGGTACTCAATTGACAGCCAGCTACGCTGCTGGTGGAGGTATGACAGTATGGAAATTGTCTTGGGCGTTGTCGGCATTCTGGTCGCAGGGCTGCTGTTAGCTGTGGGATTTGAATACCGCGCGCGCCAGCCAGACCTCATTGTATTATATGAAGCAGATGGTCAGATCGGCATCCGAAAAGGACCGCTTTATCCGCGTCACTTCAGTCTGCCCCTGAAACGCACGACCTATCCGCTCCAGTTAACGGTTGAGGCCGCCGCAGTAGGTAATCTACAGGTACGGGTTAAGCTGATCGGCGCGGCAGCGCCCTCCATTGACCATATCCAGTCCCTCATCCGGGTCGGAGGGTGGGATAGCGATGCCGTCAAACGGGCTGTTGAGCAGGTGCGGATTCTGCTGCAAGGGCTGGTCAAGGAATACACCGAACAATCCGAGATTCATGCGATTTCCTCGCCAGCCATCCTCAATCACCTGAATGCGCAGATGCCACTGATTAAGGAACGATTCGGCATTGATCTGATCACGCTGGCTGTTGAGTCACTCGAACCCACCGACCCGGAAGTTGCCAATGCTCTGAGCCAGCAGGAAGAGGCCCGCCTGCTCGAACAAACCGAGCGTCTGAGTCACCAGGCACGGATCATTGCCGCCAGGTCCCGGTATCAGGCCGATGAAGAGATTGCGGCGATGGAACATGCCCTGGAGATGAAACGCGCCGAATTGCGGAAAATTCAGTTCCAGAGTGAGGCTGAGTTGGCCCGCCAGCGCATTGAGGATGAATTGGCCCGCAGCCGCCTGCGCCTGGCTTTTGAGAAAGAGGAACTGGAAGTCCTGAGCAGAAGCCCGGAACTGCTGATGCTGACCCCCCAGGCCGCTCAACTGGCCGAGGCAAGCCAGAGCCTGAAGAACGCCCGGACGGTCATCTCACTGACACCGCAGGAACTCGCCAGCGGTTCAGCCCTGATCACCTTATTCCGCAGTCTGCTTGAAAAAGAACTCACGACAAAAGACAAAGCATAGTCTGGACGGCGTTCACAGATGTCCCGTTCTTCTGACTCAATGGCTCTTTTCCGCCTGAAAGCGGTTCGGGCGGCGCGTGTTTCCGAGGTCAGCGAAACTACCGCCGCTGCGCCGGTTCCAGATGAAGACCGGATTAACTTTCATATTGGGAATCCGCTGCAGGATGCGCGCCTGTCGTCGGCTTTCCTGCGCCTGGCACTCGGTCTGGACATTCATCAGGAGGAGTTGAGCGAGACCGACCTCGCCGGCCTGATAGACCACCTGGGCTGGGAAGCGGTGGACAAACCTAAGCTCGAATTTCTGATTCGCGCCATTCGGAGAAGTGTGCCCTATACCCCGCGCGGCGGGTATTCCACCAAAAATCCCCATGTACTGGTCAATCATTTCTATGCCTGGTTAGAAAACCAGCAGGAATCGCTGCACTATGACAATGGCGAACGTTCCGGCAGGCGCGAAGTCATCCTGTCTTCCGGTGGGATGCAGGAAACCCTGCGCGTGCTGTTATTCACGCTGTCGGGGCGGTTAGCGCATCTGCCGGCGCGTATTCTGTGTTACAACTACGACCTCGCGCCGTCCTCGAAAGCGATCCGTAACCTGTTGTTCGAAGACCTGCCGCCGGATGAGCCGGCCGCCTATGATCGTATTGTTGAGGTCCTGGCCGGGCAGCCGCAGCACCCGACCTTTATGATTCTTGGCACGGTGCCGGATGAAGTTACCCGGCGCAAACTGCGTAAACTGAGTACCGATCAGCCCTTATTCTTCATCGAAGCGAATAACGCGTCGAATCATCTTTCGCTCGCGCGTGAAGCGCGGCTGGTGCAGGTGGTCATCCGCTTACTCACGCCGGCCATTTTCTCGCCCCGGTTGCGCGACCTGTCCACCGTGTTTGTCGCCGGGAATGCCGAGTTTCTGCGGGCGATTGAAAGCGTCCACTTTAACTTAAAGGGGACACCCTCCGCCTCCGAAATGGAGTTCCTCGCCTACCTGCTTGAGCAGCCGCTGATCACAGCGCCAAAGAACAATCACTCAACGATGCCGCAGGCGCGGCCAGCGGCAGATGGTCTGGTGCTGGGCAGTATGACCCTGACCGCGCTGCCGCACCTGATGAACCGCGCCGAGCGCCACCTGGAATCCCTGCTCAGCGCGCATACCGAGTTGTTGAGTCATTCGCTCAAAACCCTGGACGACAAGACCGCCTTATATTCACAGCGAATTCAGGGGGTATGGAAGTCACCTGTTCCTGACGAGTTCGCCAATCTTGAGGTACGGGAACTTCTGGATCGGCTCATCACTAATATTGACCGGAAAGCTGCCATCCAGGCGCTCGGACGCAGTTTTTTGAGCGCCTTTGTGAAGCACCAGCCCCAGTACGAGTTGGAATCCTGTGTGGTGGTCAGCGGGTCATCCCGTACCGCGCTGGGTATTCTCGGTTTTCATTGTGGAATCACGGAAGTCGTGGTGCCCGATCTGAGCTGGTCTTACGAGCAGTGTTTCCCGCAGATTCATGTCGTGCCGCTCATGGAGTCCCTGAAACTGGACGCCGATGCGATGATCCAGAAAGCGGAAGACCTGTGCCGCCGTGATCCGTCGTGGCGCCGGCGCGGCGCGATGGTCATCAACAATCCCCACAATGCGACCGGACGGGTTTTCGACGAAGCGGCGATTCAGAAGCTGGTCATTTACTGTCTGGAGAACAATATCTATTTCATAGATGACCTGGCCTACCAGAATATGATGCCGGCCAATGATCTGCCTGAAATCAAAACGCTCCGCCAGATTACGTCGGAACTGGTATCGCGGGGACTCGCCGACGGGCATCATGCCGACCGGGTGATTTCCGTCCACAGTGTCTCGAAAACCGACTGCTCGGCAGGTTCCCGGCTGGCGGTGGTGGAAATCCGTGATGCTGAACTGCGGCGGCGCTTCGAAGCGGTTAACGCGCATATCCAGCCGAATATCGCTGCCATCCTGATCAGTTACCTGTTTTATCGCAGCAGCGTGCGCGCCGTGCGTACCTACTGGCATCTGCGTAATGCCATCCTGGAGGAACGGTCTCGCGCCTTGCTGACGGCTGTAGAAAATCTTCCCCAGGAGCGTAATCCCTTTGGTTTGGAGATTATCCCCCCCGCCGGAAGTATGTATCCCCTGCTACATGTGAAGACCTTACCGGCAGGGCTGTCACTGGATTGGCTGTCGTCCTCGCTGGCGCGGCGCGGGATCGGAATGCTTCCCCTGGCGACGTTCGCCCGCACCGAAAAAGGGTTTGAAACCGGGCGCACCACCTTCCGGCTGACGCTGGGCGGTGTGGATGACGCCGGCGTTCTGCTGGCAAAGACGCGCCGCCTGCTGATTGACCTCAACCGCCTGATCGCCAGTGAAGACGCGCGTTATAACCGTAAAACACCCCGATTCCGAACGGCCTCCCGCGCGAACAACCGCCTTCCCGAACTGTCCCGGTCAATGGATCGCATCGGCGAGCAGGTTTTGCAGGCATGTGTCAGCAGCCGGTACTACCGCCGTCTCCTGTCCACGCCCCTGCTGGATGCCGAAAAGGAACGGCGTGATTTTGTGGAACGGTACGCCCCGGAACGGCTGGCGATATTCCGTACTCGTTTGCTGGATCGTGCGCTCATCAGCGATGAATTGATGCAGCAGGCTCTGGATAACGGCGGCAAACGGCTGGCTGAAAAATTGCAGCGGGAATTCATGAAGGATTCCCTTCAGCGCCGCCAGGAGTTGTTTAAGCTGCGCTCCTATGACCGCACCGTTCATCCCACTCAGATGTATTCGCTGGAAGCCGAATCCGCCTTTGATGCCATTCTGACCCGGCTCATTGCCCGGCAGCCCGCCGCCCCGGCGCTCATCGAACGGGCCGCGCAGGAACTCCTGAAAGAGTACCTCGGTCTGAATGTTGCCGTTTCGTCGCAGCAGGAAGCCCGCGAAATCCTGCTCGACCTTAATGCCCTGACCGCTGGTGAACAGTATGCCGGTCTGTTCACCGATACCACGCTGAATCCTTTCCTCTCCTTCTGGAGCGACTGGGATGGCAGCAACCGGCCTTCAGGCCAGGGGCACTACCTCGTCGCGGCGGTGGTCATGGAAAATGTCTCCCGTATGGCCCGCATTCTGAACATCCTGCGGCAGGTTGATCCGGGCGTTACGGTGAGTTCCGATCTGCTGTCAGAACTGGATCAGCTTGATCAGCAAAACCAGCGTTTTACACAGCTTTTGAGTACGATCACCCAACTGACGCACCAACTGGAGCAGCGTTATCGCAGTATCCTGCCCTTTTCCCTGGATACCACGCCCTGGCAGCGGATGGCGGCCCGCCTCCATCTGCGCCGCGACCCCGCCAGAGTGTTGTGGCAGCACAACGACCGCTACGAACAGCGGATGCTTGAACTGCGGCAGGAACGGCGGCAGACACTCGAATACTACTTCGCGCTGAACAAACAGCTTCGCAAACAACTGTACACCCTGATCCCGGCGATCCAGACGAACCGGACGGCTGAACCGCTGCTGCGGGCAGTGGTGGGCTACCAGGATATTTTGCAGCGGGTAGTGATTACGCCGCGTATCCAGGAATCCATGATTACGGCGCGGGATCCGTTCGCGGTGGATACGACGGTCTACAACATGCACGAAATCAACACCATCTCTGGCAAATATGGCAATCCGGGCATGGCGCTGGCGATGCAGATCAGTCTATCCACTAAGCCGGAGACCCTGATCGCGCTGGATCGGAAAATGCACACCCAACTGGAGCAGGCCCGGCGCGAGCACCCGTCGTCCGATCTGCCGTCCATCTGGCTTATTCCCCTGTTTGAAAGCGAAGACGCAGTGGGCAGTATCGGGCCATACCTGGATCAGATTTGGGATTATGCCAGCCAGAGCCGCCATACCACCCAGTCGGTGCAGGACCGTTTTGCCGAGATCATCACCGAGGTTTTTGTCGCCGGTTCGGACCTGAGCCAGCAGGTCAGTCAGGCTAAAAGCGCGTATCTGTACCAGAAGGCCAAGTACGATGTGCAGTCGTGGCTGGTGGCGCATGATACCGCAGAACCTGTGCGTATCAAGCTGGGCAGCGGCGAACCCATGCAGCGCCAGGGTGGGTATTACTCACGGGTGGCCGGCGTTCATGGTTTCCTGAACGCCGCAGCGAACCAGCAGCGGTTTTCCGAACACCTGATGCCCGCCGCGCGCAAAAGCACCGCCTATGCCGTAACGCCTTTGCAGGGGGTTTTCCTGGGGGGCGAGCTGCGAACCTTCCAGAGCAACCTGTCGGAGCAGCTACGTTTCCTGCCGGTGCATGAGTTCACCAGCCTGCTGTATCATGTCCGGGAAGCCCAGAACACCCACCGCGAAGACCTGATTCGCGCCGTTGAAACCAGCGGAGAAAGCCGCCTGATCGCGCCCGACCGGAGCCTGCGGGAACTGGAACGGCTAACCATTGGCACCCGCGAGGCGCTTTACGAGCAGTTTCTGGAAGAATTAACCGATAGTTTTCGTCACATCCTCTACGGCAAAGAGGAAGATGTGGTCGGTATCCACATCATTTCGTATTTCATCGGCAGATCCACGCCCCAACTGCGTGACCGCCCAACCAGCCGCCAGACCGGCGGCACGGGTGCTGCCGTCGGCCAGCGCATTCTGGCGAACATCGCCGAAATCATCCCCCTGTCCAAACAGGGCAGCCTGCTGCGGGCTATCGCCCATAATCAGGCGCAGTCCGCCGTGCTGGGCGTAAACCAGCTCACCACCGGACTGTTCCGCGCTCTCGAACGCCTGGCGCAAAAGGCCTTTGCGCCCGCCGAACAGGATCGTATGATCGCGGAGCGCCTGCTGCCGCATTTGCCCATGTACGAAATCCTGAGCACCCTGCGGGTCTACCAGGATCGTACCGGGAAAATTCTGCCCTTCATCGAAACGGCGTTCCCGGCGGGCAATTCAGCCTTTGTGGCGCTGCGTGAAGATCATGACGCGATGCGGCGTTATTTGCCGCTGTTCCAGCAGGAACTGCTGCGCCGTCATGGGGTAAACGTCAGCGAGTTCTTTGTCAACGGCGTGTTTATCCCACAACTGCTGCCCACACTCCGGCCTGATCTGGCGGTGCTGCTGCAAGCAGACCTGTTTAACACCGAGCTTGATGTTCTGCTGGCGCCTGTCTCCGGGAAAATAGCGGACGATTGGATCGCTGAGGTGACCCGGCTGCTCGCGGTGCCCGGCCAGATTCACTACTGGCGCTCGATGATCTGGGATGTGTTCGGTGAGTCGATCTATGAGCGGGTGCAGAGTTTTGTCGAACTGGCGACCACGTTGTATGCCTATGGCTCCACGCAGGTCTCCCGCGTGACGCCGCCCCTGCGCGGCGATAGACTGTCGTCCCCGGTTCTGGCCGGATTTTTCCGCACGGCCCGCGCCGATGATGAGATGCGAGACTTTTTGATGGGCGCTATCGAATACCTGAGTTCATTCACCGCCGGCAGCCGTGAGATGCCGGTCAGCATCATACGCGCCATGAACGGTGTCGAACGAATCGCCCACATTGAGGAAAGCGCGCTGCCGCCGGAAAAGCAGAACTTGTTCCGGCATTGTGTTTTGCAGATCGCGCGGTTGGCCGGTGAAAATGGGTAGGCTGGCTTGCGAATGCCGCCGCATCGTTGCGCGTTGATCCAGCGCGACCAGATGGTTGAACGCGCCGCGTGCTTCGCTGCCAGCCGCCCCATGATCGCGGCATATCTGCCGCTGTCGCCGGGGGTTTATCGGATGCCTGTGGGGTGAGGGCCGCTTAGGCTTTGCGTTTCAGATATTCGTTACGCAGCCAGATGCGCGTGATTTCCCCCGCGTCGTTCTGCTCAAACCGCGCCGTTTCCCGTGTGCCGTTGGGTTCTTTGATGGTGAAAACCGCCGGATCGTCGGTGGGTTCCAGCACCGCTGGCGGCAGTTGCAGCCACTGCACCGAAACCACCTGTAACTGCCCGCCGCGCACGATCACCTCAATCTCACTCCAGCTGTCCACATACGTGCCGGTGAACTTCTGCCATTCGGCTTTGGCTTCCGCCGGTTTGGGGGTGTTGATCTTGATGATCTCCGGCAGCACCAGCTTGTACGCCTGCTCGACAAAGCTGTAGGGGTCGCTGCCCAGGCTGTTGGTCAGCACGATCACGCCGGCCTTGTGATCGCGGCACAGCGAAAACTGCGTCAGGTAGCCGTTGTACCCGCCGGAATGCCCGCTCATCGTCCAGTCCCCGATGCGGTAAATGCCGATTCCGGGGCCGTACCCACCCGACCAGTCCTTGTGCAGCCAGTCAACGGTGTGCATTTCGCGCAGGGTATGCGCCTTCAGCACGGGCGTGCTGTCCATTCCCAGATGGAAGCGCATGTACTTCGCCAGATCATTAACCGACGAGGCCATGCTGGCCGACGGCGAAAAGCCGTTGGTCGGGATGAACGGCGCGGCGTGCCGCACGCCGCTTTCATCCGGCATAAAGTAGCCGGTGGCGAGATTTGCCTCCCCGCCCGCCGGCGTCACGACGGTATCGCGCATGTCCAGCGGGTCGAGGATGTGACGCTGAATATAATCGGCCCAGCTTTCGCCGCTCACGGCTTCGATGATGCCGCCCAGCAGGGTGTAACCCAGGTTGGAATAACCGAATTCCTGGCGCGGCGGCAGCACCGGCTTGCGCTGTTTGGTCGTGGCGACCACCTCATCCCACGACTGGAACACATGCTCCGTCCAGTGTGGTACGGTGGCATCGCGCGGCAGCCCCGACGTATGCGTGAGCAGGTGACGGATGGTGATCGCCGGCGCGTCTTCGTACCGCAGGTCGAACCAGTCCAGATATTCCGCCGCCGGGTCATCCAGCCGCAGTTTACCCGCGTCACGCAGCTGCATGACCGCCACGCCGGTGAAGGTTTTGGTGATGCTGGCGATACGAAAGCGGGTGTCCAGCGTGATCGGCGTCTGCTGTTCCATATCGGCCAGGCCGTAGCCTTTCCCCCAGATGAGGTCGCCCTGATGTACCAGCCCGACGGCCACGCCGGGCAGACGGCGCTCGCGCACCTGGTACGCCGTCCATTTATCCAGCAGCCCGATAGCAGTTGCCAGGTCAGCATGTTGTGTGACAAATTCCGTTTGCAGCGTGTTGGTCATAGTCTGTCCCCTTGATGAAAGCCCGACGCCTATTGTAGTGCATCCCGCCGGAATTGCCTCAGACCATTTCATCCGGTCAACCATCAGCCCTGAACGGTCTCTAGCGCGCCCGCCGCCCCCTCAATACAATACATAGGTAGAGCCGCGCCGACTCTCCCCTGTCGGTTTCTCATTTGCCAAAGGAAAACGTCCATGTCGTTTGACCGGATTGTGAAACTGCTGCTGGTGTTTGTCCCCATCGCCTTTATTGCCGAGCGGGTGGCCGGCGTCAGCCCGGTGCTGGTGTTTGTCTTCGCCGCGCTGGCCGTCATCCCGCTGGCCGACCTGATCGGCGAAGCCACCGAAGAACTGGCTGTCCACACCGGCCCCAAAATCGGCGGCCTGCTGAACGCCACCCTCGGCAACGCCGCCGAACTCATCATCACCATTTTCGCGCTGCGTGAAGGGCTGGTTGAACTGGTGCGCGCCTCAATCACCGGTTCCATCCTCGGCAACCTGCTGCTGGTCATGGGTGCGAGCATCCTGTTCGGCGGGCTGAAAAACGGCATCCAGACCTTTGACCGCCGCACCGCCGGTCTCAACGGCGTCATGCTCATCCTGGCCGTCGTCGCTCTGCTCGTGCCGTCGCTGTTCGATGTCGCGCTGGTTGAAAACCGCGCCGCCGAACTTGGCCTCAGCGAAGGCGTGGCCGTCATCATGATCATCATCTACGGCCTCAGCGTGTGGTACGCTTTCCGCCAGGGCGAACCCGTCACCCGCGACGCCGCCGCCCCGGACATCCACCATGCCAAATGGAGCGTGCGCACGTCCCTGCTCGTGCTGGCCGCCGCCACCATCGCCATCGTGGTGATGAGCGAAGTGCTGGTCGGCGCGGTCGAACACGTCACCGAAACCCTCGGTCTGACCGAGTTCTTCATCGGCATCATCATCATTCCGCTGGTCGGCAACGTCGCCGAACACCTCGTCGCGGTGCAGGTCGCCATCAAGAACAAGATGGAACTCAGCATGGCCGTGTCGCTCGGTTCCAGCCTTCAGGTCGCCCTGTTTGTCGCGCCGGTGCTGGTATTCATCAGCCTGCTGATGGGCGGCGAAACCCTGCTGCTGGTGTTTAACAACTTCGAGTTGATCGCGCTGGTGGCCGCCTCGCTCATCGCCGCCCTCATCGCCCAGGACGGCGAGTCCACCTGGCTGGAAGGCGCGATGCTGCTGGCGGTCTACCTCATCATCGCCATCGCCTTCTTCTACCTGCCCGCGACGGTGGCCGTTCACCCGTAAACCAAAACGAAGAGGCGGCCTGCGGGCCGCCTCTCTCATCGAAATATGCAGTTTTAGCTGATGTGCCCTTAGTTCAGCGGGCAGCCTGAGTTGTTATACCCGTCAAGTATTGTCGCCAGGTTCAGAATCACGCTTCGATTGGCACTGGCAAGAGCTGCATTCACTTGCGTGTTGATGTCCGCCGGTGTGAGCGGATAGTTCACGCCCGGATGCGCGGCATCAAGCAGGGCAGCCACCGCCGCCCGCAGCAGAATTTCCTGCGCCCCCTGAATCGTGCTTCCACCCTTGAAGTTCAGGGCTTGCAGCAACGTGCTGTTGGCAAGCGTTGGAACCGCGCCGGTGAACACAGTGGACACCTTCTGGGTTGGGCTATAACCTGTGGGCGCCCAGGCGGCAAGATGATTCTTCCAGTAGCCCGGCGTGCAGCCCTGATACTGCGGCGGGCATTCACCGGTATCAATGGATACTTCAGCACTGTCGGTACGGTCGGTGCCGCCGTCACTTTCGGTCAGTGTGACGGTGTTTGTCAGGGTATAGTAGTTGCCACACTCGGCTGATTCATTCGTAATATCCTTATCGAATGATACAGAACCGCTGTCCGTTACATCCCACTCCTCAGGCCAGACGCTCGGCGTGCAGGTGAAACCGGCAGGGCAGTATTCCACATCCACGATATGTGCCGCTTCGTCGGTTTCAATCAGGGTTGGTGAAGTGGGCAGGCTGAAATCAGCTTTCGGCTCCGGCCCAAATTCATCACCCAGATGTCCTGAGTGGTTGGTAATCGTGACTTTTACGCTGTTGCGATACTGTGCGCCAGCCACAGGGGTAAAGGTGATTTCGTAGGGATAACATGCTGACTCGCCAGGGCCGAGTTGGTCAGGCGTAATCGTCTGAGTTGCGCCCGCCAGCGGTTGGAACTGACCAGCACCCGCCTTATATTCAACTTGATCTACCAGTTTTAGATTTTCTGTGGTGCGATCACCGCCGTTGGTCACACAGATTTCCCCACGCACGCCGTAGGCCGAGGTATTGCTGACCTCTGTACGTTCGTACACAATGGTGTAGGTGACGGTGGCGGTTTCACCCGGTTTGACCGTTACCGAATCCGGCGAAACAGATTTTTCAACGGTCCAGTCGTACTCGATATACTGCTCCCAGAAGCCCGTTGCAGTTTTAGATGCTGAGAGCGTAGTACCGGCCTGACCCTGCGCTTGTACTCCGAGGGGTACTACCGCCAGCAGCAGCGCCCCCACGACAAGCAGAACTAACAACTTCTTTCCGTTCATTGCTTTCCCCTCACAAACTATTTTTTGACGAGCGTTGACCAGACGCCGGGAAGTTTTGGCTGCCGCGTGGGTTGTCTTCCCGCTCCCTGCCGCCGCGTGATCCGGGTTCCGCCGGCGGCTGCCCCTGGTGTGCCTGCCAGACTTCACCGGATGCGGCACGGGCTGTTCATTACCATCTTAGCATAAACCTTTCTCATCTGATCTTTAGGTCGAATAAAGAATTCTTCGGTAGGGTTTATAAATTTAATTAATCAACGATTTGTGAAACTGGTATGGAAATGGTTAGAGAAGGAAATAAGATATGAGTAAGCTGCGGTGCTTTTCCACCCGCACACGGAGAGAGGTTGGCGCTGTTCGGAACAACCACATCTTCTATAACAAATCATTATAAATTAGTATCGGGCGAGAAAAATTTGTGTTCTGTGGCTGTTCTGTGGCAGTTGGCTGAAGCCAGCCTTAAAGCCCCGTTTCCCCACAATCTTGCGTCACGCCTTCTCTACCAGGTGTCTGCCCCTCACCCCCGACCTTGAACAGCTCTCCGGCGGGTCAGAGGCCCTTTATTTAGTGTCCTTTTTCGTCATGGAAATAGGGGGCTTGCACCCCCACTCCAGGCAAGGTTCATCCTCCAACACTGTTACTATTCAGGTACCGATGTGACTTGGGTCACATCAGACCGCGTTGTTCCGCTCCATCATAAGGGTAGGCAAGGGCTGCTCTGGCAGCCGGTCAGCAAGTATTCGTATCCCTTCGGTTGATGGAGATAGAACACCTGATGAGTTCGCAACGATTATTTTCAAGACTGCTGTTTATTGGGGTGGTCGTGCTGGCGGCTGCCGTGCTGGTGGTGATCGCGCCCAGAGCGATGACTCACGCCCAGGGCAGCCCCGCCGACTGGCAGACGATTGCCGAACAGCGCGGGCTGACCGAAGCCGATATGCGCGCAGCCGCCCTGACCTATACGCCCAGCGGCATGATGGATGAATATGTCATGTTCGCGTCGGCGGGCCAGGGCGGGCAGGTGCTGGCAATCGGCCTGCCGTCCATGCGTTTGCTGCGCCTGATCTCGGTTTTCGCGCCGGAACCCTGGCAGGGGTACGGTTATGGCGCGGGACATGAGGTGCTGGAACAGGGCTTCATTGACGGGCAGGAAATCCTGTGGGGCGATACGCATCACCCGGCGCTGAGCGAAACCAACGGCGAGTATGACGGCCAGTGGTTGTTCATCGGCGACAAGGCCAACGGGCGCGTGGCGGTGATTGACCTGCGCGACTTCGAAACCAAACAGATCGTGCATAACCCCGCCTTCCTGAACGATCACGGCGGCACGTTCGTCACGCCCAACACCGAATACATTGTCGAAGGCGGACAGTACGGCCTGCCGCTGGGCGGCGATTACGCGCCGATTGAAGATTATCAGAGCGCCTACAGCGGCATGATTACCTTCTGGAAGTTCGACCGCGAGGCCGGGCGCATTGACTACAGCCGGTCGTTTGCGATGGAACTGCCGCCGTACTGGCAGGACCTGTGTGATTCCGGCAAGAGCGTGTCCGATGGGTGGGTGTTCTGCAACTCGTTTAACGCTGAAATGGCGACCGGCGGCATTGAAAAGGGCAACCCGCCGTTTGAAGCCGGGGTCAGCCGGGGCGCGGTGGACTACCTGCACATCATCAATCTGAAGGCGGCGGAAGCGGTCTTCCAGGCGGGCGGTACGGTTGAGGTGAAGGGTTTCCCGATCATCCCACTGGAAACGGTCGTCGAAAACAACCTGCTGTACCTCGCGCCTGAACCGCGCAGCCCACACGGCGCGGATGTGATGCCTAAGGGCGACTTCATCTCCATCGGCGGCAAACTCGACCCGCATGTGTCGGTGTACAGCTTCCAGAAGATTCAGGACGCCATCGCCGCCGGCCCGACCGAAACCGACACCTTTGGCGTGCCGGTGCTGGCGCTGGAAAGCGTGCTGGAAGCGCAGGTCGAACTTGGCCTCGGCCCGCTGCACACGGTGTACGACGATCAGGGTTACGCCTATACCAGCCTGTTCCTCGACAGCGCGGTGGCGCGCTGGAGCATCGGCGCGGAAGGTTACCGCCCGCAGGATGGCTGGAAGCTCATTAACAAGACGCCGGTGCAGTACAACGTCGGCCATCTCGCCGCCGCCGAAGGCGATACCACCACACCGGATGGCCGTTTCCTGGTGGCGCTTAACAAGTGGTCGGTGGACCGCTTCCTCAGCACCGGGCCGCTGCTGCCGCAGAATCTCCAGTTGATTGACATCTCGCAGCCCGGCGACCAGACACAAATTCTGTATGACATGCCGATCACGGGGGCGGAGCCGCACTATGCGCAGATCATCAAAGCCGACAAGCTGAACGCCTGGGAAGTGTACCCGGAGGTCGGCTGGAATCCGCTCACCCAGTCGGTTGACCCGAACGCGGTCACACAGGGGACGGAAGGGGTGACCCGTGATGGCAAAAACGTGACCGTGCGGATGACTGCCGTTCGCAGCCACATGACACCCGAACACATCGAAATCGAAGAAGGCGACCATGTAACGTGGACGATCACCAATGTTGAACGCGCCCGCGACGCGACACACGGGTTCGCTATCCCGTTCTATAACATCAACCTGAGCATCGAGCCGGGGGAATCCATCACCTTCGAGTTCGAGGCGAAACGCGCCGGGGTGTTCAGTTTCTACTGCACGGAATTCTGTTCCGCGCTGCACCTGGAAATGATGGGCTACATGATGGTCAAGCCGCAGTAAGGTACTGCCGGTGTGATGGGCGGCAGGCGCTGTCTGCCGCCCGCCGCCTGAACCGGTACAAAAAGAGGTTGTGATGATGACTAATGCACTCGCCCCGACGGACACCCAGACCGCCGCCCCGGCGCTGTCCCGCCGCTGGCTGCACTGGCTGCCATCGGCCTGTTTCCTGATCGCTGCCGCGCTGCTGCTCGTTTCGATCCGCTTTCCCTACTGGGGGCTGGTTCTGGAAGCGCCGCAGTATCCCGGCGGGCTGCAAATGCGCGTGTTCGTCAACGAGATGACCGGCGATGATGATCCCCGGCTGGACGAAGTGCGCGAGATTGACGGCCTGAACCATTACATCGGCATGGCCTCGCTGTATGAAGCCGCCCGGCTGGAACGCTCCATCGCTATTCCGGCGGTGTTCCTGATGGCCGCGCTGCTGGTGGTGGCGGCGGTGTGGCGGCGGCGCTGGACGGGTCTGCTGGCTGTGCCGGCGCTGACATTCCCGGTGGTGTTTCTGGCCGATCTGGGGTTATGGATGCGGTACTACGGCCAGAACCTAGACCCCTACGCGCCGCTGTCCAGCGCGATCCAGCCGTTTGTGCCGCCGATTCTGGGCGAAGGGGTGATCGGGCAGTTCAAAACCGTCGCTTATGTGGATGTGGGCTGGTACATCATCGCTGCCGGCAGCCTGTTGATTATCGCGGCGCTGCTCCTCAAGCTGGTGGGGCGGCGAAAAGCCGCCGGGCGGGCATGATGAACCGGTATCCGCCGCTTCGCATCTGCTGCTGGCTGGCTGTCGTCCTTGTGATCAGTGCCGCGCTCGCCGCGCCGGCGCAGGCACAGACGACGCTGGTGGTCGCACCGGAGGGGGCATACACCACGATTGACGCGGCGCTGGCCGCCGCCGATCCGGGGGATGTCATCGAAGTGCGCGGCGGGGTGTATCCCGCGCCGCTGGTGATAGACAAAAGTGTGTCGCTGATGGGTGTCAACCAGCCCGTGATTGACGGCGCGGGCCAGGGCAGCCTGGTGCTGATTAACGCGCCCGACGTGGTGTTTCAGGGGTTTACCGTCCGGCACAGCGGCCACAGCCTGACTCATGAAGATACCGGCATCGTTATTCAGGCGCCGCGTGTCACGGTGGCGGATAACCTGCTGGACGATGTGCTGTTCGGCATCTACTTCGCCAACGCGGCGGACGGACTGGCGCGGAACAACATCATTCGCGGCAAGCCGCTGGACGAGAGTATGCGCGGTGACAGCATCCGGGTGTGGTACAGCAATGACGTGCAGCTTGTCGGCAACGACCTGAGCACCGGGCGCGATACGCTCATCTGGTACGCCAATAACATCGTCATCCGCGATAATGCCATTCACGACAACCGCTACGGCCTGCACTTCATGTACAACAAAAACGCGGTGGTTGAAAACAACGTGATTGAAAACAACGCCGTCGGCGCGTACATGATGTATTCCGCCGGTCTGGTGATGACTGGCAACCAGTTCATCCATAACCGGGGCGCCAGCGGTTACGGCGTGGCGTTCAAGGATATGGATAACGCCCGCGTAACCGGCAACAGTTTTATCGGCAACGTGTCGGCGGTGTATCTGGACAACTCCCCCTCGCTGTATGACGTGAACAACATCTTCAGCGAGAACTTTCTGGCCTACAACGATGTTGGCCTGACCGCGCTGCCATCCGTCAAACGGAATATCTTCCAGAACAACACCTTTCTGGAAAACTACCAGCAGGTGAGCGTGCAGGGGCGCGGTGATTTACTGGGCAATCTGTGGGACAAGGACGGCATCGGCAATTACTGGAGCAACTATGTTGGTTATGACCGCGCCGGTGACGGCGTGGGCGATCTGCCGTTCCGCGCGGAAAAGCTGTTTGAAAGCCTGACCGACGCGCACCCGGCGCTGCGGCTGTTCGCCTACAGCCCGACCACGCAGGCGCTCGACTTCGCGGCGTCGGCTTTCCCCTCGCTGCGACCTGACCCGAAAGTGATAGATACCGCGCCCCGGATGCGCTACCACCTGCCGCCGGAAATCACCGCCAGGCCGCGCGACGTATCGCTGCCGCTGCTCGCTGTTGGGCTGGCGCTGCTGGGCGTGGGGGCGGCGGTCTGGGGGCTGGCGGCACGCGGCCAGCCGGTACGATCCCTTCAGACGATTCAGGCCGGCGTACCCGCCGGAGCGGAATAATATCATGATTACAGCCACGAACTTAAGCAAACGTTACGGTAAAACCCTCGCGCTCGATCAGGTGTCGTTCACCATTCAGGCCGGCGAAGCGGTCGCACTGTGGGGCGCGAACGGCGCGGGCAAAACGACCACGCTGCGCTGCCTGCTGGGCGTGCAGGGGTTTGAGGGTGAGCTGACGGTCAACGGGCTTGATGTGCGCCGGAACGGCAAGGCCGCGCGGGCGGTGGTGGGTTACGTGCCGCAGGAAGCCGCCTTTTACGATCTGACGGTGCTGGAAACGCTGCACTTTTATGCCCGGCTGAAGAAGGCGGCGGCGGCGCGTATCCCCGCCGCGCTGGAACAGGTCCAGCTTACCGGCCACGCCGCCAAACGGGTCAGTATGCTGTCCGGCGGCATGAAACAGCGCCTCGCGCTGGCGGTCGCGCTGCTGGCCGACCCGCCGATTCTGGTGCTGGACGAGCCGACGGCCAACCTCGATGTGCAGGCGCAGCGCGATTTTGTCCACGCCATCCAGTCGCTGAATCAGGCCGGTAAAACGATTGTATTCTCGTCGCACCGGCTGGATGAAGTGATCGCGCTGGGCAGCCGGGTGCTGGTGCTGGCCGATGGCCGCCTGACACTGGACTGCCAGCCGCACGAACTGGCGCAAAAACTGGGGCTGCACCGCTGGCTGCGCATCTGGGTGGCGGCGCAGCACCATGACGACAGCCTGCGGGTGCTGAACGAGCAGGGGTATGTTTTCCTGCCGAACGGCCACAGCGTCTACGTGCAGGTTAATCTGGGCGCGAAGATCGCGCCGCTGCGGTCGCTGGAGCAGGCGCGGATCCCGGTTGAAGACTTCGATTTCGTGGACGGTGAACTGCTGGCGCGGGGGGACAACCATGATTGATTTCGCCAATATCCGGGCGATCACCGGCAAGGAACTGCGCGACGCGCTGCGGAATCGCTGGTTCATCATCTTCACCATCGCCTTCGCCGGGCTGGCGCTGGCGCTGGCCTCGATGACGCAGCCGGGCGGCCTGCGCCAGTCGGTCATGAGTTACAGCCGCACGACGGCCAGCCTGATTAACCTGGTGCTGCTGTTTGTGCCGCTCATCGGCCTGACGCTGGGTTCGGCCAACCTGGCCGGCGACCGCGAAACCGGCGCGCTGGTGTACCTGCTGGCGCAGCCGGTAAGCCGGGTGGAAGTGCTGCTCGGTAAATTTCTGGGGCTGGCGGGCGCGCTGCTGGCAACGCTGGCGGTCGGCTTCGGGCTGGCCGGGGTGATGCTGGCGCTGCAAGGCAGCATCAACGACGCGGGCGGTTATCTGCTGGCGGTGGGGCTGGCGTATCTGCTGGCGCTGGCGATGCTCAGTCTCGGTTTTCTGATGTCCACCCTGGCGCACAAAACCGCCGCCGCGCTGGGCGGCGCGCTGTTCCTGTGGCTGCTGCTGGTGTTCATCGGCGATCTGGGCATCATGGGGACAGCCATCACCATGCAGCTTCCGATTGAAACCGTGTTTCTGATCACGGCGCTCAATCCGCTGCAAATGTTTAAAATCGCCTCCATTCTCACGATACAGGCCAATCTGGAGGTGCTGGGGCCGGCGGGACTGTACGCCGCCGACCAGTTTGGCGGGCTGCTGCTGCCCCTGCTGCTGGCGGGGCTGCTGGCCTGGATTCTGCTGCCGCTGCTGGGCGCGGCGGCGTTGTTTACCCATCAGGAAAAATTCATGTTGAAGGGAAGTGCGCGGTGAAAGCGGTAGTCCTGTTTTTGAGCCTGGTGCTGCTGGCAGCCTGCGGAACTCAGGTCGCGGTACAGCCGACGCCAGCCAGCGTAACCATAACGGTAGATGTTGAGTCCGAACCGCTGGCGGTGGGCGCGGACACGCTGATCGTCACGCTGACGGACGGCGGCGGCGCGCCGGTGGACGGCGCAACGCTCCGGGTGCGCGGCGATATGGATCATGCCGGGATGATGGCTGTCGAACGGGAAGTCAGGGACAGCGCCGGCGGCAGCTATCGCGTGCCGTTCGAGTGGACGATGGGCGGCGGCTGGATCGTGACCGTGACCGCCCAACTGCCGAACAACGGCGGGGAGATCAGCCAGCAGTTTGAGTTTTTTGTCGAAGCGGTGTCCAAGGACAGCGTGGTTCAGCACAGGGCGGATATGGCGCAGACCGCCGAAGCGACGGCAGACGGTCACTGAGCGCCAGCCCGATCACCAGCTTTTTAATCAGGCAATAAGTGGAGAGTCGTATGTCGCAGCCACCAACTCATAATGATGATTCGATCAACGCCAATGTCGTCACCTTCGTCATCATGACCTGTTTTGTCCTCGTCAGCATCCTGCTGCTGTCGCAGCTGCCGCCCGCCGGCGGGGGAAATAACGTCGCGCTGGCCGCCGCGACCGTCGAACCGCCGACGGTTGTCCCGTCGGTTACGCCGCTGCCGCCCACGCTCACCCCGCCGCCGACCGAAACGCCGACGGTTATCCCGACCGCCGCGCCGACCGAACCGCCGCCGACCGCGACCGACGCGCCAACGGCGGATACGGCGACAACCGGCGCTGTCAATACGGCGGCGAATTATGATCCGGCGCTGATCGAGCGCGGCCAGCAGCAGTTCATGCTCTGCGCCGCCTGTCACGGCCCGGACGGACATGGTATTCCCAATCTGGGTAAAGACCTGATCGCCAGCGACTTTGTGCATTCCCAGACCGATGAAGAACTGCTGACGTTCATCAAAACAGGCCGCCCGATCTGGGACCCGCTGAATACCACCGGCATTGATATGCCGCCCAAAGGGGGCAACCCCGCCATGACCGATGATGACATTCTGGCCGTCATCGCCTATATCCGGTCGCTGACCGCCAGCGGGTGAGTATGATGGGTGCGTGCTGTGGGGAAGCGCCGGGGTGAATACGTGAACAGACAAAAGGGGCGGGTTGCCATAACCCGCCCCTCCAGTTTAATCCGCCTGACCGGTTAGCTGCCCGGTACGGGGGTCGCTTCCGGCACGATCACATCCGGCACCGGCGGCGCGGTGAAGTTCGCGTTGGGCTGCAACAGGCTGTTGAAGTCAAACAGGAACGGGCTGTTCGACGGCACCAGCGCGATGCTCACGTTGTCACTCAGGTTCTGCACGTACAGGTACTGGATCAGGCTGGGGTTGGCGGCGATCTGCTCGCTCACCAGCCGCAGCGCCTCGGCTTCGGCCTGCGCCTGAAGGACGATGGACTGGGCATCACCCTGAGCGCGGGCGATGCGGGCGTCACGTTCACCTTCGGCCTGGGCGCGAAGCTGGTTGGCCTCGTTTTCGCGCTGGCGAATCTGAAGCTGCGCGCGCTGGGCTTCCTGGTCGGCAATCTGCTTCTGCTCAATCGCCTGGCGGAACTGGTCAGAGAACGAGATGTCGCGTACCAGCAGGTCAGTCAGTGTCAGACCTTCTTCTTCAAACCGTGCAGCGATTCGTTCCTGCATCATGTCTTCCATCTGGGCACGCCCTTCGCCGTAGATGTCCTCAGCGGGATATCCGGCGACTACCTCACGTACCAGCCCGCGTACTGTCGGGCGAACGAAATTTTCCTGATAACCCGACTGCCAGCGTAAATGTACTATAGCCACCTTCTCCGGGTTGATAGCGTACAACACGGTGACGTCCAGCGTTACTTCCTGGCCGTCGCGGGTTCGGGCCGAAACAGCATCATTGCCACCCCCGCGATCTTCTCCTTCGCCAGCCATCGTATACTGCTGCTGGTTGATTGGATATAGGTAGTAGTTCTGCATCACTGGTATCACGACCGACGTACCGGCGCGGCGCGGTTCTTCCAGCGTACCTGTGACTGTATTGACTATGACCCCGACCTGCGTCGGTTCAACGATCAGCACACCCTGCGCGATCAGGCTGAGCAGCAGCCCGGCCACCAGACCGACCACCGCCAGCAGCACGCCGCTGCGGGCCGGACGCCCCTGCGAGGCAGCCATCACCGCCAGCCCGGCGCCGGCCAGAAAAACGAGAAAGCCCACCAGGGCCAGTGTCCCAATTATGGCGCTAATGCCACCCATCCTTGTCGCTCCTTAGTTTAAAACCAACTGTCGCGGTTGTCGGACATCTTTTAATACGCAATAATTATAACATTTGTTGTGAACTTTCCCAGGTATTCCCCTAATTGTTAGGGGAATTCGTGAACCTTCACGATTTGGGAAGGCTGGCGGGCCTGTTAAAGCCAGTTCCGGGCTGTACGATTTGTAAAGATACCGGGGTACACTCAGCGTATAAGAAGATGACTCATGTCCAGATTGCGTGAAAGTGGCCTCGTCGTAGGACGCACGGTGGTGCGCCCTTACAGAGAGAATCACTCGTTGTGAACAAGAGCCAAAAAGATTACCCAGCCGAAGCAGGCAGAGTCCCAGAGAGGTATGGCCGGTATGGACATCAGGCGCTTTCGTCATTCTCATCGGATTGTCTGGGCGCTGCTGGCCGGTCTACTGCTGGCCGCCTGTGACAGTGTTTCCAGCCCGCCGCCCCAGCCCTTACCCACGCTGGCGGCCAACGAAGTGGTGGACTTGCAGATCGTCATGGGGCAGCTGGTGTTTGTCCCGGCCTATTCGGAAGTGATTTCAGTCTCCAGCCCGCGCCTGAATCTCTCAACGACCCTGGCGATTCACAACACCGACCCCAACCGTTCGATCATCATCAAATCGGTGCGTTATTATGATACCGACGGCGATCTGGTGCGCGAATTTGTGGAGCGACCGGCAGAACTGGGGCCAATGGCAACAACCGGCTTCGTGATCGGCGAAGAGGAGCGCCGGGGCGGCTGGGGCGCGAACTTTCTGGTAGAGTGGATTGCGGAAGAACCGGTGTACGAGCCGGTTATCGAGGCGGTGATGGTCAGCACGCGCGGAACGGAAGGCATTTCGTTCATCAGCCAGGGGCGGGTGATTTCGGAACAACAGCCCTGAGCATTTCCGGACTCTCATGTTACAATAAGACAGCATCCGTAATACACTTCCAGTCACCTATGCCGACCCTTTATACAACGATTGGCCCCTGGACACTGCAAACGTTCACCCTGTTGATCGCGCTGGCGGTGGTTGTCAGCGCCATCATCGGTATCCACCGCGCCCGCGTGACAACCGGCGGGCGCAGCCTGCCGCGCGCTGCTGCTGCCGCTGATGCCTATCTCGGCGCGCTGATCGGCGGTGTGGTGCTGGCGCGGCTCGGTCATGTGCTGCTCAGTTGGGATTATTTCGGCAGCAATTTTGGCGAAGCCTTCCACCTCGAACTCGGCGGGCTGAACTGGCACGGCGCGGTTCTGGGCGGGCTGCTCGGCCTGCATCTGGCGGCGCGGTTGCGCCACATCGAGGCGCGGCATCTGCTGGATGCGTTCACGCTCGGCCTGCCGCTGATCGGGCTGGCGGGCTGGTGGGGCTGCCTGGCCTCGGCCTGCGGTTACGGGGTGGAAGTGCCGACGCTGTACGACCATCCGGCGGTTGCCGTCACCGAAAGTCAGGACATTTTTGGCATTGTCGCGCCGCGTTACAACACGCAGTTGTTTGGCGTGCTGGTCTCGCTGGCGCTGCTGGCGCTGGCGGCGGTGCTGCTGTGGCGCGGGTGGCTGCCCCGGCGGCGCTTCTGGCTGGTGTTGGCGCTACTCAGCGCCGGCATGTTCGTGATAGGCTTTTACCGGGGTGATGCGGTAACGCTGGTCGCCGGGCTGCGGCTTGACCAGGTATTTGATGCAGGGCTGCTGGTGATTGGCTGCTGGAAACTGATAAAGACGTAACGCACAGACGCGAAGCAGCAAAGACGCTGAGTGATTACAGAAAAAGCGTAACACAGAGGCGCAGAGCGTTATCAGTTTTCAGTTCTCGGTTATCAGAAAAAACTGGAAACTGGCGGCCATCACCTGCCAATTGGTAAAAGCGGTACACCAAAAAGCTACCAGTTGTTAGACATCAGTTGCCAGAAAATGACTGATAACTGACGACTGATAACTGAAAACTTCTTCTGGCGTTCCTGGCGGTTCAAATAAGGATTTTAACATGCCCGACTACGACATCCTGATTCGCAACGGCACAATTTACGATGGCAGCGGCGGCGACCCCTTTCAGGGCGATGTGGCGATCACTGGTGACCAGATCGCAGCGGTGGGCGATTTAAAAGATGCTCACGCCGAAGCGATGATTGACGCCGGTGGGCTGGCCGTCGCGCCCGGGTTTATCAATATGCTCAGTTGGTCAACCGAGTCGCTGATCGAGGATGGCCGATCGCAAAGCGAAATCCGCCAGGGCGTGACGCTGGAAGTCATGGGCGAAGGCTCGTCCATGGGGCCGCTCAACGACGAGATGAAACAGACCGGGCCGGGCATGTTTCTCCAGCAGGGTGACATTCACTATGACATCGAATGGACGACGCTGGGTGAATACCTGGACTATCTGGAACAGCGCGGCGTGTCGCCCAATATCACGTCATTTGTCGGTTACGGTTCGCTGCGGGTTCACGTTATCGGTTATGACGACCGCCCGCCCACACCCGACGAACTGGAACAGATGAAGGCCCTGCTGCGGCAGGCGATGGAAGAAGGCGCGGTCGGCATGTCCACCGCGCTCATTTACCCGCCGGAGTTTTATTCGACCACCGCCGAACTGATCGAACTGGCGAAGATCGTGGCCGAATACGACGGCCTGTATATCTCGCACATTCGCAGCGAGGGCAGCACTTTTCTGGAGGCGCTGGACGAGTTCCTGACCATCGTGCGCGAGGCCGGGGTGCGCGGCGAAATCTATCACCTGAAAGCGGCGGGACGCTCCAACTGGCACAAGATGGACGCGGCGATTGCCAAGATCGAAGCGGCGCAGGCCGAAGGCTTACACGTCACCGCCGATATGTACACCTATCCGTTTTCCGGCACGGGGCTGGACGCTTCGATTCCCCCCTGGGCGCACGAAGGCGGCCATAAGGAACTGGTCAAACGGCTGCAAGACCCGGCCATACGCGAGCGCATCAAGGCCGAGATGGTGAAGCCCACCGAGCAGTGGGAAAATATGTATGTCGAAAACTGGGCCGACCGGATTCTGCTGTCCGGCTTCAAACAGGAGCACATGAAGCCGCTGACCGGCAAAACACTGGCGGAAGTGGCGGCCATGCGGGGCGCTGGCGCGGAAGATACGCTGATGGATTTGATCGTTGAGGACGACAGCCGCATTTTCACCATGTATTTCAGCATGTCGGAGGACAACCTGCGTAAGCAGATGGCGCTGCCCTGGGTGAGTTTCTGCTCCGATGCCGAATCACAAGCGCCGGAAGGGGTGTTCCTGAAATCGAACCCGCATCCCCGCGCCTACGGCTCGTTCGCCCGCGTGATCGGTAAATACGTGCGCGACGAAAAGGCGCTGACGCTGCCGGACGCGGTGCGGCGGCTGACCTCATTCCCGGCGGCGAATCTGAAAATCCAGGGACGCGGCTGGCTGAAACCGGGTTATTTGGCTGATGTGGTGGTATTCGACCCCGACACGGTGCAGGATTACGCCACGCCGCAGCAGCCGCACCAGTACGCGGCGGGCATGGTGCATGTGCTGGTCAACGGCGTGCCGGTGCTGGCGAACGGCGAGCACACGGACGCAAAGCCGGGTCGCGTTGTGCGCGGGCCGGGCTGGAAGAGAAATGCGAATGCGTAACGCAAAGATGCAAAGGAGCAAAGACGCAAAGAGGAAGTTATCAGTTTTCAGTTTTTCTTGATAACGGAAAACCGAAAACTTGTCTGGCTCTGTGTTGCACTTTTTCTTGGCGCCCTTTGCCTCTTAGCGCCTTTGCGTTGAATCTTTTGATGAGTTGTTGTGTACTTGAACTTCGGACTCGCGGAGTAAAGGTTAAACCGGCGTGACGATTACCGTATCGGCTTTGTACACCTACCCGATCAAATCGTGCGGCGCGCTGGCGCACACGCAGCTTACGCTGGACGAACGCGGCCCGGTCTGGGATCGGCGCTGGATGGTCGTGGACAGCGACGGCGTGTTTATCACCCAGCGCGAACTGCCGGCGCTGGCGCGGATTCAGCCGGCGTTTGAAGGCGACTGTCTGCGCCTGTCCGCACCGAAAATGCCCGATGCCGCCGTTCCACTCCAGCAGCGTGATATACCGGCCAGATCGGTTCAGGTGTGGAATGACGTGTGTGAGGCGGTAGACGAAGGCGACGACGTGGCGGCGTGGCTCAGCGATTATCTGAGTGAGGCCGTGCGGCTGGTACGTATGGCCGATGGTTTTGTGCGACCGGCGAATACCACCTACGCGCCGCCGAATACGGCGGTCAGTTTTGCCGATGGTTTTCCGCTGCTGCTCGTATCGGATGCCTCGCTGGACGATCTCAACCAGCATTTGCAGTCACGCGGTAAAATGCCCGTGCCGATGAGCCGCTTCCGCCCGAACGTGGTCATCAGCGGGTGTGAGGCTTTTGCCGAGGATGGCTGGCGCACGATCACGGTTGGCGGTGTGATGATGGATGTGGTGAAACCGTGCGCCCGCTGTGTCGAAACGACGGTTGATCAGGCCACCGGCACGATTCCCGACCCTGCCGAACCGCTGGCGACGCTGAACACCTATCGCAAACAGGGCAGCAAGGTGCTGTTCGCGCAGAACGCCGTCCACCGCGCGCCGGGTATGCTGCGTGTAGGCGATACGGTGACGGTCATGGAGACAAATACGTAACGCAAAGGCGCGAAGAAGCAAAGACGCGAAGAAGTTATCAGTGGTCAGTTTTCCGTTTTTTCTGATAACTGATAACCGAAAATTGAAAACGCTCCGTGTTACACTTTTTTCTTTGCGCCTTTTGCCCCTTTGCGTTCTTTGCGTTAAGTCTTTAAGGAGTGGTTATGCGTCTGAACATCGGACTCGCGCAGATTTACCCGAAGGTCGGCGACGTGAAGGCCAACCTCGATAAACACCTGTCGTACATCGAGCAGGCCGATAAGGCCGGCGTGGAGGTGCTGGTCTTCCCGGAACTGTCGCTGACCGGCTACCAGGTGCAGGATTTGGTGCCGGAAGTGGCGATTCGCGCCACGCGGGACGATGCGACCTTCCGCGCGCTGCTGGATGCCAGCCGCCAGATGGACATCATGGTGGGCTTCGTGCAGGAAGACCGCCGCGAACGGTTTTATACCAGCGCGGCCTATCTATCGCAGGGCGAATGTCTGCACATCCACCAGAAGATTTACCTGCCAACCTACGCCATGTTTGACGAAGGCCGGTACTTCGACCAGGGCGAACACGCGCGCGCGTTTGATACCCGTTATGGCCGCGTCGGGATGCTGATCTGCGAGGATTTCTGGCATATGTCGCCGCCGTATCTGCTGTGGCAGGATGGCGCGGATGTGCTGCTGTTCCAGAGCGCGAGTCCCAGTCGTGGGCTGGACGCCGCCGACCGGCTGTCCGGTTCGCGCTGGGTAGAACTGGTCAATCAGGCGTATGGCAGCATGTTCACCAGCTACGTGATTCACTGCAACCGTGTCGGATTTGAGGACGGCAAAAACTTCTGGGGCGGCTCATCCATTGTTGACCCGGACGGCGAATTCCTGGTACACGGGCACTACTTTGACGAGGCGCTCATCACGCACGAAATTGACCTGAACCAACTGCACCGCACGCGCAGCCGCCTCCCCCTGCTGCGCGACGAACGCCCGGAACTGGTGCAGCGTGAGTTAGGCCGCATCCTGCGCCGGGATGGAGAGTGATACAATGAGGTAGGGGCGCGTCTATGTGCGCGCCCAGGGCGACCACGCAGGGTCGCCTCTACAGACAGGAGGGCGAGGTTTATGGTCATCCGAGAAGGCCGTTTCACCCGTGACGATTTACACGCGCTGTACGACCAGCCGGAGAACGCCGAGAAGCAGTTTGAACTGCTCAACGGGGAGATTATCGAAGTGCCATCCGCGAGTCCAATTCACAACGCGATTGTTGCAGCCATTTTCTATTTCCTGTATGGATTTGTTCGCTCGCACCAGCTTGGCTTGGTGTTCGGTGATTCGACCACTTATTTACTGCCCAATGGCGATGAACTCATTCCCGACGTATCGTTTATCTCGAAAGAGCGGCAGGGCTGGCCGCTGCCGAAAGCGTTTGAATACGCGCCGGATTTAGCGGTTGAAGTTGCGTCGCCGAGCAATTCCGAACGGCAGTTACTCGACAAAGCCGAGTCGTTTCTGGTGTCGGGCACAAAAATCGTGTGGCTGGTGTTCTCAGAAACACGCTCTATTTATGTCTGCCGCCGGAACGCAGACGGCAGCCTGACACTACGTAAGGTCACGGCAGACGGTGCGCTCGATGGCGAGGATGTGCTGCCCGGTTTCACGCTGCCGGTGCGTGATGTTTTCCCGCCGCAGGAGCCGGCATGAGCGCCCAGGCGCACCTGACGCAGAGCAACGCCGGAATGCGGCTGATCGCCCTGCTGACGCTGTACAACCAGGGCGATTTTGACCGCCTGCGCGCTTACATCACCGATCACTACGCGCCCCCGGCGCTGGCTGAGGCCGATGCCGGGACTCAGTTGGCGGACTGGCGTGACCGCCGCGCCGCGCTGGGCAAGCTGCGCGTGGAGCAGGTGGTCGCCATCGGCAAACATCAGGCGGTCGTCGTCGTGCAGGCGCAGCAGGCCGGTGATTATCACGCGCTGCAAGTGGCCGTTGAGGAAGACTTCCCGCACCGCGTCACGCTGGTGGCGTGGGGAGCGGTCGAAACCGAGGAATCCTGATGAACGACGGGCAGCGGGTATCACAGGAAATGTATGACTGGTACACGCGGTACTATACCCGCGCCCCCCACAGCGCCGCGCACCATGATTTCTGCGAACGTGTCTATGGCAAAGACCTGTGCCAGCATGGTTACATGGATATGGCGCAGCTTCATGCTTTATTGAACGTGTTGCAGTTAAGCGAAAGCGATCATGTGCTGGAACTCGGCTGCGGCTGCGGCCTGGTGGCCGACTATATTTCAGATGCGACCGGCGCGCGGGTTCACGGTCTGGATTACATCCCCACCGCGATTGAGCAGGCGAATGACCGGACGCGGGAAAAACGCGGACGGCTCACTTTTACAGTCGGCGACATCAACACGCTGGATTTTCCGCCCGCGACATTCAGCGCCGTGATTGCGATTGATACGCTGTATTTCAGTGATTTGAACGATACGATTGGCCGCCTGAAACTGATGCTTAAACCGGGCGGGCAGATTGGCGCGTATTACACCCTGATGTTGTGGAACGAAGATGATGACACAACGACGCTGCAACCCGACCGCACCCCGCTGGCGACAGCCCTGACGCGACACGGGCTGACGTTTCAGACCTGGGATTACACGCGGGCGGAGTATGACCGTTCCCGCCTGATTCAGAAAATCGCGCCAGAGTTTCAACCGCGCTTCGCGGCAGAGGACAACCTGTTCCTGTTCGAGAACCGGATGATTGAAGCGAACGGTAATGCCGGGTTTTACGAGGCTGGCCGCCTGTGCCGCTATCTGTATCAGGTAAGGTGAGATTGACACTTCATGCCCTTCAATGGTTAACCCTCGGTTTGTGGGCCATCTGGCTGGTTGGTTACTGGTGGGGACGGCTGCCATTCAACCGGCATGATGGGTTAGATACCGCCCTGATTCTGGCGATTGCGTTGGGCAGCGCCGTGATCTTCATAACTGGCGTGGTAATCTGCCTGGAGTGGGTTGAAATAACCACCCTGTATCTGCCGCCAGCCGTGACCGTGATGGGTATGGTTCTGGTTATGCTGGGTATCGGTGGAACGGTTTACGCCCGCCGCTGTCTGGGACGCTTCTGGACAGCCGAAGCTGTACTCCAATCCGATCATCAGGTGATCGAAACTGGCCCGTATGGTTATGTGCGCCATCCCATTTATACGGCGGCAATCCTGCTGAATATCGGCACGCTGCTGGTGTTTGCAACTTACTGGACACTGATCGCCGGGGTGGTGGTAGGAACGGCCTATATCCTGAAGGCAAAATTGGAAGATCATCTCCTGGCAGTTAATCTTCCCGGCTACCCTGTTTATCAAACGCGTGTACCCTATCGCCTGTTCCCGTTTATCTGGTGAGATTATCACGGGGTAGAACCGTCAGATCACCCGTCGTGGTAAATGACGACTCATCACACTAAAATTCCCCGAATTGAGGGCTTGACTTCGAGCGCACTCTAAGTTGTAGAGTCTGAATCATGAATACACAAACCGACGAACTCACCATTCAGGAAGTGGCCGAAGCCACCGGCTTGAGCGTCCATACGCTGCGGTATTACGAGCGTATCGGTCTCATTCATTCGATTGGCCGGGCAGAGAACACCCACCGCCGGTACTCGATGGATGATGTTGGCTGGATCGAGTTTCTCAAAAAGCTGCGCGCGATTGGGATGCCGATCCACCAGATGCAGCGGTATGCCGAACTTCAGCGGCAGGGTGACGACACGCTGCCGGAGCGGCTGGACATGCTCAGGGAACTCCAGCAGTCGGTTGAGGCGCATATCGCCGAACTACAGGAACATCTGAAGCTCATCCACTACAAGATTGAAATTTACGGAGAACAGGTCGCCGCGCGAACGCCCTGACTGACCGCCCACCAAGTTTCAGGAGGTTATCATGTTTCCACCGATGACCCCGCTGACCGAGCGGGTACGTATTGAATTTGAGCAGCGCCGGCGGGAAGCGCCGGACGCCGTTCCGGTCGAACGCTGGTCGCTGCCGCGCCGCTGGTTCGCCGGACGTAGATGGTCGTTCCGGCTGCCGCGCCGCCGGTGGCCGCTTCCCGCCCGTCGGACGGCGGGTGCGTTCACCCCTTCATGCGATGCTGAATGTTAAAAAAGGAGACATATCATGACTGCTGCATTGAATCGGGTACTGGGCCGGTCGGGGATTCCGGTCAGCGCCATTGGCCTGGGCTGCTGGGCGATTGGAGGGCCGTTCTGGTGGGGTGATAACCCGGTTGGCTGGGGCGAAGTGGACGATGAGGAATCCATCCGCGCCATTCACCGCGCGCTGGAACTGGGTGTGAATTTTCTGGATACCGCCGACGTGTACGGCACGGGGCACAGTGAACGGGTGGTCGCCCGCGCGCTGGCTGGCCGCCGTCAGGAAGTGGTGATTGCGACCAAGTTCGGCAACGTGTTTGACGAAACCACACGCCAGATCACCGGCGCGGACGCTTCGCCCGACTATATCCGCCGCGCCTGCGAAGCCTCGCTGAAGCGGTTGAACACCGATGTGATTGACCTGTACCAGTTTCACCTGAATGGTTATGACGCCGACAAAGCCGGCATCGTGCGGGATACGCTGGAGGCGCTGGTCACGGAAGGCAAAATCCGCTGCTACGGCTGGAGCACGGATTTCCCGGACGGGGCGCGGGTGTTTGCCGACGGGACTAACTGCGCGGCGATCCAACTGGATATGAACGTGCTGCTTGATAACGCCCCCATGATCGCGCTGTGCGAGCAGTTCAATCTGGCGGCCATCAACCGGGGGCCGCTGGCGATGGGTTTGCTGACCGGCAAATACACCGCGAACTCACAGCTTGCCCGAAACGATGTACGCGGCGAACACAGCCCGGAATGGATGCGCTACTTCAAAGATGGCAAACCGCACCCCGAATGGCTGGCGCGGCTGGACGCAGTCCGTGAAATTCTCACCAGCGGCGGGCGCACGCTGGCGCAGGGGGCGCTGGCCTGGCTGTGGGCGCGCAGCCCGCAAACGCTGCCGATTCCCGGTTTTCGAACGGTGGCGCAGGTGGAAGAGAACGCCGGGGCGCTCAACTTCGGCCCGCTGGCGGCTGACCAGATGCAGGAAATTGATACACTGCTGGAGCGCACTGTCGGCCTCGAAGCCTGACACGCCGGTGATTTCACCCCCTCAGTCCCAGGCCGGGTGAGGGGGTGAAATACACGATTGGTCAGACACCGACATCCCGGCGCTGGAAGGCCCAGACGGATCCCACGACCAGCAGTGCCGTCACCGCCAGCAGCAGCCCCGCATTACCCAGGTTCAGACCATTGGTGACGACCGATTGCGCGTCGTAGTAGCTGAAGAACGACAGCACCCGCACGCTGCTCAAGGCCGATTCACTGGCGGCGGCCCCCAGGAAGTCTATGAAGTAGCTGGCAATGATGAACGTCGCGGCGACGGCGGTCGCGGTGCTTTTGCGGCGCAGCACCGCCGTTACGAAAGTGGTGAAGGCGATCATCAGCAGGCTGCTGGGAATCATGTTCAGCGTGCCTTCGACCAACCGCCCCATGTTGACTTCCCGCAGCAGGGGTGAGGTCTGCGTGCCGGCCAGCAGCCCCAGGAAGCTCACCCCGATGATGGCGATCATCACCAGCATGTAGGCCGCCAACTTTTCCAGCACCACGCGCCAGCGCGGCACGGGCAGGCTCAGCACCACATCCAGGATGCCGGCATCTTCGTCGTTAGCCGTCACACCCAGCCCGGCGATCACGGCATACACCGCCAGGATGAGCAGCGTGTAGCCAAAGAAACCAAACGTGATAAAGCCTTCCGGCGTCGCCAGCGAGGCGGCATCCTCCATGCCAAACATCTGGAGCAACGCCGGCGGCATGTTTGAAGCCACTGCCGCATACTGCTTCAGTGCGTCCACGTCAGGAATGACGACGGCGATATACAGTCCCAGCACCGCCAGACTGAGACCCCAGTAGAGAATCTGCCGCCAGTTGCGGCGCAGCGTTTCGGTGAAAATCGTCCCGCTCATGAGGCTACCTCCTGCATCGGCCTGCCGGCATTCGAGCCGTTGCCGTAATACGACAGGAAGATTTCTTCCAACGAGGCTTCCTGCGTGTCAATGTCAATGATGTACTGGCTGCTCAGGGCTTGCAGCAGCGGATTGTAGTCGCCGTGCAGCCGCAGACGCAGCGTATGGCCGTCGGCGGTGATATCGCTCACGCCGGGCACCCCGGCCAGCGGCGCGGTATCTACCGGGTCGCGGAAGTGCAGTGTCACCCACCGGAAGTCGGCATGGCGCAGGCCGCTCACGGTTTCGACGGCCTGAAGCTGGCCTTCGCGCAGGATGCCCACGCGGTCGCAGATCGCCTGCACTTCGCCCAGGATGTGCGACGACAGGAACACTGTGCGGCCTTCGGCGCGGACTTCGCGCATCAGTTCGTTAAAAATCTGCTGCATCAGCGGGTCAAGGCCGTTGGTTGGCTCGTCCAGAATGAGCAGTTCCGCCTGGTTCATCAGCGCGATGATCAGCCCCAGCTTGCGCCGGTTGCCGGATGAATAACTGCGCACGCGCAGCGTAGGGTCAAATTGCAGCCGTTCCACCAACTGCCGGACATAGGCCATGTCCACCCCGCCCCGCACCCGCGCCACGTAATCAATCACCTGGCTGCCGGTCAGGTTCTTCCACAGGTTGAGTTCCCCCGGCAGAAACCCGATGCGTTTGTGCAGCTCGACACTGTGCTGCTGCGCGTCCAGCCCGAACAGTCGGGCGCTGCCGCCGGTCGGGCGAATCAGATCGAGCAGCAGGCGAATCGTGGTCGTTTTGCCCGCGCCGTTGGGTCCCAGATAACCGAAAATTTCCCCCGGCCACACATTCAGCGTGAGGTCGCTCAGCGCGCGGACTTCGCGTTCGCGGCTCTTGTAGACTTTGCTCAGTTTGTCCGTCTGGATGACGGGGGTGTTGTGGTTCACCATAATCCCCTCCCACTTAACCCTGAAAAATGGCTGCAATCAGCCTTCGTATCAAATGGCGCCAGCCCTATTTTTAGGCTACGCTTTTTATTTTATTCTATCCCCCTAAAAATTAGGGGTTATGGCGCAGGCTTCCACCAGCGCGTGGCACGCCGTTCACGACATTTTGTTACCGTTCGTCCAGGGAAACCGGTTTTACATCAACCTGCCCTGCGCCCAGTGAGCTTGCAGCACCGCCGTCATGGAACGAATGGCCTGCTTGCCCGCCGCGCTGTCGCCGCCGCCCGGCGGCGCAAACGCCCGTTCGATAAAATCCGCCAGCCCGTTGATGGCCTCGTCCAGCGGCGGCACCTGGTCGGGTGGCATCAGATCGTCCACGAACACCATGCCCGCCCGGATACAGTTCAGCACATAGGCCACCATCACCGGCTCAATATCGGTGCGCACCACCCCGGCCTGCTGCATCAACCGGACAAATTCCCGGCTGATACCACCGCGCTGCGCGTACAGGGCGGCATCCTGCCGCCGGAGAAAATCGCCCAGCACCCGTTTGTCCTGGGTGACAAGCGCCCTGAGCAGCGGTCGCTCCTGGATCGCCAGCAGCGAATGCCGGTACAGTGCCTGAAGCTGGCCGCCGTTGGGGTCCTGCTCGATCAACTCCAGCCACCGGATGGTGAAGGTCTGCATTTCACGCAGCAGCAGCGCCTTAAACAGCGCGTCCTTGCTGTCCCAGTGCAGGTAGACCGCCCCTTTGGAGACTCCCGCTTCATGCGCGATCTCGCCGACGGTCGTTTTGTCGTAACCGTAATGGATGATCAACCGCGCGGCGGCATCCAGAATACGCTGCTCGCGTTCCGGGTTGGCGGGCCGGTCAGCGTCCTTCGGTTTGTCGGTTTCGTCCACAGGCCTCCTTTTGACTGTTTGACCGGATATGCACTTTCGGTCATATGGTACGATCAATCAACGCCGGTGTCAAGATTATTTCACCCCCACAAATTGGGGGTTCGCCGGTTGCGATGGCCGCCGCGCTCACGCTACACTCTGCTTTTTTCAGGCGACGAAAAGGATTTAAACGTGTCCCCTGCCAGCAGTTATGCACATCTGGCGGCTCAGGCCAGTTTCCTGCAAACCGCCTTCCAGCAGTTTCGGGAGGAACATCATATTCCGGGGTTAGCCTATGGCCTGGTGGCCGGCGGCGAACTCGTGGCGGCGGGCGGCCTCGGCGTTCAGACGATGCACGACCAGACGCCCGTCACGCCGGACAGCGTGTTTCGCATCGCTTCGATGACCAAAAGTTTCACGGCGATGGCCGTCATCAGCCTGCGGGACGAAGGCCGCTTCCAGCTTGACACCCCCGCGGAAGCGGTCGTGCCGGAACTGGCGCGGCTGCGCTACCCCACCCGCGACTCCGCGCCGGTCACCATCCGGCAGTTATTGACGATGAGCGCCGGGTTTCCCCAGGATGACCCCTGGTCTGACCGCCAGTTGGCCTGCGACGAAGCCACCTTTACCGACTGGCTGCGCGGCGGGATTTCGTTTTCCAACCCGCCGGGCGTGACCTTTGAATATTCGAATTACGGTTATGCCATTTTAGGCCGGATCATTACAACGGTGTCCGGTATGCCGTACCAGACGTATATTCAGGAACATATCCTGAAGCCGCTGGGCATGACCAGCAGCACCTTTGACGTGCGGGCGGTTGCGCCGGAACGGCTGGCGCTGGGCTACCGCCGGGAGGATAACCAGTGGACAGCCGAACCGCCGCTGGCCGACGGCGTATTTGGGGCGATGGGTGGGCTGTTCACCACGATTACGGACTTTGCGCGGTACATGGCGCTGCTGCTGTCGGCCTTTCCGCCGCGCGACGACGACGATACCGGCCCGGTGCGCCGCAGTTCGCTGCGGGAGATGCAGCAGATGGCGCGGCAGAGTCTTGTCATCTCGACGCGCACCACGCCGGACGCGCCGGCGCTGGTACAGAACATCGGCTACGGCTACGGCCTGCGGATTGAAACTGATTCGGTGCTGGGTTATTCGGTCGCGCACGGCGGCGGCCTGCCGGGTTATGGCACGTTTTACCGGCTGCTACCGGACTGCGGCGTGGGGCTGGTGGCGTTTGCCAACCTGACGTATGAATCGCCAGCCGCACGCATCAACGACATTCTCTATCACTGGCGGCAGACCGGCGCGCTCCAGCCGCGTAAGCCCGCGCCGACCGCCCCGCTGCTGGCGGCGCAGGCGGCGCTGGCGCAGTTGTATGAAAACTGGGACGACAGCGTGATGACCGGCATCGCCACCGCTTCGTTTTTCCAGGACAGCCCGCTGGACAAACGGCGGCAGCAGTTTACCGACCTGCGCCGCCGTTTCGGGAAATGCCGGCAAATCACGCCGGTCGAGCCGGAAAACGCGCTGCGCGGGCGCTGGCGGATGGTCTGCCGGGGCGGGTATCTGGAACTGTTTGCCACGCTCGCGCCGACCGTACCGCCGCAGCTTCAGTATTTGCAGATCACCGCCGCCCGGTCGCTGAACCCGGCCTTCAAACGAACCACCGCGCAGGTGATACGGCTGATCAATCAGTGGGACGAAACGCTGGCGCCGGCTGTGTTTGACCGGTCGCTGAAACGGGCGGCGCTCCGGTCGCAGTTCGAGGCGCTGCGCGTCCAGTACGGCAGGCTGCGTTTGGGTGAAGTGCTGGAAGGGGACGGCAGCACCACCGCGCGCCTGCGGCTGACGGGCAAAAACGGCCAGGTGGATATGAAGCTGACGCTCAACCCCCAAACCGGACGGGTAACCGGCGTGATCTTCACCCGCCCGCGCGAAACGGCGTTTGTGCCATAAGGTTTACGGCAGCATCACGGCGAAAGCATCTGCCGCGCTCCACGCACCCCAACTGCCGTCAGGCCGCTGCGCCCGCACCCGCCAGTAATACAGGCCGTCGCTGAGCGGCGGCGGCGCGGCGGCCAGCGTGCCGGCGCTGACTTCAGCCGCGTACAGCGGCGAGGCGAAATCGCGGCTGTCATCCACTTCGACGGCGTAGGCCGCCGCCCACGTCACCGGATTCCAGGTCAGCGCGGGCGCAGCTGTCCGGTACAGGTGGCGCACCGGCGCGGCCTGCTGGTGGGATAGATGATCGAAGCCGATGTACTCATACGCGCCGCTGTCACACTGGCCCAGGCCGTCGCCATCCCCATCAAAATCACGCGCCCGCCCGCGCTGGTCGTCCGGCGGGCATGGGCGGGTGCCAGCATCCACCGCCGGGCTGGCGGCAGGCAGGGCATGGGTCGGCGTCCGACCGCCGTTGTCCGCCAGCGGTTGCAGCAGTGGGTCGGCCAGCGTGATGCCCACCGCGCAGGCGCGGTCATTCCCGCCGGACGGTGTTTGAAAATTGCCGCTGCCGGCAAACGTTTTTTCACACTGGAGATTCTGCCCCCAGGGATTGCCCGCCGTGTTGTGGGCGAACAGCGTATTCCGCGCCGTCACCCGGCTGCCGCCCCAGACCGCACCGCCCATGAACGCGGCCTGATTGTAGGCCAGTGTGACGTTGGTCAGCGTGAACTCGTCGCTGCTGGCAATCGTGATCGCGCCGCCCAGCCCGCCGCCCGCGCCATCGTCGGCGCGGTTGCCGGAGAAGGTGACATTGGTCAGCGCCGCGCTGGCGCTTTCGCCCGTCCACAGCGCGCCGCCCTGCTGCGCTGCCGTATTCGCCACAAAGGCCGAAGCGGTAATTCTCAGCGGCCCGCTGCCCACCCGCAGCGCCCCGCCCAGTGCGTCCCCCCGGCTGTCCGGCATCACATGATTGTCACGAAACAGGGTGCTGTCATACGCCACCAGACTGCCGCGCTGGTACGGGTACATCCAGTTAAAGACCGCGCCGCCCTGTCCCTGGCCGGAGTTCTCGCTGAAGGTGACACGGGTGAACCGCAGGAACGGCGCGGCGGTGTCGTTCAGGCCGTCGCTGTACAGCGCGCCGGCGTAGCCGGTGGCATGGTTGCCGGTGAAAACTGTGTCGCTGATGGCGGCGCTGGCGTACAGCAGATGCACCGCGCCGCCGCTGCTGTTTTCGGCGCGGTTGCCGGTGAAGGTCGAACCGCTGACGGTCAGCAGGCCGCTTTGCAAGAAGATCGCGCCGCCGCCGTGATCATTGTTACTGCCGGCGGTGTGATGGTAAACATTGTTACGAAAGATGCAGTTTTCAACGGTGAGGCTGCTGCGCCACCGGCTGTACACCCCACCGCCGCCGTTGTCGCCAGTGCGGTAGCCATCGGCAATCGTCAGATGTCTGAGGGTGAGCAGCGGGCCGGTATTTTCGAGGATAGGTGTCTGGCCGCCGCCGGAGAGGGTAACGAGGCCGCCGCCATCTATCGTCGTGGCGGTGGTAATCAGTTTGGCGGCAGTGACGGTGATGGTATGCGGCGCGCTGCCGCAGTTAAAGGTGACCAGCCCGCCGCCCGCCAGCGCCGTCGTCAGGGCGGCTTCGGTGCAGCTTGCCGGGGTGCCGCTGCCCACCACACCCCCCGCCCGACTGGACGGCAGCGCCGCCGCTGCCAGCCACGCCAGCGCCAGCAGCGCCGTGCATACTTGCCAGAATCGCATCCAACTACCTGTAACCCGGTAACCACAACCCCCTTATCATACGGGCATTTTTACGTTTTTCATGTTTGAGTTGCGTAAAGATTTTCTGAGACGAAACCGGTAGAGCGTTATTCGCCTCCGAGTTCTTCTTCAATCACGCGGCGAATCAAGTCCGGGCTGACTTCTTCCTGTCGGGTTTTGGCATAAATGACCAGCATAATGATATGTTCAGGCGTGTGGATGTAATAAACTGCGCGATAGCCGCCGCGTTTTCCACGCCGTGAGTCCTGACTGCGAAGACGCACTTTGTAAGCTGTATAGCCCGTACCTTTGATCTGGTCGCCGGGTGTCTCTCCCTGAACGAGACGCTCAACGACTGCCGCTGGGTAAACAGGCGAGCGTAGCGGACTTTAATCATCCTCAGATTCATCGCCCCACATGGAGTCGTAAATGCGCCCGGCCTTTACATCTCGCAGGGCGGCGCGCAGATCATTCTCCAGGGTAGCCTCTGTCGGCAAATCCGCTTCCTCAGCCAATGCCTGATCGTGAAGCGCAATCAGATAATCCTGTACGCTCTCAAAACCATGCTGCCGGGCAGCAGCAATGATTTCCTCCCATTTTTCGACTGAGAGGTGTAACCGCTGTTCCTGGGTAAAGTTTGCCATCATCATACCTCACGCTGATTTACCCTAATTATAGCGGTGACGAACCGGGTTGGTATGTGGATTACCCCGTCGGCAGCGTGCCGAAGAAGTAATACAGCAGAATGTCCCGCACGAGGGGGGCAGCTTCTTCTGACCCCTGACCGGCATTTTCGACCAGGACAGCCACCGCGACTTCCGGGTTGTCCATCGGGGCATAGGCGGCGAACCAGGCATGAGAGATCGCGTCGGGACTGCTGCCGTCCTGCGCCGTGCCGGTTTTGCCGCACACGCCTTTGGCCTGGAGCGCGTCGTAGGGGCGGAACAGCCATTCCGCCGTACCGGCCCGTGACCGCGTGACGGCGCACATCCCCTCATGCAGCATGTCGAATACTTCGGGCTTGATGTCCAACTGTTCCATCGGGTCCGGCGTCAGGGTGTAACTGGGCGCTTCACCCAGGATGCCTACCTGCTGCACCAACTGCGGGCGCAGCAGCGTGCCGCGATTGGCAATCGCCGCGAACCAGCGGGTCACCTGAAGCGGCGTCACCTGCACCTCACCCTGTCCGATGGCGATGTTGACTTCATCGGAGAAGTTCCAGGCGTAACCCAGTTTCTCCAGCTTCCATTCCGGGGTGGGGATAAAACCGGGGGATTCGGTCAGATCGCGCAGGCCGGTGGGGCCGCCAAAACCAACGCGGCGCATGTACTCCGGCAGCAGGCCGGGCTGGTGCATGAACATCTGGTAGCCCACTTCGTAAAAGTACGGGTTGCAGCTCTGGGTGATCGCGCCGGGCAGCGTCAGCGTGCCGTGTCCATTATTCCAGTCGTAGCGCACAATATCGCGCGACCAGCGCCCGACGCAGGTATATCGCTGGTCGAGGGTGTACACGCCGCTGTCCGCCACCGCTGTCGCGGATACGGTTTTCATCACCGAACCCAGGGGGTACAGGCCGTCAGCCGCGCGGTTCAATTGCGGGCGGCGCGGGTCGGCCTGCACTTCGGCCACAATGCGGGCGGCTTCGGCGCGGCCCAGCATCGAGAAGGGCGTGAAGGCGTTGGCGTCGTAGGTCGGGTAGCTGACCATCGCCAGAATTTCGCCGGTGCGAACGTTCATGACCACCGCCGCCGCCCCTTTGGAATTTGACCACCAGCTTTTCTGGGCATAGGCATCGGTGATGATTTTGGTGACCGCCGTTTGCAGCTCCGAATCGAGCGTCAGCCAGACGCTTTCCGCCGGTTTCGACGGGCTGCGCGCGATCTCTCGCAGCACGCCGCCGCCGGTCGAAACGATCAGCAGCTTACCGCCGGGCTGGCCGCGCAGGGTTGCGTCCCAGCTTCTTTCGATGCCGCTTTTGCCTAAAATCGTATCCTGGCTGAAACCGGCAGCCCGCACACTCGGCACATCCGCTTCATCTGGATAACCCACGTTGCCCAGAATATGCGGCGCGAGCGTACCGTTTTCATAACGGCGGGTGGGCTGGCTGGCGAACTGCGCCGCGCAGACCTGTTCCAGCGTGGTGTGGCTCTGCTCGTAAGCGGCGGCCTCCATCGTGCCAAACTGGATCAGCCAGTCGGGCGCGGACTCGTCATAAATCTTTTGCAGCACGTCGGCGCTTCGACCCAGCACCGGCACAAGCAGCGGCAGACAGTCTCCCCACGAGGGAATCTTCTGTTTCACCGCGCTGACAATCACGGCGCGCCCGTTCTGATCGGCCAGAATGACGCCGTTCCGGTCATAGATGTTGGCGCGGCTGGGCGCGCTGACTTCCAGCCGCAGCCGGCCACCGCTGCCCATCTCCGTAAAAATATCCCCCGGCGACCACGCCACACGCCAGTCACCGGCGCGGTCATCCATAATCAGCCGGAGTTGGCGATCCTGATCGGTGAACTGGCCGACCAGATGGGTATCAAAGGTCATGTTGTACGCAAACACGGCGATGTTGTCGCGTTCGCGGTACAGTGTCACCGGCGTATAGTCCAGGCTGCTGAGCGTCATTTCGGTCTGCGCCGCCTCATACAGGGCGACGAAGGTTTCAAGGGGGGTAGCTTCCTGGCTGTTAAAGGTGATGAGGGCGTACATGGCGGGCAGGTCGCCGGCTTTCCAGGCTTCGAGGAACTTACGCGCCACGCGCTCGGCGTCTTCCGGCGGGTGGGTCGGCGCGGGGTTCAACACCGCCAGCGTCGGCAGCGTTTCAACACTGGCCGATGGGGGCGGGCTGCACGCCGTTATCACAGCCGCGATGAGGATACAGCAGACAAACCTGAACACAGCGGTACTCCACAACCCGTGCCAGCGAAACCCTCACACTACTGGTATTGTAGTCCCACCAGGGCGAATCAGCGAATGAGAAAAGCGCGAGAAGAACAGGTTTTGACCATTTGTGCTATGATAGACTGGTTCAGGTATTCAGAAAGTGATGGCTATGGCTTTCCAACCCCGGCTGTTTGAAGATGTAGACGAGCAGATGCCAGTTACCGATCTGAGCCAGGCCAACTTGGGAACATTTCAGGACAGCTTAAACGCGCCGATTCATTCCTGGTTTACCTATCCAGCCGGCTTCTCTTATAAAGCGGTCGAACGCGCGCTAGATTTCTACGAGCTTCGTCCTGGTCAGATAATCCTTGACCCCTTCATGGGAAGTGGTACGACCAACGTTGTTGCCAGCCTGCGCGGTGTTGACTCGGTAGGTATCGAAGCCCACCCTTTTGTGTACTTTGTTGCTCAAACCAAGTTGTATTGGGATTTTCATCTGCCTGCGCTGCGATCCGATATTGACGAACTTATCCGAAGCATTCAACATTCTGTTCGTTCCGATACCGTATCGCCGGAACAGTTGGAACAGCTTTATCCCGAACTGGTTCGTAAGTGTTACAGCCCTGAAAAATTAGCGCGGTTGCACCTGTGCCGGTTGGCGCTTGAGCGGCTGCCGGACAGCCCTTTCCGCAGGTTTGTCAGACTCGGTTTGACCTACTTACTGCGCTCGGCGGCTGATGTAGCGACCGGGTGGCCGTATATTGCTCCACAAAAAGCCAAAAAAGTTCGTAACCATGAAGCTGACATACCTCTCTTACTCCGCAACCAGCTCTACCGTATGTGGACCGATATACAGATGGCACAGGTTACTGCGGATCGAATCGGTAAAACGCATCTCATTCTGGGCGATACCCGCCAGCCACAAAGCAGCCTGACCAACGAGGTGATAGACCTGGCGTTTACATCCCCCCCTTATCTGAACAATTACGACTATGCTGATCGAACACGACTTGAGATGTATTTCTGGGGCGAGGCCGAAACCTGGAGCGATATTACCCGCACTGTTCGCCAGCGCCTCATGATGTCAGCGACCACTCAGATTAACCGTTCGGAGTATGACCGGGAACGCCTGCTGGCGGATGATCTGGCACAGGCTGCGCCGGCTGTTGCCAGAGAATTACAGATAAAAATTGATAATCTGTCATCTATCCGCCTGCAAAAAGGTGGCAAAAAAAGCTACGATATTCTGGTAGCAGGGTATTTCAACGATATGCTGAAAGTGTTACAGCAGACGTATCGAGTTTTAAGACCTGGCAGCGCATTTGTAATGATCCTGGGGGATTCCGCGCCTTATGGGGTATATATTCCTACACACACTTATTTAGGCGATCTCGGTCAGGCAGTTGGTTTTAGACATTCCAAGACTGAACTCCTGCGCACACGCGGCAATAAGTGGAAAGATAATCCTCAGCGGCACAAAGTGCCACTGCAAGAATGTATTCTGACATTATACAAGTGATAATCCATCAATCTGCTGCCCATAAGGCAGGTCCCGTCGTGTCATTTAAAAGGGTATCTGCGTCAAAACTCTCAAGAAACTCGATAGCTGCTTCAATCGTGTTAAACGTGTACAGGCTCGACTCGCCAAGATTCGTTTCAATTGTTAGCTCAATCGCCTGTACCTGCCGCGGCACATCGGGATTTAGGGAGGCTGTCAGTGATTGCCGTAACTCAGGCTCGACTGCGGCCAGCAGCAACTGCGCTATTTCTTGATATTGATGATTGTCAAGCTGAGTCCAGTTTTGCCACGCCTGCATGGCACGATCACGATCTTTCTCTTCCCACGCAAAATCAATGCCGTAATTTGCCAATACACGAATGACTTCCGCAAAGCCGACTTCAAACAGGCTGACATCAAAGCTGTTTAACATTGCTTTCGAGCTGCTGCTCCAACTGCCGGCAAGAACTGCCACGGATTTCCGAATGGTCGGAAACGTTCGCCGCAGGCTGTAGTGAGCGGTGCAGATCCAACTACCTTTATCCCGGTTATGTTTTTTATAGCGAATATATTTGGATTCAATCAGCACAAGCGGCTGCATTCGCTGATTTGCAATTACGGCATCAATGTTAAACTCATTGCCGGAAGTATCTTTTAACAGCAGCTTGGTGGGATGGCCGGTACGCGGATTTGGTCGTCCAGCCGTGATATAAACACACCCATTATCTTCAGCAATTGGGCGAGCCAGGCGATTCACTTCGCTTTCGATAAGCGCACCTAAAGCTTCACCCAGTGTACTGCCGGGATTCGCAACAAATTTGGGAGCTTCGCTCATTGACCCCGTATCTCCCACAGGACGATTTCCGGCGGGCAGAGGAAGCGCGCGCGCGGCGCGCCCAGCCCTTCCAGCCCCACGCCGCGCGCCGTGTACAGCGTCGTCGTGCCCAGTTCATAACGCCCCATGATGAAGCGGTTGCCCAGGTGACTGCTGGAAAAAATCGACCCGATGAGCGGCAGGCGAATCTGCCCGCCGTGGGTGTGGCCGCACAGATACAGGTCAATGCCGCCGTCGTTGGCCTCCGGCGCGATGTCCGGCGGGTGCATCAGCAGGACGTGCAGGCCGGTCCTGGGGGCGGTCAGCAGCAGCTTGTGCAGCCGGGCGCGGTCGGTATCCATGTCATGCGTGACAACCAGCCCCAGCAGATTCAGCGCCCCGCCCGGTGTCTGCACCGTCACCCACTGATTCGGCAGCAGTTTCAGATTGTCCAGCCCGCGCACGAAGTCCTGCACCCGTTCCAGCGGCTCGACCAGCGGCGTGCCGGACACACAGTAGACACCCAGCGGCGCGCGCCACTGGCTGATAACCTCGCGGATAGCGGCCTCGGCTTCCGGGTCATGAGTGTTCGACAGATTAACAAAATCGCCGGTGAACACAATCACATCGGGCGCGAGTTCCTGGATCAGCCGGTTCAGATGGCGCTCGCGCGGGGTGATACGTTCGATGTGAATGTCGCCCAGTTGCAGCAGGCGCAGCGGCGGCGCGTCTGCCGACCATTTAGGCGTGTGATACGTCTGGCAGGTCACTTCCAGGCGGAAGGGTTCAATCCAGGTGGAATACACCACCACCGCCGTGATCGCCACCAGCGCCAGCCAGCCCAGCCACCAGGGCGCGGCCAGCAGGCCGAGCGCATTCAGCACGACCATGAACAGCACCGCCAGCGCCAGCGCCGACGGTTTATCCGGCCCGTAGCTGCGCCCGGTGAGGCGCAGCAGCAGCAGCAGCAGCCAGTTGACGGCGGCGGCCAGGCTAAAACCGGCCAGCGTCAGCAGGCCGCCGGGCTGGTCGCGCCAGACAACCCACACCAGCGCGGCGTTAAAAACGATCACCAGCACGACCAGCACGACCGGCAGGGCTTGCAGGCGGTTGGTCATCACCAGCAGCGTATGCAGCGGCGTATGTTCGAGGGGGTCTACTTCCAGCAGCTTGGGATTGTCGGTCACAATGTTCGCCTGAGATTTATGAGGTTGAGTCCGGCATGGCCTGCGACAGATCATGGAGCAGTTCGCGCAGTTCGCCGCGAATCGTCAGCAGCGCGTCCGGGTCGTCCTGCGCGTCCAGGATGGCTTCGACAATGACGGCCAGCCGGTACACATCCTGGGGTCGGGCGGCCTTACGTTCCAGAATTTGCCGCAGGGCATCGGCCAGCGGGGTGCTGCTCTCACGGCCATGATTATTGTTAGCTTCGTCGGACATGCTGTACCTCCAGGCGGTGTGAGTTTGTCCCTCAAAAACTATCCCCCACGACTGCCGGATACGGGCGGCTCGCTCCACAGTGGCAAGCGGATACTAAAACGACTGCCGGCACCCACTTCACTGCTCACATGAATAGTGCCGCCATGCAGTTCAATGATCTCTTTGGCGATAGCCAGCCCCAGCCCGGTGCCGTTGCCCTGTTCCCCCACGCGATAAAACGGCTGGAACAGATGCGGCAGATGTTCGGGAGGGATGCCCACGCCGGTATCCTGAATGTGTATGATAACATACCTTACGCCGTTGTCAGAATCCGTCTCGTGAGTGGAATCAACCAGGATACGCCCCGCCGCCGGGGTGTAATTGATCGCGTTCATGACCAGATTGGTGATGACCTGATTGATGCGCCGCGCGTCCCCCCAGATCATCAACGGGTCGTCCGACAGCTCGCAGACCAGATGCACGTTTTTGCTGTCGGCTTCCGCTCGCTGGGTGTCAATCACCTCGGTTATGGTTTGCTTTAAATCCATCGGCGCGCATTCAATCGGAATGACGCCGCGTTCCAACCGCGAAACATCCAGCAAATCCTGCACCAGATAGCGCATCCGGTTCGCCACGTTTTCCAGGATTTCCAGATGTTCGTTCAGGCGTTCCGGCTGTTTGCGCAGCAGCCACAGGCGCGTCATCAGGTTGGTGATGGGCGTGCGGAGTTCGTGCGAGGCGTTGGCGACAAAGCGGGATCGCTGTTCTTCCAGCGCCTTTTCCTGGCTTACATCCCGGATGACGGTCACGACGCCAGTGAAGATGCCGTTGGAATTGGCGATACGGGTGCTGCATACATGCGCCTGAAATTCGAGGCCGTCCTTACGGCGCAACCGGGTCTCCCCCTGCCAGCGTCCCTGCTGCATGATCGCCTCAAAAATCTGCTGGTACAGGGCGGGGTTGGTGTCCGCCATGATTTCGTAGACCACCAGATGTTCGCGCCAGTCGTCCAGATCGTAACCCAGCAGGCGTTTGAGCGCCTCATTCAGGTAAATCGGCTGGAGCACGCCGGCTTCCGTCACCATACTGCTGACCACCCCTTCGCTCATCGAATCCAGGATAATCTGAAGCTGCGTGCGCTGGCGTTCCAGTTCGGCGGTACGGTCGGCGACGTGCTGGACCAGTTCGGCGGCATGGTGGCGGATCGTCTCGTAAAGCTGGGCATTCCGCAGGGCGGTCGCCAGTTGTTCGCCAAAAGCGGTCATGCCTTCCAGATGGGACTCATTAAAAGCGTTTGGCGTGCGCGCGCTGGCGTTCAGGAAGCCGATGACCTTGTCCTGAATCCTGATCGGCATCCCGATGTATGACCGGAAATTGGTTTCGCTTTTTCTGACCCATCCCGGATAACTGTCGGTATCGGGAATGAACAGCGGGCGACCGGTTTCGATCATGGTTTTGAGCGTCAGCGTAGTTTCCACGTTAAAGTGATTGGTGAAAACGGCCTGCTTCCCCTCTTCTTCCAGCGTGCCCCAGTAGCGCACCACCTGCGCCTGACCGTCCTTAATCATCGAAATGTTGGCGGTATCACACGGTACAATGCGGGCGATGTGCAGAAAAATCCGGTCGAGCACTTCTTCCAGTTCCAGCGTGGCATTGATGGTCGCTGCCGTATCGCGCAGGGCTTCCGCCAACTGTCGCTGGCTGCGTTCGGCGGCTTCCATCTGTTTTTGTTCGGTCATATCCCGGCTGACCGCCACCACGCCAATCACCTGCTGCTCGTGGTCATAGACGTGTGATACCGAGGTGAGGTAATGCACCCGCCGCCCGTTTTCCCGCGTGTAGCTGATTTCCCCCTGCCAGGGCTGGCGAGTGCTGAGGTTGTGTTTCAGGCTGGCGGACTGTTCCTCGGTCAGGATGCCGGCCAGCAGTTCCCAGGCGGAACGCCCCAGCACTTCAGCCGCCTCGTAGCCAAACAGGTTCTCCGCCGCGCGGTTCCAGCTTTGCACCAGGCCGTTGGTGTCAAACGAAACGATGGCTTCCGACACGTTTTCCAGCAGGTTCGCCTGATGTAACAGCCGGTTATAAACCTGAGACAGTTCCAGTTTTTGTTCGCTGACCTGCTGTTTGGAAGCGCGGTACGCCTGGCGCAGCACCGTTTCGGCCCGTTTAAGATCGGTAATATCCCGCAGCACGCCGACCACGCCGACCACCTGGCCGGTTGTATCGCGGAAGGGAATTTTGCTGATTAACCCCCAATGCTGCTGGCCGGTTGGATCATGGTAAGACTCTTCCTGGTTGAGCAGGGACTGGCCGGCCAGGATTAAAGCCTGCTCTTCGGCGTCGAAGCGGGCGGCCTCCTCCGGTGGGAAGAAGTCCCGCGCGTGTTTGCCGACGATTTCCTCCATCGTCTGCACGCCCAACAGCCGCCGGTGTTCGGCGTTGTTCAGGATGTAACGGCTCTCGGTATCCAGCACGAACACAATATCCGGCAGATTTTCGATCAGCGTGCGCAGCAGATTCCGTTCTTCGATTAAAGCGGCGTCGGCGCGGGCGCGGTCGGCGATTTCCGCCCGCAGTTGATCGTTTAGCTGCGAGAGTTCTGCCGTCCGTTCGGCCACCCGATTTTCCAGATCGGCGTAAGCGGTTTCCAGCCGGCGCTGGCCGGCGGCCAACTGCGCGCGGCGGGCGCGTTCAATTCGATTGCGCTGGTGGGTAAACAGCAGCACCAGCAGCGACATGACGAGGTAAAAAATGAATGGGTCGGCCAGCCGGATCACGATACCCAACACCGGTAAGGCCATCAGGATCACCGCTTGCAGCAGGGTCACGATCACGGTGGCGCGCATGGACAGCAGGAAGCTGCTCAGCAGGACGGCTACCAGTGGATAAAAAGCGGCCTCATTCTGGGTCGGGCTGCTGTCGGTGATGATGGCGGCAAAGATGGCTGTCCCGGTCAGGACAATCGTCAGCAGCGAAGCCAGCCGGTAGTAGCGGGTTCGGCTGAGCACAAACAGGGCGCAGGTGATCAGCAGCGCGTTGACCGCGATAAAGACGCTGACACCCTCGACGGCCCCATCATCCAGCAGCGCCGGCACGATGGCGGCGAGCGGCGCCGCCGGCGCCAGTACCAGCAGCAGGATTGACAAAAGCTGGGCCTGCCGCCGTTCTTCCGTCTGCTGGGCGGCGGCAGGTTCGGTAAGGAACTGCCAGAAATTACGCATGTACCGGTGTACCTGCTCGACTCAAATCCCGTTCCACAGGATGCGTGGACAAACTAATCTGCTGTATCAGCTTAACACGATCTGGTGGGTTCAGAGCAAAAACACTTTGTTTTCCTTATAATCCGCCGGAGTTTATCCAGCTATTTGTAATCGAAGGCCGAACACTGATGTTTACCCCACTTCGTAAATTTTTCGCCATATTGAATCCCCTGCGCTGGGCGAGCCGCCTGTTCGCGGCAGCCGCCAACGGGCGGCGGCGCTTTCGTAAAATCGGCTACATCCAGCTCATGCTGCCCGCCGACCTGCCGCTGCTGCCCGAAGCGCGCCGGTGGTGGCAGCGCCGCCTGCTGGGTAAAAGCCCGCTGAGCCTGCTGGAACTGGAACGTGAGTTCCGCCGGATCGCGGACGACCCACGCCCCATTGGTCTGATTCTGTACCTGCGCGGCCTGAACCTGACCCTGGCCGACCTGCAAACCCTGCGCGGCAGCCTGCTGCGGCTGCGGGCGCGTGGCAAACGCGTGATCTGTTTCGCGCAGATGTATGACAACCGCCAGTATTATATCGCCAGCGCCGCCGACGAGATTGTGATGCAGCCGGGCGGTGAACTGATGGTGACCGGCCTGCACAGCGAAGCCCTGTTCCTGAAGGACGCGCTGGACGCGCTGGGGGTGGAACTGGACAGCGTGGCGATTTCGCCGTACAAGGGCGCGTTTGACCGCTTCACCCGGCGCGAACCATCGCCCGAAGGCCGCGAGCAGTTGGACTGGCTGCTGGACTCGCAGTACGAGATTTTCGTTCGGGACATCGCCGAAGCGCGCGGCTTAACGCCGGACGCGGTGCGGGCGCTGGTGGACGGCGCGCCGCATCTGGACAGCGAGGCGCTGGCGGCGGGGTACATTGATGCGGTCGAAACGGAGGAGGCGCTGTTCCGGCGGCTGGAGGCGCGGCACGTTCTGACGTGGGAGCAGGCGGGACGGGCGCTGTATAAAAAGTGGCGCCCGCGACCGGATAAATACATAGCCGTGCTGCGCGTGGGCGGCCTGATGCTGCCTGGCGAAAGCGGCAGCCCGCCGGTGAATCTGCCCATTCCGATCATCGGCGGGGAGCGCGCCGGCGACCTGACCGTGACCCGGCAGGCGCGGGCGCTGCTGAAAAACCGGGACGCGGCGGCGGTGGTACTGCTGATTGACAGCGGCGGCGGCGCGGCCATGACCGCCGAAGCCATGACCGCCGCGCTGGCGGAACTGGCGGCTGACCGCCCGCTGGTCGCCTGTATGAACGGGGTGGCGGCGTCCGGCGGGTATATGATCGCCACTGCCGCGCGCTGGATTGTGGCGCAGCCGGCCACGCTGACCGGCTCGATTGGGGTTATCAGCGCGAAGGCCGTCACACGCGGGCTGTGGGATAAACTGCAAATCCACCGCTACGAGTTCACACGCGGGGCGAACGCGGCCATGTTCAGCGACGCCGCGCCGTATACCGAGGCGCAGCGCGCGCGTGTTGTGCGCGGGGTGCAGCACACCTATCAGCAGTTTATAGATCACGTAGCCGCTGCCCGTAACATGAGCGCCGGGGCGGTGGACGCCGTAAGCGGCGGGCGGGTGTGGACGGGCGCGCAGGCGCTCGAACGCGGTCTGGTGGACGAACTGGGCGACCTGCACGCGGCGCTGGCGAAAGCGAAGGCGCTGGCCGGTCTGCCGGACGAAACGCCGGTCGCGCTGGCCGGCAAAGCCCCACCGCTGCCGCCCCAGTTAGCGGCCAACCCGGCTGCCGCGCTGGACTATCTGCGGGCGAACGCGCAGGCGGTGGGCGGCGGCACGCCCCTGCTGCTGCTGCCGTTTGAGTGGCGGGTGTCTTAATTTCGCGCGGCGGCATTTGCCTGTAAACTGAGAACTGCACTATCCAGAGCAGCTACGCATAACCTATGCCCTAATGCAGAATCAGCGCAGACGGGTTGAATGCTGTAGGGGCAGACCTGTGTGTGCGCCCCGACCTTCAACGTATATGCTGTGCGGCATCCCTGCTGTCTGTGGGTGGATAGCCTTACGGACAACCGCACCTAATGGGAGTTGTCTTTGTAGGAGCGGGTTTCTAAACACGCCCCTGCGAAATCCGGCGAATTCTGATTGGTTTGTCCATGAGTTTATTGTCAGTAGGCTTATCGGAGGAGACACCAATGTTAAAGCAAAAAAAGTATTTTTTCCGCGTGGTGACGCTGCTGGCGCTGCTGCTGGCCGTCGGGCTGACCGGCGCGCAGGCGCAGGGGGAGGCGGCCTGGACTATTCTGTTTTATTCGACTGCCGATACCAGCGACATCGAAGACGGTATGATGCTGGACATCAACGAAGTGGAATATATCGGCAGTACGGCGCAGGTGAACTTCGTCGCGCAGGTGGATCGCACCGATGCCGACAGCAGTTGGACGGACGCCCGCCGCTTTCTGCTGACGCAGGATGGCGACTGGCAGATGGTCAACTCCGAGGTGCTGGCGGCGTTGGGCGAGGTGAATCAGGGGGAAGTCGAGGCGCTGGTGGATTTTGCGCGGTGGGGTATCACCGAGTTCCCGGCGCAGCACTATGCGCTCATTATCTCCGATCACGGCGGCGGCTGGACGGGTATTGGCTGGGACATGACCGACAACGACGACCAGCTGACGATGCTGGAACTGGACGACGCGCTGACGCAGATCACCGGCGAACTGGGGCGCAAGCTGGATTTCATCGGCTTCGACGCCTGCCTGATGGCGCAGTACGAAGTGCTGAAACTGCTGTCGCCCTATGCTGATTACGCGATTGTGGCCGAAGAAACCGAACCGGCTTACGGCTGGGCGTATGACATTTCGCTGGCGACGTTCGTGCAGAATCCGGGCATGGGAGTGGTCGAACTGGGCAAACAGATCGTAGACGATTATGTGTATTCCTACGCCCAGGGGGAATGGAGCGACGCCGGTTACACCGGCTACGATCTGAACCTGATTGATCTGGCGCAGATACCCGCCGCCGACGCGGCGCTGAACGCCTTCGCGCGCGCGGTGCAGGCCAACAGCCGGTCCGTCATGAGCGCGATTGGTGACGCGCGCAACAACGCGCAGTTCTTCGGCGGCAGCACGCCGGATGAAGCCGATTTGCAGTCCTCGATTGATCTGATTCACTTCCTGACGCTGCTGATGGACTTCTCCGA
>JARKOK010000162.1 GCA_029975765.1 Aggregatilineales bacterium
AGGACAACCACCCGATGCTGCGACATCAAGCTGACCCGGATGCTGTCAATGATTACCTCTATCATAAGCTTTATACTTTACCCCTCAGTGCCTGATTTCCACTGATTTTGCCGTTATGCCGATTATACCCCGAAGCGGACATACAGCAATATACAAACGGGCATTCTCATTCAGCCAGGTTCACTGGCGAATAATCATAATCTCCTCCTATAATGAAAAGTAAAGATTGTATGATTGCTTGTCGTTCGCTGGACTAAACATCCAGAAGGAACTTGCCTATAGATTCTTTCTGAAGGAGAACTGTATGAATGTGTTAGTCGCTTATGCCAGCGTCCATGGTTCGACCGCAGAAGTCGGGGAGTTCATCGGCAAAACGCTGACGGAACGGGGGCTAAAAGTCACCACTGCCAGCGTGGACGCGGTGCGGATCATCAGCCCGTATGATGTGGTTATTCTCGGCACGGCTATCCAGATGGGGACATGGCTGCCCGAAATGACCGATTTCATCACCCGGTTTCAGGATATGCTGGCGACCAAAACCGTCTATCTGTGGGTGAGCTGCATTCGTGTCCTGGAACCACACGGCTACCAGCATGTCATGGAGTACTACATGGCAAATGATCTGCTGGAACGGCTGAAGGTGCAGGATACAGCAGTCTTCGCCGGCAAGCTGGATTTGCAGCAGGTAGACTGGAACGAACGCTGGACGCTGGCCGCGCGGTATGATGGCGCCACCTGGCCCAGCAGTTTCGACGGCGATTTCCGGGATTGGGACACGATTCGCGCCTGGTGCGACAAAATCGCCGAGGCGATCTCGGCAGTCAAATAGATGCGCGCCTGCGTTCTCATCGTGCTGCTGCTGACGGCGTGCGCCGCTCCCGCCAGTCCGCCAGCCCCGCGCATCAGCCTGCAGGAGGAACGCAGTTACGACACATTCGATCAGACGGCTGCTGACTGGGATACGTTCGTCGTTCCGGGTAACCTGGCGCTGTTTCGCCTGGGGGGCGGCGTGCTGGAAGGCGCGGTAGTTGGCGACCGGGGTTATATCTGGTCGCTCAACCGGGCATTTTATCGCAATACGGCCATTGATGCGCGCATCCAGCAGACTCAGGGCAGCGTGGGCAATGGTTTTGGAATCCTGTGCCGCGCCGATGAGGCCGGTAATGGTTATTATTTCGTCATTTCCAGCGCGAGGCAGTTCGCCATTCTGAGAGCCACGCCCGACGCTGATGATCCCGTTCCCCTGGTGGCCTGGCAGCCACACCCGGCGCTGCGACCGGGCTTCGAGCCGAACGACCTGTCCATCACCTGCGTGGACGACTATCTCGCATTCTCCGCCAACGGCCAGTTTTTAGCCGAAACACGCGACCAGACTTTTGCCGGCGGCCAGGTGGGCGTGGCGCTGGGTGCCACCAACCAGACCGCCTGGGTGAGCTTCGACAATATTCGCGTGACGGACGCGGTGCTTGACACACCACGTTAGAACTTTTCCCCTTAACCTACAGATTTTAGAAATTTTTCACAACCCTGACCATCATCATGCCAAAATTCCTGATATAATAAATTCACATTTTCAGGTTATTAAAAGCTTTTTATATGCAGCACATCAATAAGCATTTCTTCATATTTATCTTCCTGGCTTTGCTGTTTGGGTTATGTCTGGAAAGTGCGGCTCAGGAAACCGAGCAAACTGCCGAACCTTCCACATGGACGCCAACGCTCACTACCACACCTCTGCCGAGTGACATACCCACTGACCTGCCCACACTTACCGAGACAGCCACCCAAACACCTTCCCCTACCCTGACTGAAACACCAACGCCGACCGAGACACCTACTGCCGAAACCACCAGCGAAACGACCGCCGAACCCACACCAACCGGTTTCGATCAGGACATGCCGACCAGCATCCCAACTGAAACACTCGCCGCCACCGACTCACCCACGCTCACCGAAACAGCCACGTTCACCGGCACACCGACCCTGACCGAAACAGCGACTGACACCCCGACCGCCCCGGCTACACCTACAGCGGAACGGCTGATGCTCGCGGTTCAGGGTACGGCGCATTACCAGAACCGGCAGCCAAACGACGCCGGCATCCGGGTTTCAATACTGGATACCCAACGGGTACTCCTCATGCTGACCGTCACCGATGCGGCAGGGCAGTATGCCATCCTGATTCCAGCCAACGAGGCATACTGGCTGCTGGTTGAAGCGCCGCTGCACCGGCACGCGGCTGTGTTTATTCAGCCGGGAGAGGCGCTGCCGGAAGTGGTGCTGGCCGGTGGTGATCTGAATCAGGACGGCTGCATCGGCCCCAGCGATATCACCCTGCTGACGGCACGTTTTGATGCGCTGGATTCGCCGGAAACTGATGTAACCGGCGACGGCGTGACCGAAGCGGCTGATCTGGCTGTTCTGGCTGGAAATTTTGAGATGACGTGCGAGATGACGCCGCTCGATCTGACGCCAACCCCTGAACCCACCTACGAGGCAACCGCCGAAACAACCCTGGAAGCCACGCCGGAAATAACACCCGAAAGCACGCCGCTTCCGACCGACCTACCGCCGGTCGAAACGCCGGAGCCAACACCTACCGGAACAGACCTGTCACCTGAACCGGAAATCACTGCGACATCCTAGCCTGAAATTACCGAACGATTGGAGGTTGAGACACACCTTTGGTCAGCGATTGGGCAGTTTGAACTGTTTAATTGAAATGGGGGACCCCAAACACTATGAAACGTCTGTTACGGTCGTGCTTGATGCTGGCAGTGTGTGCACTGCTGGTACTCAGCGTATCGCCTACCCTGGCGCAGCTTGCGCCTAAAATCATCGTCACCCCCAACTGGGGGCCAGCCCTCCAGCTTACCACGCTGGATACCAACGCGCCGCCCTACCCGACCTGGAACAATGGCGACGATTACCGGTATGTCACGGCCTATTTCGACATCACCACCACCGTTGAATTCTGGGCGGTGGAGGTGAACTGCACGGCCAACGGCAACGTGCTGGACGTGTATACGCATGATCCAGACGACACTCTCACGCCCTTTCATGGGGAAGACAACCGGCGGCCTGTTGAATGGAACGGCAGCATCTGGGGCGGGCAGGACGGTTGGACCGAGTTCATGCCGACCTATTCCAATGTCGGCGGCGTCTTAAAGATTTCCGCCGTGATTTCGAAACGCGGGCGCAACCAGCCCCTCGGTCGCAACGGCGTCCAGACGGGCATGATGCTCGGCACAATTCAATTCCGTGCCAAACCAACGGCGGGCACATCACCATTGGCCTGCACCTTCTCGTTCCTCGACCGGAACGGCAAGGTGGTGGTGCCAGCCAC
>JARKOK010000013.1 GCA_029975765.1 Aggregatilineales bacterium
AGGCTGGAGAGTTCGCATAACCGCAGCCGCGCCTTGACGTTGTTCGGGTCCACCACCAGCACCTGAAAATAAGCCGCCGTCGCCGCATCCGCGTCACCGATCTGCATGGCGTACAGCGCGCGCTCGAAATACAGGGGAATCAGGCGCGGGTGCAGCCGGATGGCGCGTTCAATCGCCTCAATCGCGCTGGTATAATCGCCCATGTCGCTGTAGCTGATCGCCAGCGCGCGCTGGCTCTCCAACTGCCAGGTCGGGCTTTTGGCCGCTTCCAGGCTCTCGCGCAGCGCGATCTCAAAACTGCCCACGCTGCCATAGGCCAGCCCCATCGCGATGCGCGCCAGCGTATTTTGCGGGTCAGCGTCCAGCACCTTCTGCGCCACTTTGGCCGCTTCGACCGGCTGCCCGGCAACTTGCAGCGTGTACGCATACACCGCCTGAATATTACGATTCGAGGCATACCGCTCCGCCGCTTCCGCCGCCAGCTGGCGCGCCGCCTGCCGGTCGGCAGCGCGGTTATAGTCGGCATAGCTGCGGTAAATCAGCGCCCGCGTCAGGACGGCCAGCGCGTCGGCGCTGTCCGGCGTCTGCGCCAGCAGTTGGCGCGACAGGTTCACCGCGTTATCCAGCTCGCCGCGTTCAAAGGCCTGAAACGCCGCCGTCAGCAGATTGGGATTCGCGGCAGGGGCGGACACCCCGCTCATCTGCCGGCCTAACCAGTTCCAGGAAATGAAGGCCGCGCCGATCAACAGCCCGGATAACACGGCGAAGGAGAAACAGCCTGATCGCCGCCGGCGCTGCTTACGAAACGTCAGCCGGGAATGACTCCGTTGAACGCGCATGAGTGTTGGTCTCTGTTGTCAGGTGGTGCGGACAGTTGGATTGTAACGCAAACCGGCGGGAATTGCACCCCGGTTGGAAGATGGGATTTCGAAAGAAATCAATGAAAAAACGGGCAACCGCAGGAGCGCGGCGCGCCGCACCTGGCAGTCGGACATCTCAACATCTGGCGACCAACCGGCAAACGCGCCCCAGGCTGACATGCACCCGGAATATGCCGTGTGACACACGGGATGGTGACAAGTTGCACTTTCTCACGGCTGGCCGCCGCCGCATAATGATTATCAGAATACGTGTAACACGGCGCGGCTGTTTGATTCTCCCTCCCAGACAGCCGCGCTGTGTTTTTTAGTTTCAGGGTATAGTAGGATCGTAATTCGATACAGCATGATTTACTGGAAAAGATGATTGTCTGATGACCCACGATGCTTCCGACACCATTCCGGTACGCGCCGATGAACAACTGGACGAATCCCGCCTCGCGGCCTACCTGCGCGGCCACCTGGACGGCAGCGACCAACCGCTGACGGTGCGGCAGTTCGGCGGCGGCGCGGCCAACCTCACCTACCTGCTGGATTACGGCACACACCAGTACGTGCTGCGCCGCCCGCCGCTGGGGCCGGTCGCGCCTTCCGCCCATGACATGGGCCGCGAGTACCGCGTGCTGTCGGTGCTGTACCAGGCGTTTCCCCTCGCGCCGCGCGCGTTTCTGTTGTGCGAGGACGCCGCCGTGATCGGCGCGCCGTTCTTCGTCATGGAACGCCGTAAAGGCGTGGTGGTGCGAAAGTCGCTGCCGGACGAATTCGCTGCTCTGCCGGACGCGCCCCGCCGTATGAGCGCCGCGCTGGTTGACACGCTGGCCGATCTTCACGCCGTGGATTACGCCGCGCTCGGTCTGGAGTCCCTGGGCAAACCCGCCGGGTTTATCACGCGGCAGGTGGAAGGCTGGTACGGGCGCTGGCACAACGCCAGAGTGGATGATCTGCCGGAGATGGAGCGCGTATATCGCTGGCTGGCGGACAATCTGCCGCCCGAAGGCGCGCCGGCACTGATCCACAATGACTATAAACTGGATAACGTCATGCTGGCGGCGGACGACCCCGGTCAGATGGTCGCCGTATTTGACTGGGATATGTGTACGCTGGGCGACCCGCTGTCCGACCTGGGCGCGCTGCTCACTTACTGGTCCCAACCGGACGACCCGCCGTATTTACAGGCCGCCGCGATGATGCCGGTGGGCGACCGCCGCTTTCTGACACGCGACGAACTGGTACAGCGGTACGCCGCCCGCAGCGGGCGCGACGTATCGTTTATCCCTTTTTATCACGCGCTGGGGCTGTTCCGGCTGGTGGTGATCGCCGCGCAGATTTACGTGCGCTACCGGCGCGGCCAGACGCAGGACACCCGCTTTGAAGCATTCGGCATGACGATTCCGCTGCTGGCCCGCCGCGCGGCGGAAGTGGCGGGCTGCTGACGATGTGCAGAGCGGGTATGCCATACCCCTGTTACCCCGACAGGATTAATTGATGGGTCGTAGGGGCGGCCCAATGTGGCCGCCCGAGGGTCTCAGACCCTCCCCTGCTAAAGACGAAGGTTAAAGAATGGAGAATGGTACGGGTAAGGATTTGAATATTTTCTGCGTCTCACATACAATGAGGTTATGAAGATGTACGCGGCCTACCCCACCTGTTGTTGTCCCTGTTGTGACATCATCACGGAATCATCCTGTGGTGTGATACGCCGTCGCTAGGGACAGACAGCAGCCGAGTCGCTGGAAACAGACGGGTCACTCTCTCAGGAGTGGCCCGTTTTTTATTCTTGTTTAATGGATTCGCAGGGACACGATATGCCCCTGCCTCACGGAGAACCTATCGTGAAGATCGCGGAGAATGTCACGCAGCTTATCGGAAACACCCCTCTGGTACGCATCAACCGGCTGGCGGAGGGACTGCCGGGGCAGGTCGTCGCCAAACTCGAATACTTCAACCCGGCGCACAGCGTCAAGGACCGCATCGGCGTGGCGATGATCGAAGCCGCCGAACGCGCCGGCATGATTAACCCGGATACCGTGCTGGTCGAACCCACCAGCGGCAACACCGGCATCGCGCTGGCGATGGTGGCGGCGCAGCGCGGCTACCGGCTGATTCTGGTGATGCCGGAGACCATGAGCAAGGAACGCCGCAAGCTGCTGCGGGCTTATGGCGCGGAACTGGTGCTGACACCGGGGCCGGGCGGCATGAGCGCGGCCATCGCCAAAGCGGAGGAAATCGCCGCCAGCACGCCAAACGCCTGGATTCCGCAGCAGTTTGAAAACCCGGCCAACCCGGAAATTCACCGCAAGACCACCGCTGAGGAAATCTGGCATGATACCGACGGCCAGGTGGACATCGTGGTATCGGGTATCGGCACGGGCGGCACGATCACCGGCGTGGGCGAGGTGCTGAAGGCGCGTAAGCCGTCGGTGAAACTGGTCGCGGTCGAACCGGCGGCCTCGCCGGTGCTGTCCGGCGGGGAAAAAGGGCCGCATCCGATTCAGGGCATCGGCGCGGGTTTCGTGCCGGGCATCCTGAACACGCAGATTTACGACGAAATCATCACCGTGACCGGCGATGACGCGATGGACATCGCCCGTAAAATGGCAACGCAGGAAGGGCTGCTGGTGGGCATCTCATCCGGCGCGGCGACGTGGGCCGCCTTGCAGGTGGCGGCGCGACCGGACAGCGCCGGCAAACTGATCGTCGTGATTATCCCCTCGTTCGGCGAACGGTATCTCTCGACCGCGCTGTACGCGCATCTGGAGGAGTAGGCCATGTTCAGGACTATGCGCGAGGATATTCATTCCGTTCTCTCGCGTGACCCGGCAGCCCATCACTGGCTGCAAGTCGTGCTGTTCTATCCGGGGCTGCACGCCGTGTGGTGGCACCGCGCCGCGCATCGTCTGTGGAAGGCCGGCTGGAA
>JARKOK010000197.1 GCA_029975765.1 Aggregatilineales bacterium
GTCGAAATTCTGGAAATCTTCGCGCATCAGGCGGCGGCCACCATCGAAAACAGCTACCTGTACCGCGCCACGCTGCACAGCGCCGAGCAGGAAGCGCGCCTGAACGCGATCATGGAAGCCGTGTCCCGAACGCTGGACACCCGCCAGATTATCGAAGCGGTGGGTTACGGCGCGGCGCGGCTGCTGCCGGTCATGCAGATGACCGTCGCGCTGCTGGACGCCGACCAGCAGGGTTTTGACGTGCTCAAGATGACGATCAACCCCGACGCTTCGCTGGTTACGGCCAGCGAGCACCGCCCGCATATTGACGGCACGGCGCTGGCGCGCACCTTCCAGGATGGGCAGGATTACCTGTATTATGCCGGCGAACCGGACGCGGCCCGTTATAACGATCTGCGGGCCTGGCACGGGCGCGGCGAGCGCACCAGTCTGATCGTGCCGCTGGTGGCGGGCGGTGTCATTCTGGGCGCGATTCATCTGGGCAGCGCCGAGGAACGCGCCGCCAACTTCAACGACTATCGCCCGCTGCTCAAACGTATGGCGAACCTGTCCGCCGTCGCCATTGAAAACGCGCGGCTGTTCAACCGCGCGCTGAACCTGCAAGCCTTCAACGAGTCGGTTGTGGAGTCCATCCAGCAGGGCATCATCGTGCTGGATAAATCCGGGCGGATCATTTCGGTCAACGACTTCATGCGCCAGCGTTACGGCTGGGATACTACCGGCGCCATGCGGCAGGACTTATTTGGTTACGACCCCGAACTGGGCGACCTGCTGGCCGACGATCTGCGTATCGTGCTGAATCAGGGCGAACCACGCGAGCGCATCTGGCAGCAAACGGTTGAAGACAACCGCCTGCTGGTGCGGAACTTCTACCTGTACCCGCTCCGCAGCGCCGAGGGCGTGCGCGGCGCGGTGATCCTGGTTGAAGACGTAACCGACCGCGCCCGGCTGGAACGCGACGTGGAAGCCCGCGCCAACCAGTTAGCCGCGCTCACCGAGGTATCCAGCCGCATCACCGCTTCGCTCAACCGGGAAGAGGTGATTGATCTGGCGCTGGGTGAACTGGAACGCATCATTGATTACGACAGGCTGACACTGTGGACGCGCAGCGGCGACATGCTGACGCTGGCCGGTTTCGCAGGCTTCAGTGACGACACGACCGAACGCGGTATTCAGGTCGCCATCCCGTCGCACGAACGCCTGAGCGTCGTGGTTGAAACCCAGCGGCCTTATGCCATCAACCACCTGCAACGGCTGGATTACCTGCCCGGTGAAAAAGATGTGGCAAGCTGGCTGGGCGTGCCGCTGGTCAATCAGGGTTATGTGGTTGGCGTGATCGCGCTGGCGAAGGCCGAACCGCGTTTCTACAACGCCCAGATGCAGCAGGCCGCCTTCGCCTTTGCCAACCAGATGGCCGTCGCGCTGGCAAACGCCGACCTGTACACCGACTCGCAGCAGCGCGCCGAACGCCTCAGCCTGCTGAACCGGGTGTCCGTTTCGCTGGCACAGTCGCTTGACAGCGAAAACATCCTCGAAACCGCGCTGCGGGAAATCGCCGGCGTGCTGGATGTCAGCCAGGGGCGCGCCCTGCTGTTCGAACGTGAGCTGCAAATTGGCCGTGTCATCGTCACGCACCCGCGCGGCGACGCGCCGCCGGACGACTACGCGCGCCTGTCGGAAAGCGCCCTCTACCAACTGCTGCGCCGTGAAGCCGCGCCGCTGGTCTACGAAGATGTGAACCAGCTCCCGCGCGACAATCAGGTTTTGATGGAGCTGACACCCCGCCGCCTGTCGGCGCTGGTCGTCGTGCCGATGACCGTTGGCGGGCAGGTGATCGGTACGTTTGAACTGGAAGTGCTGGACGGCCCACGTGCCTTTGTCTCGGAACAGATTGAGCTGGGGCAGATCATCGCCAACCAGGCGGCGATTGCCGTGCAGAATACCAACCTGCTGGAACAGACGCTCGTCCGCACCCGCGAACTGGAAACGCTGCTGGAAGCGGCCCAGTCCACCTCGCTCACACTGAATCTGGACGAAGTGTTCCAGAGCGTCGTCGCCCTGATGCTGCACGCGCTGGATATGGATGACTGCGCCGTGATGCTGTGGGACAACGTTGAAAATGTGCTGGAAGTGCAGGTCGAAGTCAACCGCCTGGGCGATCCACAGCGCACCGTGCCGCCGGGTACAATCTATAACCTGCGCGAATATCCCGCCCGCCTGCGGGCACTGGAAGAACGCGAGGTCATCGTCATCCGGCAGGGCGGCGAGAGCGACGCGGTGGAACTCGATCTGCTCCAGCGCAACGGCGACCAACTGCGCGTGCTCATCCCGCTGATCGTGCGCGATCAGGCGATTGGTCTGGTGCAGGTCGAAACACCCATGCCGCACCGCGTTTTCGGTCACCGGGAAATCCGACTGGCACAGGCGTTAGGCTCGCAGGCGGCGATTGCGATCCAGAACGCCCGGCTCTCGACGGAAACGGCGGCGCTGGTCGAAGAAGGTTTCATCATCAACAACCTCAGCACGGCCATTTCGTCCACGCTGACGATTGATGACATGATCGCCATCGTGCGCGATCAGATTCCGCGTGTTACCGACGCCGAGGAAATGTACCTGGCGCTGTACGACTCCGGCACGCAGCAGATCACATTCCCGATTGCGGTCAAACGCGATGGCACGGAATTTCACCTGCCGCCGCGCACTCTGAACACCGATGAGGTCTCATTCGTCATCCGGCACCGGCGCTCGCTGCCGCTGGGCGGCGGCAACTGGTCGTCGGACGAAATGCGGCGCAATCTGGGTATCGCCAACGGCGAAGGCGACGCCAAAAGTTATCTGGGTGTGCCAATCGTCGCCGGCGATCAGGTGTTAGGCGTGCTGGCCGTGCGCGACTCGACCAACACGCGGGCGTTTGGTATCAACGACGAACGCCTGCTGACGACCGTCGGCGCGCAGTTGGGCGCCGCCATCCGAAACGCGCAGTTGTTCGAGCAGGTCAGCAATTTTGCCAACGAGCTGAACCAGCGCGTGCAGGAACGCACGCAGGAATTACAGGAACGGTCGGGTGAACTCCAGCGCGAGCGCGACCGGATTGATACGCTTTACCGCATCACGTCCGATCTGGCGACCACGCTGGATATGGATCGGGTGCTGCGGCGCGCGCTGGAACTGGTGGCCGGGGCGGTCACGGCGGACGACGGCGTGATTATGCTGGTTGACCCGATGACCGATAAACTGTACAGCCGTGCTCAACTGCTGCCGGTCGAAACCAGCAGCGCCGACCTGCCCCAGCACCCGGCGGAAGGGCTGGCGCGCTGGCTGATCCAGTACGGCGGCCAGCATGTCACCGTCGGCGATCTGCGCGGCCAGGAATACTGGGATACCAGCGTGCCGGGCGCGGAACAGTGGCGCAGCGCGGTGGCCGTGCTGCTGGAAAACAACGACGATGTTCACGGCGTGATGGTGCTGCTGAGCGAAACGCCGGATGTGTTCACCGACACGCAGGTGAAACTGATTATCGCGGCGGCCAATCAGGTAGCGGCAGCGATTTACAACGCCGAACTGTACCACCTGATCCGCGATCAGGCCGAACGTCTGGGCGTGCTGGTGCGGCAGGAACGTGAAGAAACCGAAAAGAGCAACGCCATCGTGGAAGGCATCGCCGATGGTGTCATGCTGGCGGATGCTGAAGGCGTGATCGTGCTGTTTAACAGCGCCGCCGAACGCATCCTCGATCTGCCGCGTGATAACGTGGTCGGCCAGGCCATCTTTAAGCTGTCGGGGCTGTTTGGTGAATCGGCGGCGCTGTGGACACGTGCCATCGAAGAATGGGCGCTTGACCCCGAACGTCACAAACCCGGCGACTTCCTGGCGGAAACGCTCGATCTGGGCAAACGTGTCGTGAGCGTCCACCTGTCGCCGGTACACATCGGCGACCGCTTCCTGGGTACGGTATCCGTTTTCCGTGACATCACCAAGGAAGTCGAAGTTGACCGCATCAAGAGCGAGTTTGTGTCGAACGTGTCACACGAACTGCGCACGCCGATGACCAGCATCAAAGGTTTTGCCGACCTGCTGCTGCTGGGGGTAGCGGGCGCGATGTCCGACCAGCAGCAGATGATGCTGCAAAAGATTAAGAGCAACGCCGACCGTCTGAGCCAACTGGTGGACGACCTGCTGAACATTTCCAAGATAGACGCCGGCGAACGCCTGAACCCGGAACTGGTGGAGGTCGGGCCGGTCATCCACAACGTGGTTGCCACGCTGAAAGGCAAGGCGCATCACGAACGCAAAGACCTGAACGTGACCGTCGAAATCCAGCCGGCGCTGCCGCCCATTCAGGCCGACCCCCATAAACTCACGCAGATCATCACCAATCTGGTAGACAATGCTTTTAATTATACTTATGCCGGTGGTAATATTGACGTGACGGCTGGCATCCAGCCGGACGGCAAACACATCCTCATCAGCGTTAAAGACACGGGCATCGGCATACCGGAAGAGTTCCGGTCACGAATCTGGCAGCGATTTGAGCGTTTTGACGATAACGCCCTGGTGATGGATGTTGCCGGGACAGGGCTGGGATTATCCATCGTCAAAGAACTGATCGATATGCACAACGGGGAAGTCTGGTTTGAGTCTGAAAGTGGCAAGGGGACAACCTTCTTTGTCTCGCTGCCGGTGGAACAACCAGTCACCAGATAGCAGCGGAGAAAGGCCGGTATGGCACACATTCTGGTAGCCGAAGATGAACGCGACATCCGTGAACTGATTAACTTCACACTGATGTTTGCCGGACACACAGTCACGCAGGCCGCGAACGGCGCCGAGGCGCTGGAACTGGCGCTGCAAGTCAAGCCTGATTTGATCATGATGGATGTGCGAATGCCGAAGATGACCGGCTACGAAGCGTGCCGCCAGATGAAGCAGCATGACAGCATCCGTCATGTGCCGGTGGTGTTCCTGTCGGCTAAAGGCCAGGACGAAGAAGTGCAGACCGGCATTCAGGCCGGGGCAGTGGCGTACATTCTGAAACCCTTCGCGCCGGAGGAGTTAACCCGCCGGATCGCCGAAATTCTCAATCAAAATGCAATATCGTGACATCCTGCCCTGCGAGAGGGGCCTATGAGTGCCATTACAATTGGCGGTAATCTAGTCCATTACGAAGTGCTGGGGCGCGGTCGCCCGGTGGTGCTGCTGCATACCTGGGTGGGCAGTTGGCGCTACTGGATTCCGACCATGCAGCAGCTTCAGCTTAAGTACCGGGTGTACGCTGTTGATCTGTTCGGCTTTGGCGACTCCGGCAAAGACCCGCGCCAGTACGCGGTGGATCACCAGGTTCAGTTGATTATGGACTTCATGAACAACCTGGGCATCCCCAAGGCGGCCTTCATCGGTCACGGCCTGGGCGCGCTGGTCGCGGCGGAATTCGCGCGGCTGTACCCGGACAAAGCGCCGCGTGTGCTGCTGGTCAGCGCGCCGCTGTTTGATCCTGGCAGCCTGGATAAACGCCTGCCCGCGGGGCGGCTGATTCCGCTGACCGACAATAAACCGGCGGCTCCCCCGCCGGGCATCGAGACCGAAGCCACCATCATGAACGCCAGTTCGGCCATGCGGGCGGCGCTGCTGGAGGCCGCGCGCGCGCGTTCCAACGGCGAACCCGCGCCCGAAGCGCCCGATCTGACGCTGGAAACCGCGAAGCGTGTGCAGCGGCATAACCCGCTTCAGGCGCTCATTGGCGACGGCAGCACCGAGGCGCTGCTGGCAAAGTGTTTTAAACGGTCCGAACCGGAATATGACAAACTCCTGACTGACCTGACCAAAACCGATACCGCCGCGCTGAAACAAAGCGTGGCCGCCTATGATTCCGGTCGTATGCTGGACACGCTGCGCCTGCTGCCGATGCCAATGGTGGTGCTGCACGGCGCGGACGATCCGCTTATCCCCGCCCCCAACGAAAACGTCTGGCAGTACATCACGGCGGAAAATACCAGCCTGCTGCCGATTCCACTGGCCGGCGTGCGGCACTTCCCCATGTTAGAATACGAGCGGTTTATCCGCCTGGTTAACGATTTTCTGGAAGCGGCGGATGTCAGCAAACTGGAAATTAAAGAACGGTGGAAACGCCGAACCCGCTAACCTGTTTTATCTGCGCCAACGGTGATACCGGCGACGGGGCGATGGTGCGCCGGGCGCTGGCTGCCGCGCCGCAGGCGACCGTCGTCGCGGCGGACGGCGGGGCGCGGGTGGCGCAGTTCTACGGCCTGCCGGTACATCAACTGGTGGGCGATCTGGATTCCCTGACTCCCGACGAGGTGGCCGCGCTGGTCGAACAGGGTACGGTCGTGCAGCGCCATCCACCGGAAAAAGATGAAACGGACCTGGAACTGGCGCTGAAGTGGGCGGCGGCCCAGGGCGCGATGTGGATTCGTATCCTGGGTGCGGTGGGTGGCCGCCTTGACCAAACGCTTGGCAACGTGTATCTTCTGGCTTTACCGGAACTGGCCGGACGCGACACCCGCCTGCTGGCCGGGCAGCAGGCCGCCTGGCTGCTGCATCCTGGTGAAACCGTGATTGAAGGGGCGGCGGGCGATACGGTATCGCTCATTCCGATCAGCGGCGTGGTGCGCGGCGTGCGTACCGACCAGTTATACTATCCGCTGCGCGACGAAACGCTGACCTTTGGCCCGGCGCGCGGTCTGAGTAACGTGATGCAGGCCGACCGCGCCCGTATCTGGACGCGGGAAGGGACGCTGCTGGTTATCCACACACTGGGTCGAGCGTGAAACCGGGGAGCGCAACGTGAGCACCATCACCGTTCACAAATACAATTACGCAGGCGAATATGTGTTACAGTATGACGGCGACGTGATCGAACGCGGCCCGACGTGGGTCTGCCTGCGGGCGCTGTTCAACCGCGCCGAGGCCGATCTGGGTTTTGTCGTCTTCCGTCAGGGCGATATATTCATCGAGTGGTTTTACAGCGACCGCTGGTACAACATATTCCAGGTCTACGACGGCGACAGCCAGCACCTCAAAGGCTGGTACTGCAACATCACCCGCCCGGCGGAAATCACCGACGGCGAAGTGCGCGCCGATGATCTGGAACTTGATGTCTTTGTGACACCTAACGGCACGATGCTACTGCTGGACGAAAAAGAGTTCGGCGCGCTTGACCTGCCGATTGAAGCGCGCATCGCCGCCTTACGGGCAGTCGAGACCATCCGGCGCAGCGTCAGCGGGCGGGAACCGCCGTTTGAAGCGGTGCGACCGGACGCGCCGGCGTAGCGACAGTCCATTCTGGCAGGTCAGCGCGGGTTTGGCAGCCCGCCTTTGCCGTTTTCCTTCCCCTGAGCGATTTCTCTCGCTTAATCTTCGCTGAGAAGCCACCCCTTGCCCGGTTGACGGACGGCTCAAAATCCGTATAATTCGCGCGGTAAATCTCATAAAATCTATAAAAACTGAGTAAAACTGGATGAGCGAACAGCACGAACCAAACCTCTCCGTCGGGCGTAATCTCAAAATAGGGCTGTTTCACCTGGGGTCGGGTATGGCGGATGTCATATCCACCGGCATCTGGAATCGCATCATGATCAGCGATCTGGGCTTCAGCGCCACGCCGATTGGCCTGCTGGTCAGCCTGCGGTATTTCCTCGCGCCGCTGGGCGTCTGGGCCGGGCGGATGTCCGACCGCCACCTGATCGGCGGCTACCGGCGGTTGTTCTGGGTGTGGCTGGGGCGCGCCATGATGGCGGTCAGCATCGCGCTGCTGGGCCTGCTGACGGCGCACATCGCGCGCGGCAACGACGCGACCGTCGTCATCTGGCTGGGTATCACTCTGGCGCTGCTGCTGTTCAGCCTGGGGAATGCGTTTTCGGGCAGCACCTTCCTGGCGCTCATCTACGACCGCGCCGGAACGCACCAGCGCGGGCGCGCGGTCGGCATCGTCTGGACGTTTCTGCTGCTTGGCTTCACGGTCGGCGGGGTGCTGTTTGGCATTCTGCTGCCATCCGATGGCGAACCGGACGCGGCGCACAACCTCGACTTTTCGCCGGAAACGCTGCAAAATCTGTTCCTCATCGGCGCGCTGGTGATGGGTAGCCTGTGGCTGTTTTCGGTGCTGGGCGAAGAACGCCGCGTCAGGATGGCGGATAACCACCCGACAGACAGCGCGCCATCGTCCTCGCTTAAAGACGATCTGGCGCTGATGTGGGGCAACCGCCGCACCCGTTTTTTCTTCTTCTATCTGGCACTTTCGATGATCTTCGCCTTCTCGCAGGACTTGATTCTGGAGCCGTTCGCCGGTGACGTGTTCGGCATGGAAGCGCGAGTCACCACACGTTTCGCGGCTTACTGGGGCAGTATGGCGATTCTCGGCACGATCCTCTTTCTGTGGCTGGGGCGGCGCTACCCACGCCTGACCAATACCCGCATGTCGTTCATCGGCGTGGCGGTGCTGCTGGTCACATTCGCGCTGTTCGCGCTGTCGTCACTGGCCGGCGTGCGTGGGCTGGTCACGCCGGGGCTGATCCTGCTGGGCATCGGTCTGGGTATCTGGAACGTGGGTACGCTGGGGATGATGATGGAGATGAGTCCGTTCGGGCGCGCGGGTACGTTCCTGGGCTTCTGGACGCTGGTCGTCACGCTGTCGCGCGGCATCGGCGTGACCGGCGGCGGCATCCTGCGTGACATTGGCGTGGCGGTGACAAGCAATTTCGCGGTCGCTTACGGCGCGGTCTTTGCGCTGGGTGCGGTCGGCCTGGGGCTGACGCTGTGGACGCTCAGCCGGGTGGATGTGAAAGCCTTCCAGGCCGAAACCAGCGTGCAAACCGCCAGCACGGAGCAGGTATTCGCGGCGGCGCTGGATTAAAAGGCCGGTTTACGCTGCGGGACTGGAAAACCCGTTCTGCCAGCGGTCAGCCTGCGGCTGGCCGCTTTTGATTCAGATGGCGTGTGTTACAATGAAGGCGATATAATCAACCACATGCCAACCACCATCTTATGACCCAAACCAAAGCCCTCTCCACCCGCCAGATTGCCCGCGCCGCGCTGGTGACCTTAATCGGCTTTCTCGCCAGCGGCGCGCTGGGGTTCGTGCGCGTCCTGATCGTCTCGCGGCAGTTCGGCACGAGCGAGGCGCTGGACGCCTTTTATGCCGCGCAGCAGATTCCCGAACTGATTTTTGTGCTGGTGGCCGGCGGCGCGCTGGGGTCGTCGTTCATCCCGATCTATGCGCAGCGCCGCGAAACCGACCCCGCCGAAGCGTGGCGCTTAGCCAGCGCGGTCATGACGCTGGCGGCGCTGGCGGCGGCGGTGCTGGGCGGGCTGGTCATCCTCATCGCCCCCTGGCTGGTCGGCAGCGTTTTGCTGCGAGAAGCCTCCAGCGAAGTGCAGGCGCTCACGATAGACCTGATGCGGCTGATGATGGTCACGCCGGTCATCTTCAGCCTCAGCGGTCTGACGATGGGCATCCTGCAAAGTCACGGTCTGTTCCTGCTGCCCGCGCTGGCGATCAGTATGAACAACGTGGGCATCATGATCGGCGCGCTGCTGTTCGCGCCCGCGCTGCCGCCTGCGTCCGGCGCAGCGCAGGTAGGCGCGTCGAATGTTTACGGGCTGGCCTACGGCGCGATTTTGAGCGCGGTTTTGCACCTGGTGGTGCAGCTTCCGGGGCTGTGGCAGGTTCGCGCCCGGCTGCGCCCCCTGCCCGATTCACGCAGTCCCGGCGTGGCCCGGGTGCTGGCGCTGATGGGACCGCGCGTGCTGGGGCTGGCGGTGGTACAGGTCAACTTTCTGGTAAACATCGTGCTGACCGCGCCGATGGTGGAAGGCAGTTACACCGCGCTGCGCACAGCGTTCACGCTCATGTTCTTCGCGCTGGGGGTGATCGCGCAGAGCGTCGGCTCGGCGGTCTTTCCAACGCTGGCGGCGCTGGCGGCAGCCAACGACATGCCCGGTTACAAACACCGGCTGGCCGCCGCCATGCGAAGCGTGCTGTTCCTGTCGTTCCCGGCGACGGTCGTATTGGTCATCATGGCACAGCCCGTCGTCGCGCTGTTCGAAGGTGGCGAATGGACGGCGGTCAGCACGCGGGCGGCAGCCTGGGCGCTGGCATTCTACGCGCTGGGCGTGGCGGGTTTCAGCCTGCTGGAAGTGCTGTCACGGGCATTTTACGCGCTGGCCGATACCTGGACGCCGGTGCGCATCGGTATGGCGGCGATGGTGGCAAACATCTTTCTGAGTGTGATCTTCGCCCGGCTGATCGGCAGCCCGGACAGCCTCGAAAACGGTGCGTTCGGCGGGCTGGCGCTGGCGAACGCGCTGACGACACTGCTGGAAGGTGTGACACTCTGGTGGCTGCTGCGGCGGCGCATCGGCAATCTGAACGACCGGCGGATTCTGTCCGGCGCGGGGCGGTCGCTGGCTGCCGCGCTCGTTATGGGGCTGGCGCTGGCCGGCGTGATGGCCGTCCTGGATAACCAGCACCCGCTGCTGGTGCTGGTCGCGGGGGCGGTCATTGGCGGCGCGGCCTTCTTCGGCGCGGCGCTGCTGCTGGGGCTGGACGAAGCGCGCACCGTACCCCGTCTGGTGCTGCGCCGCGTCCGAGGCTAAGATCAGGGAAGAAAAGAGGGATTCACGATGGCACTCACACATTCGTTCACCGTTGGCCGGTTTCACTGCACCGCCATTCAGGACGGCGGCATGGTGCGCCCGGCGAGTTATCTTGCCGGCCTGTTCAGTGTCCCGGCGGATACCTTCGAAACCGAACTGCTGGCGCGCGGTTTCGATCCCGCCGCGCAGCCGTTTTCGATCAACATTCTATTGATAGACACCGGCGCGCATAAAGTTCTGGTGGATACAGGCGAGGCCAAGGGCGGCCTGCTCGATGGTCTGCGGGCGATCAATGTACTCCCGGAAACCATTGATACGGTCATCCTCACACACGGCCACCGCGATCATATCGGCGGCATCGTGGATGCGGACGGCCAGTTCATTTACCCCAACGCGCGTTATTTCATGTGGGGCAGCGAGTGGACACACTGGCTGAACGTGGCGCAGACCACCGAGGAAGCTGACGACCCGCTCCGGCGCAATCTGCTGCCGATACAAGACCGCGTGACGCTGCTCGATGCTGAACGCGAGATCGTACCGGGGGTGTGCGCCGTTCACACGCCGGGGCATACCATCGGCCATATGGCGCTGCTGCTGGAGTCGGACGGTGAACGGCTGCTGCATCTGGTGGACGCCGCGCACCAGCCGATTCAGGTATCCATCCCGGACTGGTCACCGCGCTTCGACATGCAGCCGGACATGGCACGCGCCACCCGGCGGGCGCTGTTCGAACGCGCCGCGCGGGACAGGCTGATGGTGATGGCCTACCATTTC
>JARKOK010000199.1 GCA_029975765.1 Aggregatilineales bacterium
GAGTTCGTCGTCATCGGCTTTACACCTTCTCATCAACGCGTTCGCCCAACAGGCCGCTGGGTCGGAAAATCAGGATCAGGATCAGGACGGAAAAGGCAAACACATCCGTATATCGCTGCCCCAGTGCCGGAAAGTACACCAGCAGGCCGTTCAGGAACGACTCGATCATGCCCAGCGCCAGCCCACCCAGCAGCGCCCCGGTTACATTGCCAATGCCGCCCAGCACCGCTGCCGTGAAAGCCTTGATGCCGGGAATGAACCCGACAAACGGCGTCACGGTTCCGACGTTCAGCCCGAACAGCGCCCCCGCTGCCCCACCGAATGCGCCGCCAACAAAGAAGGTCAGCGACACCATCCGGTTGACGTTGATTCCCATCAGGCCGGCCGTCGTCATATCCTGTGACACCGCCCGGATGCCACGTCCCAGTTTAGTCCCGTTGACGAAATAGTTCAGCGCAATCAGTGTCACCACCGCGCCCAGAACGACAACAAACTGCGTTGGTCGAACATTGACGGTATTTTCGCCAATCGCCAGTCTGACCGGCGTTCGCAGCCATTCCAGATCATTGGTCGGGTAAGTGAGGTTAAAATCGTTGCGGGTGATCGCCTGGAACGCCCGCACGAAGTCTATCAGGAAGAAGGAGATGCCGATGGCGGAAATGAGCGGCACCAGACGCGGTGCGCCGCGCAGCGGGCGATAAGCCACACGCTCAATCGTTACCGCCAGCAGGCCGCTTGCCAGCATCGCCATCAGAACAATAAACATGATGAGAAGAACCGGACTCCAGGCCATAATATGCCCGGTGTCATCCAGGCGGCGCATCGCCTCGAAGCCCACCACCGAACCAACCATAAAGATTTCACTGTGAGCAAAGTTAATAAATTTGAGTACCCCGTACACCAGCGTATAACCAAGCGCGATCATCGCGTACACGAAGCCAATCGTGATGCCGCTGATAATCATGCCGGGAAGCTGGCGGTTCACCTGGTCAACTAACACAACGTTGGGGCGTGGTTCGGGAAACAGAAACGCCAGAACGTAGGCGAACACGGTCAGCACGACCGCCGCGCCCACCACAAAGAAAAACATTTGCCCAACGGGAAAGAGGATGAAACGGTAGACCCAATCCAGAATGGAGCGGGCCGATACCGACCCAACAATGCGCCGGGAGTCCAACATAAATACTGCTCCGTAACTGCTTTAAAAAAGGCGGCGGGCTATTGTCTAGCACCGCCGCCCGCAACGAATTGCTAACCATCCACCTATGAACTGGGAGTCGCTTCGGGCGCAGCCCCATCCTGCTCAGCATAGAGCGGCGATGGCGCCAGGAACTGGTCAATCACTTCGTTATTGGACCATTCCGCCGGATCAGCCGACAGCACTTTGAGAATCACGTAGGTCGCCAGTTCGGGATCGCCGTTATCATCGAAGGTGTACGTCCCGGTGATACCATCGTAGTCCTCGGTCGCGCGAACCGTTGCCGCGACCGCTTCGCGTGTGGGGATGCCGCCGGCTTCCTCTGCCGCCTTCATGACCGCTTCAAGTACAATGCCGGTCGAGTCATATGCCTGCGCGGCAAACGGCTGCGGGTCTTCGCCATACTTGGCCCGGTAGTCTTCAATAAACTGCGCGGCATCCGGGTAGAACGTCGGCGGAGCAGCGACCGTCGTGTAATAAGTGCCCACACCCGCTGTGCCCGCCAGTTCGGCGAAGTCCGAAGCATCGAAGCCATCCGGCCCCATGAAGATGCCTTCATAACCGGCAGCGCGCGCCTGGTTGATCAGAATGCCGGACTGCGGATACAGGCCGCCAAAGTAAATCAGATCGGGATCAAGTGCCAGAATCGGCTGGATGATACCTTCGAAGTTCGCCGTTTCGGTCGTGCCTTCCAGGTTCACGACGGTGAGGCCAGCATCTTCCGCCGCTGAGGCGAAGAATTCCGCCACGCCCTGACCGTAAGCGGTCGTATCGTGTAGCACGTACACGGACGACACACCTTCCAGGCTGGCCGCAAACGATGCACCCGCCGCACCCTGTGTATCATCACGCCCGCAGATACGATTCACGGTCGGTAGGCCGCGATCAGTGATATTCACGTTGGTGTTAGCCGGGCTGACCATCACCAGGTTATTGGCATTGTAGACTTCCGACGACGGGATGGCGACACCGCTGTTCAGGTGGCCGACCACTGCCAGAATCGCCTGGTCATTCACCAGAATGTTGGCGTTGGCAACGCCGACATCCGGCTGCGCCTGGTCATCGAAGGGGACAAATTCAATTTTGTAACCCATCTCCGCCAGCGGCGCGCCAAGCTGTTCAATCGCCAGCTCAACGCCGTTGCGGATGGCCGTCCCCAGAATGGACTGCGGGCCAGACAGCGGACTCTGGCTGGCAATCTTAATAACTTTTACATCCTGGGCACTCACGAAAGTCACGCTCAGAATGAGCGCGACCACGACTAAAAGAGGTAAAACCCGTCTAACCTGCATCTTCCTAATCCTCCTAACCTGAACATCTCAATAATTAGGACAAACAGATGTTACATCGAGTTTGTGCGGTTGTTCACGAGCATAGTGTATAAAACTTCATCATATTGATTCAGTTATATTTAACACAAACCCGAATATCGTAAGAGTACCATGCCGTTTACGAATTGGCAAAAATTTAATTCGGCTGCGTCTAAAATCGGTCTGAAGCTGCTCCCTGATTAAAATCTCGTCTCCACAAAATAGCTCCGCTCGTTATAATACCGGACGCAGGCCGGGCGGCATGTCACAGATCATCCGAGGAAAACAGCATGACAAACACGGCACGAGGCGCAGTTTACGGGTTAGCCGCTGCTGCCATCTGGGGCGGCATGTACGTTGTCAGTGATGTAGTGCTGACCATTGTTCCCCCCTTCACCCTGCTCTCCATGCGTCTGGTCATGGCTGTCCTGATTCTCGCCCTGATTCGCGTCCGCCTGTCTCATACCAGTGTTCCTACCCGCAATCAGATGTTGCAGCTTATCGGTGTCGGTATCGTTGGCTTTGGCATCAGCGTCGGCGCGCAGTTCGTCGGCACAGACAAATCCACTGCCGTCAATGGCGCACTGGTCACCAGTGCCTCGCCGGCCTTCATCCTCATTTTTGCCGCGCTCATTCTCCGCGAACGGCTGACACGCCAGCGTATCGCCGCCGTGCTGCTGGCATCAGTCGGTGTCATTATCATCATTGATCCGGCCAAAGCGGATTTCAGTTCATCAACCTTTGCCGGGGATGTGGCGCTGGCGCTGGCTGCCGTCACCTGGGGTTTGTACTCCGTGTTAGTGCGCCGCGTTAGCACCATCCTGGATACCACAACGGTCTCCGTCTACGCACTGTCCGGCGGCCTGCTGCTCACTTTGCCGGCGGCGCTGCTTGAACTGCATGACCGCCCCATCGGCACTGTGGATGGCGGCACGCTGCTCGGCATTTTGTACCTGGGTGTCGTGTCTACTGCTGGTGCCATGTGGCTCTGGAATCGTGCCTTCGCGCTGGTGGATGCGTCCGCCGCCTCGCTTTTTTTCTTCGCGCAGCCGCTGGTCGGTGCGGTGCTGGGTGTATTGGTGTTGGATCAGGCGCTTACTCCAAACCTGATCATCGGCGGTCTGCTGATCGCGCTTGGTGTACTGCTCACCCTCATCGCACCCGAATATCTGCTGCGCCGGCGGCCAAAAACCACTCAGGCTAAAGCCTGAAACATGCCAGCGATCTGGTTGACAAAGACCCCCTGAATCCGTATAATATCTGAAAACGTTTTTAGATATTTTCAATTTTCTTTCAGAACCCTATGGTTACGATCAAAGACGTTGCCAGCAAAGCGAACGTATCTCCTGCAACCGTTTCGCGGGTCATCAATGATCAGCCGCATGTTGCCGAACATATCCGCGAACGGGTATTACAGGCAATCAACGACCTGAATTACCGCCCGAACCGTACCGCGCAGCGGCTTCGCGCCGCCAACAGCCATCTGGTCGGCGTCATTCTCTCAGATATTAAGAATCCATTTTATACCCTTGCCCTTAGCGGCATTGAGAGCATCCTCGCGCAAAAAGGTCTCAGTGTCCTCATCTGCAACTCGGATACCGACCAGTTTCGAGAAAACGATTTCATAAAACTCATGCTGGCGGAAGGGGTAGCCGGATTGATCGTCGCCCCGGCAAAGGAAAGCTCGGATGCGCTGGCTGAGGCAGTCAAAAATGGGCTGCCTCTGGTCATCATTGACCGGCGCATGTCGCGCCCTAAAACGGATGTTGTTCTGGCTGACAATCAGAATGGCGCGCGGTTAGCCATCCAGCACCTGCTCCAGTTAGGTCATCACCGGATTGGGATTGTCAACGGCCCGCAGCACCTTACCAGTGGGCGCGAACGTTATGCTGGATTCCTGGAAGCGATGGCCGAAGCCAACGCGCCGGTTAATGACCATCTGGTGCGCTTTGGTGATTACCAGCTCGAAAGCGGCTACACCCTCACCCGTGATTTATTACGTCAGCCACATCCACCGTCGGCGCTGTTTATAGCGAACAACCTCATGACTATCGGAGCCTTGAACGCGATTCATGAAATGGGTGTCAGGATACCCGATGACATCGCAGTCATTGGTTTTGACGATCTCCCCTGGGCTGCTTCACTGAATCCACCGCTGACAACCGTCGGGCAGCCCGGTTTCGATATCGGCGTCCATGCGGCGGAGCTGCTGCTGAACCGGATTGAGTTCCCCAACCGGCCCGCACGTACGGTTGTTCTTGGAACCGAACTCATCGTGCGGGCTTCCTGCGGCAGCGCGGCGCAGGAACGTACCTGAACAACCCGTTAGCGATCAATCCTGTTACCCGTCGGCGTCAACGCAGCGAAAGGAGGTGTGTGGCAGTTCGAAGGGTTCACCGGTTTATGATTCTCGATCCTTCTTGTCAAAAATTTGGTGAAATAAGGAGATAAACATGAAACGATTTGGGTTATTGCTGCTGCTGGTGCTGGTCACGGCGCTTGTAAGTTCGGTCGTGCTGGCGCAGGATACATCAGTGACGATTGAATTGTGGCAGCACGACAGCGGCGGCAAAGTAAAAGGCATGGCAAGTGTCATTGAAGGCTTCAAGGCAGAGAATCCCGGCATTGAAGTCGTGCAGACCGTGCTGCCCTATGAAGAATATCAGACCAAAATCGCGGCCTCAGTCCCCGCCGGCACCGGCCCGGACGTTGCCATGATCTACTTCGGTTGGGCGCCCCTGTGGAGCAAATCCGGTTTCATCGCGCCGCTGCCTGCTGAAATTCAGGATGTGCTGGAGAGCGACTTTGCGCCTTTCACCCAGGTAACGAAGTTAAAGGGTGATCACTATTCGGTTCCCACTTCTATCCGTAACTTTGCCCTGTTCTACAACGTCAATCTGATGCAGGAAGCCGGCTGGGAACAGCCGCCTGCCACGTGGGACGAATTTGTGCAGGCGGCCAAAGACTGCACCAAGTACGATGCCAACGGCAATATCACCCAGGCCGGGTATTATCTGGACTGGTCCGGTGATGGCTGGAACTGGTGGCGGCCACTGGTGCAGGCCTTTGGCGGCCAGCCGTTCAGTGAGGATAACCGAACGGCGCTGTGGAATGAACCCGCTGCCGCCGAAGCCTTCCAGTACATGCTGGACTTCACGCTTGTCCATAAAACCTCCAGCCCCGGCTTCTACGAGGGCGAGATGGAAGCCTTCGCCGCCGGTTTAAGCTGCATGACCCCGCAGCTCACGTTCGCGGTCGGTTTCCTGCGCGACAACGCTGCTCCCGGCGTGGAATGGGCCGTAACCACCATGCCCGAAGGCCCGGCAGGTCGTTTCACCACCGGCTCATCCTGGCCGCTGGCGCTGACCACGAAAGCCGCCGATGACCCGGCCAAGCTGGAAGCCGCGACCAAGTTCCTGATGTACATGACGACCCCGGACGCGCAGGAACGTTACAACGATGCGACCGGTGAACTGCCCGCTCGCCTGGATATGGTGGAACTGCCGAAGTATGCCGAGAACGAACAGCTTGTGCCGTTCCTCGCACAGCTTGAGCAGACCACCGGCACGTTCTGGGCGGACGAACTGGCCGAACGTCAGTGCGCGGTGGATATGTACGACGCGGTAACGGTGGGTGGCATGTCAACAGCGGACGCGCTGACAATGGGTACGGAGTGCGACCAGCAGGTACGTGACGCCTTCTTTGCGGATTGGTAAATGCTGGGGCTGATGCGGTATCAGCCGACCTGACAGACCGCAGACCTTCGCGCGGCACACGCCCGAAGGTCTGCCTTCTTTGCCGTCAATTTGCCTGGTGGAGTGGGATATGGCAATCAAGAGCGAACGGCTGTCCGGCTCGTCATCCAATCTCAAACAAAGATTTTCCGTCCGAAGGTTGACCCTCTCGCAGCGTAAAAAGATGTGGGCCTATATCTTTGTGGCGCTGCCATTTGCTTACTTCATGCTGGTCAACTTCTCGGCCATGTTCAATTCTTTCCTGTTCAGTTTTCAGAATTATATGACCCTGCGGGCAGATCGTTCCTGGGTAGGACTGACCAACTATCAGACTATCCTGGCCGACCCCACCTTCCACCGAGCCTTACAGAATACGCTGGTGTTCACCATTACCCGTGTGCCGATTCTGACCGGGCTGTCGCTCGGCATCGCCCTGATGCTTCGCGGCATCGGTCGTTTTAAAAGCATCTACCGCATGTTGTACTTTATGCCGTTTGTCACATCCGGGGTGGCGATTGCCTGGGTGTTTAAGTTCCTGTATCTGCCCAATTTTGGCCTGTTCACGCATCTCTTTGATACTCTGGGCATACCGCGTATTTATTTCCTGGGTGATCCCCGCACGGCGCTCGGTTCGATTATCGCCGTGACGATCTGGGCTGGCCTCGGTTATTACACCATGATCTTCCTGGCTGGCCTTGAAGACATCCCGGTTGAGTTCTACGAGGCAGCAATGGTGGACGGTGCGAGTCCCTGGCAGCGTTTTCGCCACATCACCCTCCCCCTGCTTAACCGCACCATCGTATTGGTGGTTGTCCTGTGCATGATTTCCTCGCTGCAAAATTTCACCTATGTGCGACTGATGAGCAAGGATGGCTTTGGTGGGCCGATGAACAGCACCATCACCATGTCGCTGCTGATTTATAAGGAAGCTTTTTTCTCGCTCAACATGGGCAAAGCCTCGGCGATAGCAGTGGTCTTTTTTACGATTGTGCTGGTGCTGACGTTAATCCAGCGCCGGCTCATCACGCGGGAGTATGACTACTCATGAACGCGAAAAACACCCATTCCCGCCTTCAGCCGCTCCAACTGGTGCAGTACGCGCTCCTGACGGTGGGCGGCCTGATCATGGTTTTTCCGTATCTGTGGATGGTGTCCACTTCGTTTAAGGCCGGCGGCACCTGGTTTAATCTCAGCCTGCTGCCCGAAGCTTTCAGCCTGGAACACTACGAACGCCTGTTGAGCGCCAGCCTGCTCCCGCGCTGGTATCTGAATACCATCATCGTCGCGGTGGTCGCTACCGCCAGCGTGCTGTTCTTTTCTTCCCTGGCCGGCTTCGTATTCGCCAAGTACCAGTTCCGGGGGCGGGAAGTGATGTTCACGCTCATTCTGGCGACTATCATGATTCCGACCGAAATGCTCATCATCCCCTGGTATGTGGGGATCGCCAGCCTGGGCTGGATTGATTCACTCCCCGGCCTGCTGATGCCCAGTATGCTGACCGCGTTTGGTGTATTTGTCATGCGGCAGTTCATGGCAAATATTCCTGACGAACTGCTGGACGCGGGGCGGATTGACGGCGTTTCGGAATTTGGCCTGTTCTGGCGTATCTGCCTGCCGCTGTCCAAACCGGCGCTGGCAGTAGTCGCCATCTTCACATTTCTCGGCCACTGGAATGATTTTCTCTGGCCGCTCATCGTTACCAATTCCGACCATATGCAAACGCTGCAAGTCGGGCTGTCGCGGCTGTCATCGCTGGAAACCGGCGCCGACTGGGGCGGCACGATGTCCGGCGCGGCGCTGGCAAGCGTGCCAATGCTGATTGTGTTCCTGATTTTTCAGAAACAGATCGTGCGTGGCATGAAACTGTCAGGACTTAAAGGATAACTTCATTTTTCCAAAGGGGTATTTTTCATCATGTATAACTGGTTTGATTTTGTGCGGGTGGACAACCAGCGCCATACGCACCGCGCCTCCAGTTGGGACCCGACCGGCGGCAACCGCGACCGGCTTTCGATTGTGCGCGGCGAAACCCACACGCTACTGGATGTGGACGGTCCCGGCTGTATCACCCATATCTGGTTTACTTCGCACAGCATCGAGGAATACTGGCTGCGAAAGCTGGTGCTGAAGATGTACTGGGACGGCGAAACCGAACCCAGCGTGCTGGTACCGGTTGGCGATTTCTTCGGCGTCGGACATGGTCTGACAACCAATTATGTATCGCTGCCGATGGTTATGGCCCCGCGTGAAGGGCATGGCCTGAACTGTTATCTGCCCATGCCCTTCAGTAAAGGCGCGCGGATCGAAGTGACGAGCGAGAATTTCGCCAGCGAAATCCGCCTGTATTACAACATTGACTATGAACGCTGGGATAAGCCGCAGGATGATCTGGGACGGCTGCACGCCTGCTGGCGGCGGGAAAACCCCACCGACGGCATCCAGGAAACGCCGGAGATGGACGATCACACCTATCAGCACGCTGGCGTAAACCTCAGCGACGAGGGTAACTATCTGCTGCTGGAAGCGGAAGGCGCAGGGCAGTACATCGGCTGTAACCTGAACATTCACCCATTGCGGTACAGCAAGGTTGATAACTTCAACTGGTACGGCGAGGGCGATGAGATGATCTTCGTGGACGACGATAATGAAGGGAAACGCTGGCCCCCTACTCTGCACGGCACCGGTACGGAAGATTACTTCAACACGGCCTGGGGCACGGATGAAAAATTCTATTCGCCCTTCTTCGGGCTGACCATGCCAGGTGCCCATAACTTCACCGGCCCGATCTCATGGTATCGCTGGCATCTGCTCGACCCGGTACGTTTCACCCGCTCGATTCGGGTCTCCATCGAACACGGCCACGCCAACCGCCGCAGCGATGACTTTTCCAGCACCGCCTACTGGTACCAACACGAGCCGCACAAACCATTTGGCATCCTGCCGGTGCTTCAGCGCCTGCCGCGCGCGGATTATCCACCGCTGCCGACTCCCCCGGCACAACGATAAGGGCAAACCCGATGACAGCGGATAATCGTTACGACTGGCCGGACAAAACCGCCGCGCTCAATGGACTGGCAGCAGAAAAAGTCGAACAGGCGATTGGCCTGCTGGGTGAACTCGATCTTGATGTGTGGTTGACATTCACACAAAAGATGGGCGATACCGGCGGCGACCCGGCATATCCCATCATCTTTGGCGACCGTGACCTGGGCGCGGGACTTCTGCTGCTCACGCGCGGCGGTGAACGCATCGCGCTGGTGGGCGGGCTGGATGTGGCGATCCCAAAGGCCACTGGCGTGTGGGATCAGGTCTATGATTTTAAGGGCGACCTGGGTAAGTGTCTGGTAGAAACACTGACTCGCCTGAACCCTCGACACATCGCCATCAACTACGCGCGTTATAACCCGAAGGCCGACGGCCTGTCACACGGCAAGTACCTGTGGCTGCAAGAGGTACTGGCGGAAACCCCATTTCTTGAGCGGCTCGTCAGCGCCGAAGACCTGGTTACCCGACTGCGCGCCCGTAAGTCACCGGGCGAGGTGACGCTGATTCGCGCCGCGATTGCCCGCACCGATGAAATCTTTGACGAAGTTAAGCAGTTTCTACGTCCCGGACGCACCGGGCGGGAAATCTATGATTTCATTCTGGACGAGGTGAAACGGCGCGGGCTGGAAACATCATGGAGCCGCGACCACTGCCCAATTGTCACCGTTGGTCCGGTCGCGCCCATCGGCCATACCCCGCCAACCCATACCGTGCTGGAACGCGGCTGGACGCTGCAAATTGATTTTGGTGCGAAGTACAACGGCTTCTGCGCTGACTTTCAGCGTATGTGGTACGTACTGGATGAAGGCGAAACTCAGCCGCCCGCCGAGGTGCTGCGTCTGTTTGATACCATCCGGCGCGGCGTGGATGCAATTATCGAACAGCTTAAGCCCGGTGTTCCGACGTGGAAACCGGCGGAAGCAGCTCTCCAGGTGCTGGTTGAAGCCGGCTACCCGGAGTTTCAGTACGGCGTCGGCCACCAGCTTGGCCGCGCTACCCACGATGGTGGCGCAGGCTTAGGCCGCCGGCGCGCGGGTACGCCGGAATGGCTCATCGAAGCCGGCAATATCTTTACCGCCGAAGGGCTGGAAACATTTCTGGATGGGCGCGGCTGGATCAGCCTGGAAGATGATGTGCTGGTAACACCCACCGGCAGCGATGTGCTGACCACCCAGCAGCGGGAGCTGTGGCTGATCGGATAGTTTATCCTTGATTGAGTACGAACTACAGGCAGGCGATAATGAAGGGCGCGGTAGGCCGTGCCCTTCACTTATCCGACCACCTGCCCGGCTTTAATCACCGTCCGCACCAGATTCCCGCCGAAGCGATAGGCAAGGTGGCGGTAATCGGCCACATCCAGAATCAGCATATCGGCTTGTTTGCCAGCTTCGAGACTGCCCACCCGGTCGCCTAAACCGACGGCATAGGCCGCATTGAGTGTGGCCGCCGTCAGTGCTTCCGCCGGTGTGATCCTCAAGTAGCGACAGGCCAGCGCCATCACGAATTGCATCGATTCACACCAGGCCGTACCGGGATTACAGTCGGTCGCCAGCGCCAGCGCCCCGCCCGCTTCAATCAGTGCCCGCGCCGGGGTGTAGTGAACATGCCCTAACCCAAACGGCGTGGCCGGCAGCGCCACCGCTGCCGTATCGGCCTGCCCCAATATCCGTAGATCATCTACTGGCGTTGTCACCAGATGGTCGGCAGATACCGCGCCCAGTTCAGCCGCCAGCCGCGCCCCACCGATACTGGCAAACTCGTCCGCGTGGATTTTCGCCCGCATTCCGTATTGCAGCCCTGCTTCCAGCACCCGCCGCGACTGCGCCAGATCAAACGCGCCCGGTTCGCAGAACACATCCACAAACACATGGTTTTCGTGACTATGCGAATGCAGCCATTCCGCAACAGCGGGAGTCATCTCCTGAACAATCAGGTCTACAAACGCATCGGTGCGCCCGTCGAATTCCGGCGGCACAGCGTGAGCGCCCATAAACGTTGGCACAATCGTCGCCGGATGGTCTGCTGCCAGTCTGAAGATCGCATCCAGCATCTTCAGTTCGCTGGCAGTGTCCAGCCCGTACCCGGTTTTGATTTCAACGGTCGTCGTACCGTTCCGCAGTGCCCGGTCAAGCCGCGCCCGTGTTTCAGCCACCAACTGCTCGACGCTGGCGGCACGCACCTGTCGGACAGTGCTGTTGATGCCGCCGCCCGCCGCCATAATCTCCATGTAGGTCGCGCCACCGATGCGCTGCTCGAACTCCGCCGCCCGGTCGCCTACCCAGGCCAGGTGTGTATGCGGATCAACAAATCCGGGTACGACAGCTTTACCACCTGCATCCAGGGTTCTGCTGGCATCGTAGCGCCCTCGCAGATCGGACGACGCGCCCACTTCCACAATCGTGCCGCCGTCTACCGCCACCGCGCCATCTTCGATGATGCCCAGCGTTCCCAGCGCCTGACCGCGCTGCGGCCCACCGCTCACCGACGGCACCACACACACCTGACTTGTATTTGTAATCAGTAAATCAATCGTTTGGGTCATTTCAGCATCGGCATTTTAATCCCATGCCGCCGGGCTGCTTCAATCGCTTCAGGATAACCGGCGTCCGCGTGGCGCACCACACCCATACCGGGATCGGTGGTCAACACCCGCTCCAGCCGCCGCGCCGCTTCCGCAGTGCCATCGGCCACAATCACCTGTCCGGAGTGCTGGCTGTAACCAATGCCCACACCCCCGCCATGATGGAAACTCACCCAGGTCGCGCCGCCCACCGCGTTAATCAGCGCGTTCAAAATCGGCCAATCGCTGATCGCGTCCGAGCCGTCGCGCATCCCTTCCGTTTCCCGGTTCGGTGACGCTACCGACCCCGCATCCAGATGGTCGCGCCCGATCACAATCGGCGCTGTCAGTTCGCCGCTGGCAACCATCTCGTTGAACTTCAGCCCGGCCTTTGCCCGTTCGCCATATCCCAGCCAGCAAATCCGCGCTGGCAGCCCTTGAAAGTGTATTCTGTCTCGCGCCATCGTCAGCCAGCGGTGCAGGTGTTCATTGTCGGGAAACAGTTCCATGATCGCCTGATCGGTGCGGTAAATATCTTCCGGGTCGCCAGAAAGCGCCACCCAGCGGAACGGCCCTTTGCCTTCACAGAACAGTGGGCGAATATAGGCCGGGACGAAACCGGGATAATTAAAGGCGTTCGTTATGCCGGCGTCATAGGCGCGCTGGCGCAGGTTATTACCATAGTCGAACACTTCCGTCCCGCGCTGCTGGAACGCCAGCATGGCTTCAACATGCCGCGCCATCGCCTGCATCGAACGCCGCATATACTCGGCGGAGTCACTCTGCCGCAGCCGGTTCGCGTCATCCACGCTCATACCGTTAGGCACGTACATCAGCGGGTCATGTGCGGGTGTCTGGTCGGTCACAACATCCGGCATCACGCCGCGCAGCGCCAGTTCCGGGAAGATGTCGGCAGCATTCCCAATCAGTCCGACCGACAGCGGCTTACCATCGTGTATGGCATCCTCAACAAATGTCATCGCTTCTTCCAGTTCATTCACGACGACATCCACGTAGCGGTGTTCCAGCCGCCGCGCCGCCCGCGCCGGGTCAATCTCCACGATCAGCCCCACCCCTTCGTTCATCGTGATCGCCAGCGGCTGCGCGCCGCCCATGCCGCCGAGTCCCGCCGTCAGCACAAACTTGCCTCGCAAGGACGGCCAGCCCCGCTGCCGCGCCAGCGCGCCAAATGTTTCATACGTGCCTTGTAATATGCCCTGTGTACCGATGTAAATATAGCTCCCCGCCGTCATCTGCCCGTACATCATCAGGCCATCGGCTTCATACTGGTCAAACTGCGCCTGAGTTGCCCAGTGTGGCACGATATTCGAGTTGGCAATCAACATGCGGGGCGCGTCAGTGTGCGATCTGAACACCACAACCGGCTTACCCGACTGTATCAGCAGTGTTTCGTCCGGTTCAAGCTTTCGCAGCGATTCGAGGATTGCCTCGTAACAATCCCAGTTGCGCGCCGCTTTCCCTCGTCCGCCGTAGACAATCAACTCATCTGGCTTTTCGGCAACGTCCGGGTCAAGATTGTTCTGCACCATACGGTAGGCCGCTTCGATCTGCCAGTTTTTACAGGTCAACTGCGTACCGCGCGGTGCACGAACCATACGCGGTTTTGTTAATGGTGTATCGGTCATAAAGTAACCTTTTGTCTGGGTAGGGACGGACTTCGAAGCTCGTCCCTACGAACCCGTATGTTGAACGAACTGTCCTTCCACCACGCGCACAACTGCACCCGTTTCCACCAGTTCACGCATCGTATCCACATAGGGATACATCACGGCGTCACGCTCTACGAACGGAATCCGGGAGCGAATCAGCCGGTAGGCTGCCGCCGTACCCTGTCCCAGTTTCGCCTCGTGGCCGAGCGTATCCAACCGGAAATCAATCCCCTGCGCTGCCGAGAGCAGTTCCAGCGCCAGCACGTTTTCGAGATTCTGCGCGATTTCCGCCGCCTGTCGTGCCGCGATGCTGCCCATAGACACGTGGTCTTCCGCATTCGCAGACGAAGGAATCGAGTCCACACTGGCCGGATGTGCCAGCACCTTATTTTCGCTCACCAGCGCCGCCGACGTGTACTGCGCGATCATAAAACCGCTGTTCAGGCCGCCATCGTTGGTCAGGAAGGCGGGCAAAACGCGGCGGTTGACTTTCTCGTCAATCAGTCTTGCCAGCCGCCGTTCGCTGATGTTGGCGATTTCCGCCAGCGCGATCTTAAGATAGTCCATCACCAGCGCCACCGGTTCACCGTGAAAATTGCCGCCGCTGAGAACCGTCGCGCCGTCGTCATCCACAAAAATCAGCGGGTTGTCGTTGGCAGCGTTCATTTCCACCTCCAGCGTATGCCGCGCCTGGGCAATCGCATCGCGCGCCGCACCGTGAACCTGCGGCGTGCAGCGCAGGCTGTAGGCATCCTGCACGTCCAGCGGGTCGAATGCCCGCGTGAACTGCGACCCCTCGACCAGCCGCCGCAGAAACGCCGCCGACTGCGCCTGTCCCGGATGCGGCCTGACGGCGTGAATCCGCGCGTCAAACGCTGCTGGCGTGCCCCGCAGGGCTTCCAGACTCACCGCCGCTGCGATGTCCGCCGTTTTTGCCAGCATTTCGGCGCGGGCAACCGTCAGCGCGCCAACCGCGCACATCATGCTCGTGCCGTTGGTCAGCGCCAGCCCTTCTTTGGCTTCCAGTTCCAGCGGCGCGATGCCTGCCCGCCGCATCGCTTCCGCGCCGGGAAGACGTTCGCCCCGGTAAAAGGCTTCGCCCTCACCGATGATTGGCAGCGACATATGCGCCAGCGGCGCGAGATCGCCGGACGCACCCAGCGACCCCTGCGCCGGGATAACCGGATACACGCCGCAGTTGACCATCTGCACCAGCGTATCAATCACCACCGGGCGCACCCCGCTGTAACCCTTGACCAGCGTTTGGGCGCGAATGACCATCATGGCGCGCACCGTGGCCGCGTCAAGCAGCGGTCCGACGCCGACGGCATGGCTCATGATGATATTGCGTTGAAGCTGCTGCACCTTGTCGAGCGGAATCAAGCGGTCTTTGAAATCGCCAAAGCCGGTGGTGATGCCGTAGATAATTTCGCCCCGCGCCAGGAAATCTTCCACCGCCTGACGGGAGCGTTTCACTTCTTCGAGCGAAGCCGGGGCTGCACGGACGGTGACATCGGCGGGATGTTCCCACGCGGCAGCAACAGCGGCCACATCGTCAATCGTCAGGTGGTCGCCGTCGAGTTCAATTACGCGCATAATAAAAACTTCCAGAAAGACTAAACGGGCGCAGTCTCATCGCCGCGCCCTTTCATTAAATTATACCTTAAATTCAGCTTAAACCGCCATGATGCCAAGAGCGCCAACACTTGAATAATAATCCTCTTGGCGACTTGGCGGTTAACTTCTTCGCTTTACACTTCCAGCTTCGCCCGTTCCTTGAGCGCGACGTGGACACGATTTTCAGCCGCCTGCATTCGGGCGCGCAGTTCGGCTACCGCGTTCAGCCAGGCGTGCGACGCCACCTTGTCGCGCACGCCCGCCGCGTTGGCATGGACGTTCATGCTCGCCGCCGTGAAGGCCGCTACGCCCATCGCCGCGCCGGATGCCGCGTCAGTCACGCTGTTGACGTTGCCTGTTTCGGCCACTTCCGCCAGCAGTTCCAGCACATCGGCCACCTGGCGACATACGTCCAGCGGAACCTGCGCCGCGCCATGTGTCGCCACTTCCACCGCTTCGTCGCGTTCGGCTTTTTCGGCGTCGCTGTCCTTCGGCAGTTTGTAGGCTTCCATCACCGCGTCAAACGCCTGCGCGTCCAGCATCACGGCACGTTCCAATGAGGCGCGCAGCTTGTCTGCCTGCGCCGCGATCTCATGCATCCGTGTTTCCACGTCGGCATATTTTTTCTTGCCGATGGTCAGCCGAGCCGCCATCGCCGCCAAGCCCGCCGCCATCGCCCCGGCGTAAGCCGCAGCCGACCCACCGCCCGGTGTGGCCGTGCCCGCCGCCAGCCGTTCGGTAAACGGCGTTTCTTCCTCGCCCTGCCCCATCGCCGCGTACAGCCGCGTTTCCAATACCTGATCCGGCGTGAACTGGTCAAGCTGTAAGTACCACTGTGCCGCGTCCACCAGCGCCGCCTGCGGAATCAGGCCAACCAGTTCGGTATGATGCACCATCACGCCGTAACGCTGCGCCTCACGGCGCACCATCTCCACCACGCGGGCAACCGGCGTGCGGGTGTAGTCAGTCAGGTTCATGCTGACCTGCGCGCGGCCATCCACCAGCAGGCCGAGCGCCTTGACAAAATGCAGCCCGCCCGACGAATGCCGCACGGCGCTGGCGATCTTTTTGGCGATGCTCACGTCGTCAGTCGTCAGATAGGCATTGAAGGCGATCAGCGGCGCGCGCGCCCCGATGACCGTCGCCCCCGCTTTGCTGACGCTGGACGGCCCAAAATCGGGCGCGCGGTTTGGGTCGGTGGCGATGCTGTCTTTCAATCCTTCGTATTCGCCGCGCCGGACATTTTCGAGATTGGTGCGCTCAGGGCGAGTCGCTGCTGCTTCGTACAGGTAAACCGGGATGCCGAGTTCGTCGCCCACGCGCTGGCCGAGCCGCTGCGCCAGTTCTATGCATTCGTCCATCGTGATGCCGGACAGCGGCACAAACGGCACCACGTCGGTTGCGCCCAGGCGGGGATGTTCGCCCTGGTGTTTGTCGAGGTCAATCAGTTCCGCCGCTTTTTTGATGGCCGCAAACGCCGCCTCCACCGCCGCATCCGGCGGCGCGACGAACGTCACCACGGAACGGTTGTGATCGTGGTCACTGGTGCGGTCGAGAACCACCGCGCCGGATACGGACTGAATCGCGCTCACAATTGCGTCCACCACGCGGGAGCGGCGGCCTTCGGAAAAATTCGGGATACATTCAACCAGTTTTTGTGTCATGAAGCACCTTCAAAAAGAAAAACCGCAGACCAAAATCTGCGGTTAATCCTACGTATCTATCCGTAAACGGTCATATCCATGAGAATGTGAGAGCAGGCAAATTGCAGGAAACCCAACCAGTTATCCGCTTTCTTGCACCAGCGAACACGAATGCTGCGGCGCTTGGTGAGCCAACCGAGGGTGCGCTCCACCACCCAACGGCGGGCGGGATATTGGGTTTCGCCCGGTACGGGACACGCTTCGACAACTGGCTCATCGCGCCGCCGCCGATGTTTGATATGAACGACATACCGCGCGACTTCGACAAACTGGTGGACATCGGGGTAATCATAACCTTTGTCCATGCAGATATGCTGTTCGACCGCATCAGGATCAGGACGCGGCACAACAATCGAAACGATCAAATCGTCGGCCAACCACTTGTCATGGACATGGGCTGCGGTAATGTGCAACGACAAAGGCGCACCGCGTTGATCCACCAACAAATGCACTTTGCTGCCCCGTTTGCTGCGGTCTACCGGACTTTTGCCGCTGGCTTCACCACCCAGCGGAGCAGGACAGCACTTGCTATCAATGGCTTGAAACAGCCACTGAATCCCC
>JARKOK010000219.1 GCA_029975765.1 Aggregatilineales bacterium
GCGGACGGTTCGGTGGTGCCGGCGGAACGCACGCACGAGTACGGCTCGCACATTATGGAAGCGATTGAAACGCACCAGCCGTTTGTGGTCGCCGGCAACGTGCCGAATCACGGCCTGATTGACAACCTGCCGGCAGGCTGCTGTGTGGAAGTGCCCTGCCTGGTCAACGGCAGCGGCCTTCAACCGACCCGAATCGGCGCCCTGCCGCCACAGTTGGCGGCGCTGAACCGCACGAATATTAACGTGCAGGAGCTGATCGTTGAGGCCGCGCTGACGGCAAACGTCGAAGCGGTGCATCATGCCGTGATGCTTGACCCGCTGACCGGAGCCGTGTGCACGCTGGATCAAATCCGGGCGATGGCAACCGAGATGCTGGCGGCGCAGGCCGCATGGCTGCCACAGTTCAGTCAATGACCGGCTTTGGAGCCAGAGAGGTGGCTCTCAGGTTCCCACCCGGAAGTCTGTGGGGCTGGCGTTCAGCTGGTAAACCAGCATTCTCCAGAGCGCGATGTTAACTATTTCGCGGATCAAATAAAAGAAGGCCAGCAGGATTATCCCTGACCACCAGTTGACGGTTGGCAGGGACATCAGTCCCAGGAGGGCAAGCAGGCTGATGGAAAAAATAATGACCTGAAGTATGAGAAAGCCCCCGACCGCCAGAAACGGCATTTCGGGACGGCTGCGGCTGCGCGCCGGGGTAAGCATCCCGACCAGGCAGCCCATGACAATCGCCTGGATGTGGTCAATATAGAACGCTGCGCCAAGCAGCAGAATATCGAGCAGGAGGCGCAGCAGTTGAGGCAAATCAAAAGTGTCCCGGCTGGTTGCCGCTGTTACCAGCAGGATCATCAGCAGGATAAACAGGAGCAGGCCGGTCATCAGGCGGCGTAAAAAGATGACCCAGACGAGCCGTTCGTCCTGGTGCAGGCTGGCCGCGCAGATGGCCTGGCTGACACCCGGCGCCCCCGCTGGCGATACACACAACAGGTCATAAGTGCGGTTGCGGTGCTGTGTCGCAATCGTGCGGCTGATGTCTATGATCCAGGCACTGATATAAACACTGCTGCTAAAAAAGGCGATGGCTACCAGCACCGGGGTGACAGAGGCCGACCGCAGCGGCAGCAGCAGTCCCCACAGACCGCAGCAGAGCAGCGGGGCGGCGAGCAGCAGCACCATACAGGTATTGATGCCGGTATTGGACGAGTCCTTAATCAGCCGGTGGAAGAGGGGATGGGACGGCGGCATAAGCAGGCCGTTCCAGAGCGCCAAGGAGGTAAAGACAACATAATGGCCCGACATAAGCGCACCGAGAGGCTTCAAAAGAAACATTTTCAATGGAGACACCCGTCGTAGGGGACGGTCAGTTTACGAACACATACCGCCCCTACGGCAGCCCTGGGGAAAAGTCTTACGCCTCCGCCGGAGCGTAATCTATTTCGGCCAGCGTGTCTTTGATCTGCTGCCAGTTGGCGGGGTTGTCCCATTCGACGGTTACAATTTTAGTCTTCACGTCGGCCTCAACCACCGTCACACCGGGCAGTTCGTTCAGTTCATTCTTGATCGTCCGCACACAGCCATCGCAGCCGATATTAGGCACCTGAAAAGTTTTCCGATCCATGCGCTTTGTGCTCCTTTGATGTATACCTATAGGGGTATAGTCTACAGGAATAGACGCGATCTGGCGAGAGTCACTTACACGTAGGCCAGTCGTCAGCCAGCCATCCAGCAGCGGAGGCCGGTTGGCGACTATCATTAATCCGGTATGTAATACAGGAGCGCACACCATGACAACTCGACGCTGGTTTATCCTTCTGCTGGCACTGTTCAATCTGCTGGTGCTGGCCGCGCCGGCGGGCGCGCAGGCGCTTCAGGCGTATGCCGCCGTAGTGGATGGCGAGCTGGTGATTTTCAACCCGGATGGGACAAGTACGACCATCAACAATCCACCGCACCGGTCATTTTTCGATATTGAATGGAGTCCGGATGGCACGCTGCTGGCGTATCAGATGTACGACGACAGCTATCAACTGCGGCTGATGGTGACGGATGCGACCGCCAGCACCGTAACGCTGCTGAACGCCGGGCCGCTGGAAGCCGGTTTCCCACTGGCATGGACACCGGACGGCCAACTGCTGTATGTGGCGCAGGGCACATTCCAGCCGGATGCGCCGTATCAGGTGCAGTTCCAGCGCATTGCGCCGCAGGCCAGCGCCGCGCCGGAAACACTGGGGACGGCTGAGTTTGGTGTGGGCTGCGGCGGTGGTTCGACGCTGCCGGCTGACTGGCAGTACTGGGACGAGACGGTGGGTTTTGGCGGCTTCTTCCTGACGCTGGAATGGACGGACTTCGGCATTCTGTACAGCACGACCTGCGGCGGCGTGGGGCTGGCCTTGTTTGACCCGGCCACCGGCAGCAGTCGCGTGATTGGTCCGTCATACCAACTGGGTGAGAACTCGCGGGATGGCGATCCCCTCAGCCGTGTGAAACTGTCGCCGGACGGCCAGCGCGCCGCCGCGCTGCGGGTGAATACTTCCACCAATCCACGCACCGTGACGCTGACAATCGTTGATCTGGCAACCGGCGGGCTGGGGGACATTCCCACCAACGGCCAGCCCGACCAACTGGCCTGGGGTATAGATGGCACGCTGTTTTACAGCACCCGCGAGGCGCGCGGCTCATTGAGTGAAACGCTGTCGGCGGAGCAGGCCGCCGCGATCAATGCTGCTGTCGGTTATGATCTGATCGGCGAGATGGTGGATCTGTCCAATTATGAGGTGAGCGTCTGGCAGATGAATCCCAACATCCCTGACGCGGTGCGGCTGGTCTACAGGGCAGATGCTTACGCCATTGGCCGGATGCAGGCCGCGTTCGACGGCCTGTTCATCAGCCAGATTGCTAACCTGGGTGGGTGGCTGGCAGGGATCGCTGATGGAACCATTGACATTATGGCTGACGAAAGCGGTAGCCAGCAGCGTGCTGCCGTGCCGGTATCGGTCTACCGGCTTGATCTCAACGGCGGCGCGGATCTGATGAAGGCCAGCGCGCGCCAGTTCGTGCTGCGCCCGATGCAATAACGCATCCCTGAGATAGAGAACAAGGCGGTTCGAGGGACACGACACGTCGTGTCCCTGCGGCTTTCTGTGATACAATGCCGTTGAGGCCGAAAGGTGGTCTCATCTGGAACTGCTGCCAGAACTCCGCTAGGTTTTGATAGCTTCCCCGTGCTATAGTAACGCCCATCACCATTGTGAAAAGTCGAACAACGAGGACAGCTTCATGCGTGATGTATGTATTGTCGGCATCGGACAGACGCCGATCGGTGAATTGTGGGATGACAGCCTGCGCGAACTGGCGTTTAAGGCGCTGCGGCAGGCGGTGGCAGACGCGGGCATTGAACGCCCGGAGGCGCTGTACGTTGGGAATATGCTCGCGCCGCGTCTGAGCGATCAGGCGCATCTGGGCGCGCTGATCGCGGATTACACGGGCTGGCGCGGCATCGAAGCGACGACGGTCGAGGCGGCCTGCGCTTCCGGCGGCGTGGCCTTCCAGGCGGCGGTGCGGGCGGTTGCCAGCGGGGCGGTGGATGTGGCCGCCGTGTGCGGCGTGGAAAAAATGACCGACGATACGCCGGAACTGGTCACGTCGGCGCTGGCGACGGCGGCGGACGCGGACTTTGAGGGCGTGCAGGGCGCGTCGTTTGTGGCGCTTAATGCGCTGATTATGCAGCGATATATGTATGAATATAGCGTGCCGCATGACGCTTTTGCGCCGTTCAGCATTAACGCGCACCAGAACGCCGTCAATAACCCGAACGCCATGTTCCAACGGGCGATTACGCTGGAGGACTACAAACGCGCTGCGATGATTGCCGCGCCGATCAACCTGTACGATAGTTCGCCCATCTGCGATGGCGCGGCGGCGATCATCCTGTGCCCGGCGGAGATGGCGCGCGAACTGGCAGCGAAACCGCTGGTGCGCGTTCTTGCCAGCGCGACCGCGACCGACTCGCTCGATCTCGGCAGCCGCCGCGATCTGCTGGGGCTGGAAGCGGCGCAGATGAGCGCGCGCAAAGCCTACCAGCAGGCGGAGCTATCTCCGGCGGATATTGATGTGTTTGAAGTGCATGATGCTTTTTCGATCATGGCGGCGCTGTGTCTGGAAGCGGCGGGTTTCGCGCCGCGCGGGCAGGGCACGCGGCTGGCGCAGGAGGGCGACATCACGATTGGCGGCTGTATCCCGATCAGCACGATGGGCGGTCTGAAGGGGCGCGGCCATCCCGTCGGCGCGACCGGCGTGTACGAGCTGGTTGATCTGGTCACGCAATTACGCGGCGAAGCGGGCGCGAACCAGGTGAGGAACGCCGCTGTTGGCATGACGCAGAACATCGGCGGCACGGGCGCGACGGTCGTGACGCACATTCTGGAACGGGTGGAATAAAACGAACGGGGCATATCGGTTGATATGCCCCTTTAAAAAGGAGTAAAGCGCGCTGAGGCGACGGCACACCCACTGTTAAGCGGATATGGTTGGGGGTCTGACCCTCTCACGGCACTTTCGAGACAGTGACTTCAATCGGTTTAGGCACTTAAATCACTATCCTGATTTAACCGCTTAACCGCTTAGATAGACTATATCGCTGTTGGCCGTATTTGTCAACTCCTACTTCTTGATGAAAACCTTCACTTCGCTTTCCGCCAGCGTGTCACGCAGCGTGCCGCCCTGTACGTGATTATCATAGTTGAAGATGTACTCGTGCCATACTCCATCTTCCAGCGCGTCCACCGTGAATTCACCGGCGTACTCATGTTTCAGATTCGCCACCACGACCACAACGCTGCCCGCGTCATTCCAGCGTTTAAAGCCGATCAGCCCGCGCTGGTCGTCGCGCAGCACAACCTCGAACGTATCCCCCTGCAGAGCGGGCAGACTGCGCCGCAGGTGAATCAGGCCGCGATAGTAACGGTGCAGGTCGGCGGTGCGGTCGTGGTCGAGCAGCACCCAATCGAGCGCCTGCCGCTCCATCGTGCGCGGCGCGCTTTCTCCAAATTCCTCACCCATCCACAGCATCGGGATGCCCGGCGCGGTCAGCAGGAGGGCCGCGCCGAGTTTGTTCCGCCGGAAAGCTGCGTCGTCAAAGTAACCGCCGGAGTTGCCAATTTGCCACAGGATGCGGTTTTCGTCGTGGCTGTTCAGATAGTTGACCACACTCATCGCGCCGGGGAAACCATCAGTTCCGGGGTTCAGCGCGTTGTAAATGACGCCATCGAGATTGTACGGCTCGCGGCCTTCCTGCGGCGCGCCGACAGTCGTGCAGGCCATCTGCCGGTAGAAATTTTCATGCCAGGCGCAGTCCAGCGGGCCATGCGGCTGCACGACGGCGGGATTCTGGGGGATATGCTCGGCGATGGTAATGAACGGTTTCAGACCGTTGATCTTGTTATAGATGAACTGCTGCGCTTCGTGCAGAAAATCGTAGCGGATCGCGCGCGCCGCGTCGAAGCGGAAACCGTCCACGTGGAAATATTCGATCCAGTAGTTGATCGCGTCCAGCACGTACTTACGCGCCGGGAAGACATCGTGTTTTTCATCGTAGCGCCCAAAATCAAACTTCGGCCCCCAGTGCAGTTCCTCCGGGTCGGGGTTCTGTTCGTAATACCAGTACTGGTAATCAATGCGCGTGAGCGGCGCTTCGAGATCGCTGTGATTGAACACCATATCCAGGATGACGCGAATGCCGCGCGCGTGACATTCGTCCACCAGCCGGCAGAAATCATCCGGCGTGCCGTAGGCGCTTTCGATAGTGAACAGACTGCGAAGCATGTAACCCCAGCTCTGGTCGCCGGGAAATTCCTTGATCGGCATGAACTCAATCGCGTTAATGCCCAGTTCCGCCAGATAATCGAGTTTTTCCAGCACATCCACGAAGCGCCCCGGCGTGCGGCTGCCGCCTGGCGTACCGTCGCCCGGCCCGCCGCTGAAATCGCCAACGTGCAGTTCGTAAATCACGAGTTTGTCGTTCGACGGCAGGGGTTTGTCGTCATGTTTCCATTTGTATGACGTGACCACCGGTCGGCCTTTTTTGATAACGACGCAGCTGTTTTCCCACTGGTCGCCGCTGAGATGCGTCGCATAGGGGTCAGGAATGTCTACCATCTCGCCCTGCATGAAGTAACTCAGTGATTTGAGGCGAAATTTATACTGGTATTCGCCGTCCTCCAGCGGCACGCGGACTTTCCAGTAACCATGTTTATCTTTCTTCATCGGAACCGGCTGCCAGTTGTTCCAGTCTCCGATCAGTTCCACCGTTTCGTTGTACGGCGCGAGCAGCTTAAATTCCACGCCGGTCGTGTTTCGCGCGGCCATTGTTTCCTCTTTCATCCCTTTAGCCTGAATTAACGTTCTGACTAACCGAGCATAACCGTTTTCAGTCAAAAAAGTGATAGAATGCCGTGAACGGATGGAGAGTGTGATCATGAAAATAATCATCCCGGATGATTACCAGCGCGCGGTCAGCGGCCTTGAAGCCTTTAAGAAACTGGCCGGTCATGACGTGACGCTGTATCACGATTACGGCGTGGACGAGCCGGTGCTGGTAGAACGCTTTCAGGAAGCCGACGCGCTGGTGCTGATTCGGGAGCGCACGCCAATTACGGCGGCGCTGCTGGCGCAACTGCCCCGGTTGAAATACATCGCCCAGACCGGGCGTGGTACCGCCCATATTGATATTGCCGCCTGCACCCGGCAGGGCGTGGCGGTTGTCACCGGCATGGTGACGCCGTATGCGACGGCGGAACTGACCTGGGGGCTGGTGCTGGCGGCGGCGCGGCATATCCCCCAGGAAGTCGCCCGCCTTAAATCGGGGCACTGGCAGACAACGCTGGGCATCGGGCTGCGCGGGCGGACGCTGGGCATACTGGGGTACGGCAGCATCGGCAGCGTGGTGGCCGGGTACGGACGGGCGTTCGGGATGCGCGTGCTCGTCTGGGGACGCACCGGATCGCTGTCACGAGCGCAGGCGGATGGCATTGAAACGGCAGCCGGCCAGCGTGATCTGTTCCGGCAGGCGGATATTCTGAGCCTGCATGTGAAGCTGTCCAGCGAGACGCGCGGCCTGGTGACCGCCGGTGATCTGGCGGTGATGCAGCCTTCGGCCATCCTGGTGAACACCAGCCGCGCCGGTCTGATCGTGCCGGGGGCGCTGGAAGCGGCGCTGCGGGCTGGCCGTCCGGGGTACGCGGCGGTGGATGTGTACGAGGCCGAACCGGCGCTGGACGACCCCCTGCTGCGGCTGGATAACGTGATTGGCACGCCGCATCTGGGCTACGTCGAACGGGACAGCTACGAACTGTATTTCAGTACCGCGTTTGAGGCGCTGCTGGCGGTGGCTGCCGGCCAGCCGGCGGCGGTGGTTAATCCTGAGGCGCTGGCGGAAAAATAAGGGCAGGGACACGGCGTGCCGTGCCCCTGCGGGGTGTTTGGCCTACAGATCCGGCGCGGGCGTCGGGCTGGGACCGGGGGTGATGGTCAGCGTTGGCGTGGCGCTCAACGCAATTGTGGTCGCGGTGGCGGCCATGTCCGGTTTAGTCTGGCTGATGACAACATCACCAAACCAGCGCACAACGGATACCCAGGTGCGCCCCGGTTTCATCATGATCGGCACGTTGTTGCCGTAGATGATCTGTAATGCGCTGCCGGGTTCCTTGTCCTTCCGCAGCCAGTAGCCCTGGTAGAACTGCCCATCACGGAACAGGTAGGCGCGGCCCTGATCCCACAGCGCGATTTCATGTGACATATAGCTTGCGCCGGGTGGGAACAGGTCAGGCCGTTCGTTGTGCGGCACTTCAATCACGATCAGATTATCCGCCCAGAGCTGCTGGCCGTCGTTAATGTCGAAGTGCGGCACGTCGTCGGTATATCGCAGATAGCGGGCGCTGGCCGTGTCATACTGCCAGCGGGCGCTGGTCTGACCGTACCAGTCAATGTAAATGTCGTTGGCGGTCTGGCCGTTGGCATCCGGCGTGGCGTTAAAAGCAAAGCCGCGCGCCCGCAGGGGGGTATTGACATTGCGGCGGGTTGCCAGCGCCCACACCCCGTTGGTATCCAGGAACAGGGTATGTTCGAAGGCGAGGCCGTCTTTCGGGAAGCGGCAGAAACCGGCTTCTTCACAGTTATCACCTTTGAGGGGTGAGAAGGTCTGGTAGACAAAATCGGCTGACATGATGAGTTTCTGGATCGGCTCACTGGTGCCGGAGTAGGCAAAGAGCGCGTTGTACATCTGAATCAGTTCGAGGTCGAACAGGCGCGCGCTGCGAATCGAACCCACATGGGTGGGCGCGTTATTGCGGTAAATGGCCGCAAAACGGGTGACGCCGCCTTCGACTTCGTATTCATACACCACATCCGCCAGATTGACACTGCTCTGCGGACGCACGACGGGCGGATAATTGGAGATTTTGACGATCAGACTGCGCCGGTTCATGGCGGCTTCATCAGGATAGGGCAGGCCGGTCAGTGGGCTGATGCCTTCGGGATAGGAAAACGGCCCGATGGGGGTGGGCGTGGGCGACGGCGTATCGGTCGCCGTCGGTGTATCGGTCGGCGTGTTGGACGGCGTTAAGGTAGCGGTCGGCGTGAAGGATGCCGTTGGTGTCTGGGAGGGCGTGGCCGAGGGTCCCGCCGGTGTATTGGTGGCAAACCCCATCTGGCGGGGTTCGGGTGACGGTGTGTTGGTGCCCGGCAGTTGGATTTGCAGCAGCGGCTTACCGTAAACGGCGGCGGGCAGCGCCAGACCCAGCAGCAGAAACACCGCCGCAGCCGAAAGAAAACCGAAAATACGTCGCATAAGTCCTCAAAGACCTCGTAATGGTTGGTGTGCCGGGGGGCAAGTATAGCACCCGATGAATAATTGCACAGGGTAATATTCACAACGGCGGCGCCGTCCGTTATGATGACGTAGGGTAATCGTAGTTTGCAGACCGATTGAGGAGAGCAACCGTGAGCAACCGTCGTTTATTGTTTTCGCTGGCGCACCCGGATGACGAAAGTTTTGGTTCCGGCGGGACGATTGCGCGTTATGTAGCGGAAGGCGCGGAAGTGTCGCTGATCTGTGCGACCAACGGCGATGTCGGCACGGTCGCGCCGGAGATGCTCAATGGCTATCGTTCGGTGGCGGAGCTGCGCCTGGCGGAACTGCGCTGCGCGGCGGCCACGCTGGGGTTGCAGCCGGTGATTGAACTGGGTTACAGGGACAGCGGTATGATGCACAGCGCCACCAGCGAAGACCCGGCCTGTTTGTGGCAGGCTCCGCGTGAAGAAGTCACGCGGCGGGTGGTGGAAGTGATCCGGCAGGTGCGCCCGCAGGTGGTGGTAACCTTCAACCGCTACGGTGGTTACGGGCATCCCGATCACATTGCCATTCAGCGGGCAACGGTGGAGGCGTTTAAGCTGGCGGGCGACCCTCAGTATCACACGAACGGACACGCCCCTTATCAGCCGCAAAAACTGTATTACACGGCTTTCCCCACGCGGATGCTGCGGCTGATGCTTTCGATCATGCGGGCGCGTGGACGCGACCCGCGCCGGTTTGGGCGCAATCAGGACATTGATATGCTGGCGATTCTGGAAAATGTCGAACCGGCACACGCTGCCGTAGATGTGCGGCGTTATCTGCGCGCCTGGGATGAAGCCAGCGCGTGCCACGCCAGCCAGATCAGCGGCGGCTTTCCGCGCCTGCCAATGGCGATACGGCAGGCGCTTGGCAGCCACCAGCGATTTACGCGCGTTTATCCACAGCCGGCGTATAATCGTATTGATGAGGACGATCTGTTCGCAGGGGTGAAGCTGGATTAGATGACCGACGATGCCGCTCACCGGATTGACCGCCTGATGGATGCGATTGATCTGGTTAAACAGGACCGCCGCACCGAGGCTGTGCCGCTGCTGCGCCAGTTGATCCGCGAGGATGGCGATTTTGAAGCAGCCTGGCTGTGGATGAGCGTGGCGGTGGACTCGCTTGACCAGAGTTCGGTATGTCTGGATAATGTGCTGCGCGTCAACCCGAACAACAGCCAGGCCGCCGGGGCGCTGTACCGCATTCGCAGCCCGGAACTGCTGCTGGAAAAACGCCGCGCGCGGCTGCGCTTCTACCGCGATCTGGCGCTGGCCGGGATGTGGCTGCTGGTGGTGGTGCTGCTGTACGCGATGCTGTTCAGCTTTATGGCTTAAGGCCGCAGCATTGGCGCGTAATGCAGCCCGATGATCGCCTGCCCGTCGAGGCTCTGCGCCCAGGCGATGAACTCGCGGTAGTAGTCCTGCGGTTCGGCCAGTCCGGCAAGGTACAGCGTCGAGCGCAGGGGATATTCATTCAGATAAACATTGTCGGTAGTCAGTTCGATTCCATCTACCGGCACGGCGTGTACCGTATCGTCCAGATACCCCATTGACACATAACCGATGCTGCCGGGCTGGCGCGCGACACTGGCGACCATTGCCGCGCTGGACGGCGCGATCTGGGCTGACCGGGTGGTGCGGCGCTCGCCCATCACCAGCCGCTCAAATTCCGCACGCGTGCCCGAACCATCTTCCCGGCTGATAACCACTACTTCGCGGTCGTCACCGCCCACACTGCGCCAGTTGGCGATATGCCCCTGATAGATGCGCCGCAGTTGTTCGGTGGTCAGCCCGACGATGGGATTGCTCGGATGGACGAGGATGGCGATGCCGTCCTGACCTAACGGCGCGGCCCACAAATCCACCGGCAGGTGATTGGTCAGCAGATAAGCGGTTTCCCCGGCCAGCAGCCGTTCCAGCATGACGGCGTAGTTTCCGCTCTGGATGTCAAATGTGATGTTGGGGTTAGCGCGGGCATACTGCCGGATGAGGTCGTTCAGCAGCGGGAGAGCCGCCGTCGTGGCATACACACGCAGCGCGGTGGTATTCGAGGTGGGGGTGGTAGCGGGCACTACCTGAGTGCTGCAACTGACCAGGGTAATAGCGGCGATTGCCAGGACGCGTTTCGTGCCTCGCATACCGTCGTTACACCTGGCGGTAGCCGTTGAGCGGTGGACAGGGGGGGATGGTAAGGGGGGTCAAGGCGTGGTATCCCTGGCGTCAGCCGGTGTGCAGATAACGATGGAGGAACTGCCCGGCGTACTCCGGCAGGCGATCTTCGAGGATCGCGGTACGGATCGCCTGCATGTGATCGAGCAGAAAATGGACATTGTGGATGCTGAGCAGGTACGCGCCCAGAATTTCACCGGCCTTTACCAGATGGCGCAGATAAGCCCGCGTGAAGGTCTGGCAGCAGTAACAGGTGCAGCCGGGGTCCACCGGACGGCGGTCGGTCGCGTAGGTGAGACCGCGCATATTGATGCGCCCATCCTTCGTCAGCGCCGCCCCGTGTCGCGCCAGGCGGGTAGGTGTCACGCAGTCGAAGATGTCCACCCCGCGCAGCACCGCCTGTACCAGATCGTCCGGGTCGCCCACGCCCATCAGGTAACGCGGTTTGCCGTCCGGCAGCATCGGGGTGGTGAAGTCCAGCGTCTGGTACATTTCGGCTTTGGTTTCACCCACCGCCAGCCCGCCGACGGCGTAACCGGGGAAATCCAGTTCACGCAGGAAAGCTGCCGACTCGGCGCGCAGGTCTTCAAAGATGCCGCCCTGCACGATGCCAAACAAAGCCTGGCGCGTGTCGTCGGGGTGCGCTTCGCGGCAGCGGGCCGCCCAGGCGGAAGTGCGCCGGACGGCGGTGACGAGCGTGTCGCGGTCGGTCGGGTTCGAACACTGGTCAAAACACATGATGACATCCGCACCGAGATTTTCCTGGATGGCGACCGATCGTTCCGGCGTGAGCCGGCGTTTGCTGCCGTCCAGATGGCTGCGGAAGGTGACACCATCATCATCAATCCGGTTGATCTCTGCCAGGCTGAATACCTGAAAGCCGCCGGAATCGGTCAGGATGGGGCCGTCCCAGGCCATGAACGAATGCAGCCCGCCCATGTCACGCACCAGTTCGTCACCGGGACGCAGGTGCAGGTGATAGGTGTTCGCCAGCACCAGCGTCGCGCCAATGGCGTGCAGGTCACGCGGGGGGATGGTTTTCACCGTCGCCTGCGTGCCGACCGGCGCAAAAACCGGCGTCGGAATGTCGCCATGCGGGGTATGAAAGACCCCCGCGCGCGCCTTTCCTTGTGTTTTGGCAATCTCGAAATAAAATGACATTAGGCGAGTCCTTGCGAGAAACCACCGTCATTATAACAAACTCTTGGCGTCTGTCGCCTGCGCCAGTTTGAAGGTGCATTATGATCAGCCTGTACGATCTGCTGGAGGCTTCCAACGGC
>JARKOK010000236.1 GCA_029975765.1 Aggregatilineales bacterium
TCAATCATGGCAGCAGTTTATTTACATGGCGGCGGCGGACATGCACCCAGCTTTGAACCTTTTATTCAGGCCGTTTCCGACGGGGGTAACATCGCGGTCATTCTGGTTGGCGACGACGTGAATCCGGCGGACTACACGGCTTTGCTTGAAAGCGCCGGCGCGCACCCGGCAGCCCTGCACCCGATCTGCATCCCAACCGGCGGCACGCTGCGCGCAGCGGATTTACAGGCGGCCCAGCCATCCGGTGTGTTGGTCGGCGGCGGCGAAACCCCGGCTTATCAGGCCGCCCTGTGCCACGATACCGCGTGGCTGGACTATGTGCGCGAACGTAATATCCCGTTCAGCGGCACATCGGCGGGGGCAGCCATCGCGGCAGCCCACGCGGTCGTGGGCGGTTGGCGGATTCAGGCAGGCGACCGGCAGCGGCAGATATTGTTTCAGGGTGCAAGCGAAGGGCTGGATTTACTGGACGTGCGTCCCGGCCTCGACCTCATACCGTTCAGCGTCGAAGTCCATGCCAGCCAGTTTGGCACGCTGACTCGCCTGCTGCACGCGGTCAACCTCGGCCTGACCGCTGATGGCTGGGCCATAGACGAAAATACCATGCTCATCGTGAACGGCCCGCACCTGCGGGTGAGTGGTCTGGGCCAGGTCTATCACGTGCGGCGCGGCGGCCAGATCGAAGTGACAATCTACGGCGACGGCGCGGTTATTTCCGCGTAACAGCGCACAGCGTTCGATGTTTGACACAGGGACACGATCTGTTGTGTCCCTGTTCCAGCCTATAGATCGTGCAGTTCTTCGAGGCTGATGTAACCTTCGCGCAGGGCTTGCAGCGCGGCGGCGTTGCGGTCTTTCGCGCCGATTTTGTTCATCACCTGCGCCAGCGATTCGATCACCACCGGCAGCGGCAGTTGCAGCGCGCGGGCGATGTCGGAATTTTCCAGCCCGGCGGCCACTTGCAGCAGCACCTGGCGTTCCTGTTCGCTGATCTTCGCATCGCCACCGCCGCCGATCAGACCCCCGACGATGCGTTCCGCCACACCCTGCCCCAGCACCATATGGCCCTGTGTAACCTTAAAGATGCTGTCCACCAGTTCGCGTTCGTCAGCGGATTTCAGGATGTAACCGTGTGCCCCGGCGCGCAGCGCCCGCATGATGTACCATTCTTCCTCACGTCCGGTCAGAATGAGCACCTTCACGTTAGGCGCTTCAGCGCGAATTGCCGGCAGAATGTCCAGCCCGCCCTTACCGGGCATGTTCAGATCAAGCAGCAGCACATCCGGTAAATGCTGCAAGGTCAGTTTAAGCGCGGTATCGCCTTCCGGCGCTTCGCCCACGATGACAAAATCATCCTGCGTTTCCAGGAATGACGCCAGCGTGCGCCGTAAAATGGTATGGTCGTCGGCCAGCAGCACGCGAATGGTAGGCTGGCTGCGGCGTATCGCCGGCCCCGGATGGGTGGGCGTGGCGGCGCTGCTCTCGGCGGTTGGCGGGCCAATGCGTTCGTCCACGCGGACGGACGGAACGGCGGCTTGCAGCGCGTTTGCCAGCCCTTCGCACGTCTGAAACCGCCGCGCCGGGTTCTTTTCCAGCGCCTTCAGAATGACCCGTTCGAACTCCACCGGCAGATCGGGCGCGATCAGACGCGGCGGCGGCGGCGGCTGTTTGACCTGCTGTAACAGCAGCGCGGGGATTTCCTCGGCGTCAAACGGCAGGTGGCCGGTCGCCATTTCGTACAGCACCACGCCCAGCGAATAAATGTCGGTGCGGTTGTCGAGCGGGAAGCCCTGCGCCTGCTCCGGCGACAGATACGCCGGCGTGCCGATCACCATACCGTCGGCGGTCACACGCGTCGCCTCTTTGGGCAGCGCCAGCCCCAGGTCCATAATCTTCACCTGGCCTTCCGGCGTGACCTTGATGTTGGCCGGTTTGATGTCCCGGTGGATGACCGACCGCTGGTGTGCGTAATGCAGCGCCAGCGCGATCTGCGCGCCCAGCCGCGCCACCACATCCGCCGGTGAGGGGACGTAGTGCGACAGCGGATACCCTTCGACGTACTCCACCACCAGATAATGCATGTCGGCGTCTTCCGCGATGTCGTAAATCGCCATCACGTTGGGGTGGTTAAGCTGCGCGGCGGCGGTCGCTTCCTGAAAGAAACGCTTGCGGGTGGTTTCGCGCACATGCGGCAGCAGCACCTTAAGCGCCACCTGCCGCCCCAGCCGGGTGTCCAGCGCCTTATAGACGGTCGCGGTCGAGCCGTCACCGAGATGTTCCTGAATTTCGTAACGGTTGCCTAGTTTGCGTCCGATCATGCCTAGATTCCAGGGGTTATGAACTCCATGACCTAGCATAACACAAAGTACGCCATGATGCATTTCGAGCGGTAAAAGCGGCTGGTAAGAATCGCTCCCGGCAGCCCCTTTATGAAATAGGCTATCCGGTGGATAGGGAGACCAGCCACCTGCCTCAAACACTCGCGTCCGGTTCGCCCGTACAATATGCTTTAATGATATAGCGGCAGGCGCGATGCAGCGTATCTGCCCGATCCCAAAAGTGGGTAAACCCGGAAACGAGGTGCAGCTTATGTTCCCCTTGCAGGACATCAACCCCCGGCGGCGCACGCCGCTTATCACCTATACGCTGATTATCCTGAACGTACTGGTGTTCGTCTGGGAAATGAGCCTGAGCGAAGTGGATTTACAGCGCGCATTTCAGGATTTAGCGGTTGTCCCGGCTTATATCAGCCGCGATCCGCTGTCGCTGGAAACGGTGCTGGACATCCTGCGCTCGATGTTTTTACACGGCGGTCTGGAGCACATTTTTGGCAACATGCTCTATCTGTGGCTGTTCGGTGATAACATCGAAGACCGGCTGGGCGGCCTGCTGTATCTGGTGCTGTACTTCGGCAGCGGCTTCGTGGCGGTTTTCGCGCAAATGCTGATTGACCCGAACTCTACCATTCCGATGGTCGGCGCATCCGGCGCGATTGCGGGCGTGCTGGGCGGCTATCTGATCCTGTTCCCCGGCGTACGCGTGCGGGGTATCGTACCGCTGGGGTATGTGTCGCGCATGGCGGAATGGCCGGCGTGGACGGTGCTGGGGCTGTGGTTTGTGCTGCAACTGGTACAGGGTTTTGGTTCGCTGGGGGCGGCGGCGCAGTACGGCGGCGGCGTGGCCTTCTTCGCGCACATCGGCGGTTTTGTGGCCGGCGTGGTGCTGACGTGGCTGTTCATGCGTATGGTGCCGCAGCCGCCCGCCGAAGAACGGGTGCAGTCCCTCTACCGGCGTGTGGGACGCGGGTCATAACCCCCTGCTGAAGCTCGAACGCGCTGTCAATCATTTTGGCCTGATCGTAGGGACACGGCGTGCCGTGTCCCCAATACTAATACACCGACAAGATGAGAATGACAAGTAGGGGAGCGCCTGTGTGCGCTCCCCTGCGCTCGCCAGCGGTCGGCCACATCGGGCCGCCCCTACGACCCATCAGATTAATCTGGTCGGTGTACTTAGGGACGGTCTTGCTCCCTCCCCATTGCATGGAGCGGGGATAAACCCTGACCTTAAAACTGTCGTCCCCTGAACAACTTTGGAGAGAGGCGCAAGGATGCCTCAATCTCCCGTCACGACGGCTGCCCGCGCGCGAACGCTGCCGCGCAGCCGCAGCGCCGGCAGCAGCAGCACGATGAACAGCAGCCCGCCGACCAGAAACGGGCGCGTCGGCGCGATGGCAAACAACACCCCGCCCAGCGCGCTGCCCATAATCACGCCCAGGCTGGTCGCCGACTGGTACACGCCGAGTACCCCGCCGCGCAGTTCGTCATGAACGGTGACGGTCGCCAGCGATTGCAGCGATGGCATCATCAGCCCGGAGCCGACAGCGAAGGCGATCAGCGACACCGGCCCGACCAGCCAGGGCGACGTAAACACCACCAGCGACAGCACCCCGAAGGCGCGCAGCACATCACCGACGATGACCAGATTCGCTTCACCCAGGCGTTTCACCAGCCGCTGTATCAAAAACACCTGCGTAAAAAACTGCCCGATGCCGATGCCGGTCAGCAGCAGACCTACCCCCAGATTAACTTCCTGCGGCGTCTGCGTGGTGAACAGCACCGCCTCACCAAACAGCGCGAAGGTGGACTGAAACATCGAAAAGCTGAACTGCGCGCCAAAGCCCATCAGCAGCACCAGCAGCAGCGGCATATTCCGCGTCACATCGGCGACCTGCATTTTGCGGCCATGTTCGCGCCGCGCAGCGCGTTCTTCGGGCGTAAGCGACTCATCCAGCACCAGCCACGACAGCAGCACCGTGATGAACGTCACCCCCGCGCCGACGTAGAACGGCGCGGTTTCGCCAAAAAAGGCCGCCAGCGTGCCGCCCAGCCCCGGCCCAAAGATGAAACCGAGGCCAAACGCCATGAACACCAGCCCCAGCGCCCGCGTGCGCTGGTCGCGCGGGGTTACATCGGTGATGTACGCCTGCGCCACGATGATATTGCCACCGGTGATGCCATCCAGAATACGCGCCGCGAACAGCATGGACAGGCTGCCCGCCGTACCCATCATAATGAAACTGATGACCGTGCCGATCTGGCTGATGATGAGCAGCGGCACCCGCCCGTATCTGTCTGACCAGCGCCCCAGCACCGGCGCGGCCAGAAACTGCGCCAGAAAGAAGGATGAGTTCAGCAGCGTAACCTGTTCCGGCGAGGCGTCAAAATGCCGCTGCGCGTACAGCGGCAGAATCGGCAGCACAATCGTCCCGCCCAGAAAGTTGACAAACACGATCAGAAAAATGACAGCTAACTTACGGCGATCCATGAATGCAGTCCGTATTTCTCTACAGGCACAGCAGCGTGATGCCCCCTACCGCGAAGACGTTTATCATACCGCACCGCCGCGCCGATGAATACTGCCACGATTTGACAAACATGCCAAACAGGATTAGAATCGCAGTCAAGAATAACTTGTTGGACAACCTTATTTCGATAGAATCTTTTTGAACCGGGGTTGTTGCCGGTTCGCTCAGACCGGGTCCTGCGCGGCAGGATCTCCGAACCGTGTCAGGACCGGAAGGGAGCAGCACTAAGGAGTAATTCCTGGGTGCCGCAGGAGTGCCTGGCCTGAGCTGAC
>JARKOK010000283.1 GCA_029975765.1 Aggregatilineales bacterium
TGCCAGCGCCAGCCCCATATTGCGCGTTCCGCCAATAATCAGAATGTGCATGATCCGCTTAACCAGTCCTTTTGCTAAACGGGTTTTCATTTCATTCTACCCGACTGCGCCGGGAATGCCGCTAGGCAGATTACCCGAAACTGCGCCGTCCGGCCTTGTTCGCCCGCGTCTGACAGGCTGCTGCCTGTGGGAGCGAACTGGCGATTCGCTCCCACAGGCCTGGCGGATACCCCTTAGGGCAAACGCATGAAACAAAATTATAACGTTATGAGAGCCATCCCCACCCCTAAATCCCCTCCCCATGCAATGGCTGAGGGGACTTAACAGACTCTTTTTGCCCCCTCAGCTACGCAGTGGGGGTTAGGGGGTGAGGAAGCGCGGAAAACATTTTGATGCGTTTGCCCGATAGATGCCCCTGAACCCTTATTTCAGTTCGAGGGAGTGGCTGTTCACTACACCTGCCGCCATCTGGATGAAATCCGCCAGCGGCAGCGCGCCCAGGTCTTCGTCCGTCCGCAGGCGCACGCTGACCGTGCCGTTTTCTATATCACGGTCGCCGACGATCAGCAGATACGGCACGAGGCGTTCGCGGTGTTCGCGGATTTTCGCCTGCATCCGGCTCTTGCCGCTGTCCACCTCGACGCGCAGGCCGTGTGTACGAAGCTGGGCCGCGATGCTGTGCGCCGCGTCCACGTGCCGGTCGGCAATCGGGATGATGACCGCCTGCACCGGCGAGAGCCACGCCGGGAACGCGCCGGCAAAGTGTTCGATCAGGATGCCCGTGAAACGTTCCATGCTGCCAAAGGGGGCGCGGTGGATCATGATCGGGCGCTGGCGGCTGTTGTCTTCGGCCACGTATTCCAGTTCAAAGCGCGCCGGCAGATTGTAATCCACCTGCACCGTACCCAACTGCCATTCACGTTTCAGCACGTCGCGCACGATGAAGTCCAGCTTCGGGCCATAGAAGGCCGCCTCACCGGCTTCAACGTTGTAGTTCAGTCCCATTTCATCACACGCCTGGATGATCGCTTCCGTCGCCTGCTGCCACAGCGTATCATCGCCGACGTACTTGTCGCTGGCCGGGTCGCGCGTGCCTACGCGGGCGCGGAAGTCCGTCAGGCCGAGTGATTGGAAAATGCTCTGAATCAGGCTGACGACCTTCTTAAATTCGTCCAGCAGTTGGCCGGGCGTGACAAACAGGTGCGCGTCGTCCACCGTGAAGCCGCGCACGCGCGTGAGGCCTGTCAGTTCGCCGGACTGCTCGTAGCGGTAGACCGTGCCAAACTCCGCCAGCCGCAGCGGCAGATCGCGGTAGGAGCGCATCTCGCTCTTGTAGATCATGACATGATGCGGGCAGTTCATCGGCCTCAGCAGAAATTCTTCTTCGTCCACCTGAATCGGCGCGTACTGGCTGTCCTTATAATACGGATAGTGGCCGGACGTTTTATACAGGTCGAGTTTGCCGATATGCGGTGTGACCACCGGCAGATACCCGTGTTCAAGCTGCTTGTCGCGCAGCCAGCGTTCCAGCGTATCGCGCATGATTGCGCCGTAGGGTTTCCACAGGGGCAGCCCTTTACCGACCAGCGGGCTGATCGTGAACAGATTCAGCTTTTCGCCAATGACACGGTGATCGCGGCGTTTGGCCTCTTCCAGCAGGTGCAGATATTCCTCAAGCTGCTCCGCCGTTTCCCAGGCCGTGCCGTAAATACGCGTGAGCTGTTCGCGGTCTTCGTCGCCGCGCCAGTAAGCACCGGCGGGCGCTTTAAACGTAATGCTGACCGCGTCCGGGTTAATTTCCCGCGTGTTTTTGACATGCGGCCCCCGGCACAAGTCCGTGAATTTGTCCTGCGTCCAGAACGTGATTTTCTCGGCAGGCTGGGCGATTTCGTTGCCCATGTCGTCCACGCGCCCCGCGACCAGATCGTTGATGAGTTCGATCTTGTACTTCTGATTTTTGAAGAAGGCACGCGCTTCATCGGGTGTCACTTCCTGCTCCGTGAAGTCGTAACCGCCGCGAATGATGTCGCGCATCCGGTTTTCGACCCACTGCAAATCCTCTTCGTTGATCGGGCGCGGCAGATCGAAATCGTAATAGAAGCCGTCCTCAATTGGCGGGCCGATGGCGATCTGCGCTTCCGGGAAGCGTTCCAGCATGGCCTGCGCCATGACGTGCGCCGTCGAGTGACGGATGCGGTACAGTTGGCTGTTCTTGTAGTCGGCCTTTGACATGATTCTCTCCGTGTGTTGGTTAACCCCCATCCCCCGCCCTTCCCCCGTACACGGAAGAAGGGTGAAAAAGCCGTTTTTCCTGCCCCCTCTCCGTGAACGGGGAGGGAGAACGGGGGAGGGGTATAAAGCTAAAAAATAAAATACGCCGGGTGGATGCCCGGCGTATTATAAACGAATACGGCATAGTTGGCAGGCCTGGTCAGCCCTCCACCAGCAGGACATCCGACAGCACAACGGCGGCGACCTCGCTCGTCGCGCGTTTGCCAGGGGTAGTAGTTCGGGTTTCCTCTTCCGTCACCAGCGTAAACAGGCTCTCGAAGGTATCAAGCGCCAGCAGGTTATCAATCGTATCTTCCAGCGTGTCGCGGTTCAGATTTTCCACGACCAGATGGGGTGTTTCCAGCGCGGCATAATGCACCGGCGGCACATCGCGCATCTGCTTGCCCATCAGATAACTGAGCTGCATCTGCCGCTGCAAATACGGCAGCGTCACAAACGCCGCCGTGTAAATTTTACCGCTTTCCATTTCAATCAGCACGTCGCAGGCTTCGGCTTCCTCGTCCTGCGTTTCAATCCAGATGCGTCTGGGTATTTCGATCATGGTCATAAAATCCTGATGTTTGTCCGACATTACGAAAGAAGTTTGTAAGTTACTGTAATGTTCAAACTTTATCTTTGACAGCATATGACAGAATCGCGTCATTTGTCAAGCAGGATGGACAGGCATGGCAGATGGAAAGAAGATGAGAAAAGCAAACTGAGCATAATTGAAATTGAATTGGGGGTGTGAGGTGTGAAATGGCTGCGATCACTCACCTGTGCCTACGGAAAACATCCAACATTTTCTTCTTGGGTGTAATTAGTACACCGACAAGATCAACTTGATGGGTCGTAGGGTCGGGTTTCGAAACCCGACCCTACAAAGACAATTCCCATTAGGCGCGGTCTTTTTCGGTTGTCCATGAGTTTTTACGTCATACGGCAGGCGGCATCGTATCGTACCGCCGCGTGGTAGGCACGTCGAGCGCGAAATCCGCGCCGAAAGCCGATGCAGGCGTGAGCGTACCGCGATAGCTGCCATCCAGTACGCGCTCGACAGCGCGTAAACCGGCCTCTGCCGTGAAGCGGTAGGCTTCGACCGTTTCCAGCCACGCTTCGCGGCGCTCTCCGCGTGCGTTGTATGCCTGCGCCCACACCCACGAGCGCCCACTCGCGCGGGCGGCTTCGCTGGGGCCGGGCAGATTCCGTTCAATCATGCGTCCCAGGGCAGCACGCAGCGGGTCAATTTTCATGGCCGGCTGTGCCAGCGGCCCGACCAGCCGGAACAAACGCACCAGCCGGGGCGGGAAGGTCAGGTATGCGGTGATGTTCGGCACGCTGGTCGAGTGGTAGGCCATTTCCACATCACCCCAGGGCGCGGGCATGGCATAGCGCCGCCCATAGGGGAACTGAAACCAGCGCGCGTCCCGGCCAAACGGTATGCGCACCAGTTCGCCGTCACGCCGCGCCACATTGCCCAGCCGCGCCGTCATCTCCAGCATGGATTTCGCCGTCCCCGCGCTGGTGTTCGGGCTGCCGGAGGTATTCAGCGCGTCAATCACAACTGCCAGATGCGTCGCGTCCGGCAGTTGGTCGGCCACGTATTTCAGCAGACAGTCGCTTGGCACCACATCGAAACCCACGCCAGGCAGCAGTGCCACGCCGCGTTCCCGCGCGGCGGCATCGAGGCGAAACGCCTGCTGGTACACCGGAATTTCGCCGGTGATGTCCAGATAATGCACGCCCGCCGCCAGACAGGCGCGCTGCACCGGCTCGGCGGTGTGGATAAACGGCCCGGCGGCATGGTACACCAGCTTCACCGACCTGACGATACGCTCCAACTGCGCTGTATCGTCCAGCGCGACGGCGGCGTAATCCAGCCCCAGCCGGTCGGCCAGCGGCTTCAGTTTGTCCGCCGAGCGCCCGGCCAGCAGCGGCCTGTGCCCCCGCCGCACCGCTTCTTCCGCCACGAGCTGCCCGGTATATCCGTTCGCGCCGTAGATCAGCCAGTCGGTCATCATGTGTCCTCTCGATACCCTTGACTATCCTGCCTGAATTATACCTGTTTCAATAACCTCACCTCATTGACAGACAAACAAAACACAAGTATGATGAATGAATGTTCATTCATTGTACTGAATGCAGCTTCAACGGGTTATTTGAATGATGAAAGATGCGCTTCAGCAACAGTTTGTGGTGGCACGACGAAATCAGATACTGGATGCGGCTGCCAGAGTCTTCGCTGAGAAAGGCTTCCACCCAACGACTATCAGGGATATTGCGCGGGCGGCTGGCCTGGCCGATGGCACGATTTACAACTATTTCGACAACAAAACCGCCCTGCTGCTGGCGATTTTCGAACGCATGAAGGAGGCTGTGCAGCAGGATGCAGCGGTTACGCTGCTAACCGATACCACCGATGTGCGTGGCTTTTTAAAAACTTACCTGCGCCATCCACTGTCCATCTTAAAACAGGATAACTTCGCCTTATTCCGCATCATCGTTTCCGAGATGATGGTTAATTCCGAACTGCGCACGCTCTATTATCAGCAAGTGTTAGAACCCACGCTTAGTCTGATGGAAACCCGGTTTCAGCAGTGGGCCGACCAGCGGCTTATCCAGCCCACAAACATCGGCCTGACGCTGCGGGTACTGTCCAGTCTGATGCTCGGCTTAATGGTACAGCATGTGATGGGCGACCCAACACTGGAAGCCCAGTGGGAGACGCTGCCGGATTTCATCACCGATCTGCTGCTGGATGGTGTGGGGAATGAACCATCGTGAAAATCGCTATATTGAGTTCAGGTTCCAGGGGTGATGTCCAGCCTTACGTGGCGCTGGGGAAAGGGCTGAAAGCAGCCGGTTACGGTGTTCGTTTTCTCACCAGCGACGATTTTGCATCGCTGGTCAGTGAGGCCGGACTGGAATTTCATTCGACTGGCATAAGTGTCGAAGCGCTGCTGCAAAATGACGAGTGGCGGCATACGCTTGAAAGCGGTAATGCCCTCAGGGTTTTTGCCCGAATGCGGCAGGAGATGAAACGCCAGGCACAGACCTTGACCGCGCAAATTCCCGCTTTACGTCAGGATATTGATCTGATCGTGACAGGCATGGGTGGGTTGGGCGGAACCTTTTCGATAGCCGACAAGCTCCGGATTCCGGTGGTTCAGGCTCACTATCTGCCGCTAACGCCGACTCGCTATTTCGCTGGCCCCATTTTCCCCAGGCCGCTGCCAACCAGGGCACTTAATCGCCTGTCGTTTCACATCACCCGGCAGGTACTGTGGCAAAGCACGCGGATGGGCGATGCGGTCACCCGGCAGGCGCTGGGGATGCCACCAGCATCATTCTGGGGGCCGTTTCGATCCTTACAGCAGAAGCGCGTTCCGCTTCTTTATGGCTACAGCCAGCATGTACTGCCGCGCCCTGACGACTGGGATGATCTCAATCATGTCACCGGCTACTGGTTCCTGGATCCACCTGCCGACTGGCAACCGCCGCCCGATCTGGTTGATTTTCTACACGCCGGGCCACCACCGGTATATGTCGGTTTTGGCAGCATGGGCAGCCGCAACCCGGAACTTGTCACTCAGTTGACTTTAAAGGCGTTGGCGCTGGCGGGCCAGCGTGGGGTAATTGCTAGTGGTTGGGGAGGTATGAGGCCTTCCGCGCTGCCAGACACCGTGTACATGCTGCGCGCCGTGCCACATAGCTGGCTGTTCCCGCAGATGGCAGCAGTCGTCCATCACGGCGGGGCCGGAACCACCGCCGCCGGGCTGCGTGCTGGTGTGCCGTCCATTCTCATTCCCTTCATGGCTGATCAACCGTTCTGGGCGCGGCGAGTGGCTGAATTGGGAGTTGGGCCAGCACCCATTCCAAGACAGCGACTGACAGCCGAACGACTGGCGGAAGCCATTTCGCAGGCCGTTTCAGATGCGGCGATGCACCGCCGCGCGGCTGAGCTAGGCGCAAAAATCCGCGCTGAAGATGGTGTTGCGCAGGCCGTAGCCCTCATCGGGCAGTTGAGTCAGCCAGCGAATTAGAAGCCTGTCCCTTAACTTCCCCTTTCAACCGTATTCCTACCGCCCCAACCATCACCAATAAGGCCAATGGCTGCTAGGCGGCGCGGCGCTGCTGGGATAGAATCCTGCCTTTCAACTCTGGAGCTAATGGAGCAAATCTCATGGATATTCAGGCAGCCGCCGGACGGCTGGAATCGTATGCCGCCGACGCCATCATCGTGAACCTGTTTGAAGGCGTGACCGACCCGAACGGCGCGACCGATACGGTGGACAAGGCGCTTAACGGGGCGCTTCGCGCGCTGATCAAGGACGGTGATTTCACCGGCCAGGCCGGTCAGGTGGCGGTGCTGTACCCGCAGGGTGTTATCCCCGCGCGGCGCGTGATTCTGGTGGGTCTGGGTGCGCCGGAGAAACTGACGATTGATGGCGTGCGCCGGGCGGCGGCGCACGCGATTCTGAAAGCGCGCGACCTCAAAGCGGCGCACGTTGCCAGCGTGATACACGGCGCGGGGAGCATCGCCATCGAGGACGCGGCGCGGGCGATCACCGAAGGCAGCCTGATGGCGCTGTACGACTATCGCGGGCAGAAATCCGGCCAGAAACCGGAAGCCTTCCCCAAACGGCTCGATCTGGTGGTGCTGGATGAAAAGGACGAACGCGCGGCGGCGGGTATTCAGGCCGGTATGGCGGTGGCCGCCGGTGTGGAAATCGCGCGTGATCTGGCGAATCTGCCGCCGAATATCTGCACCCCGGCTTACATGGCGCAGGTCGCCGCCGAACTGGCGCAGACGGTCGGCCTTAAGGTGGAAGTGCTGGAACGCAGGCAGATGGAAGTGCTGAAGATGGGCGCGCTGCTGGGTGTGGCGCAGGGCAGCGATACGCCGCCGCGTTTCATCATTCTGGAACACAACGCCGGGCGCGACGATCTGGAAACGGTGGTGCTGGTCGGCAAGGGTGTCACCTTTGACACCGGCGGCTACAGCATCAAAACCGCCGAGGGCATGGTGACGATGAAAGGTGATATGTCCGGCGGCGCGGCGGTCATCGGCGCGCTGGGCGCGATTGCCGGCCTGAAACTGCCGCTGCACGTCGTCGGGCTGATTCCGGCGGCGGACAACATGATCAGCGGCCACGCCTACCGCCCGCAGGATGTTATCACCGCCAGCAACGGCGTAACGATTGAAGTCATCAGCACCGACGCGGAAGGCCGCCTGCTGCTGGCCGACGCGCTGGTGTACGCCAGCCGCTACCAACCATCGGCGGTGGTGGACATCGCCACGCTGACCGGCGCGTGTGTGGTCGCGCTGGGTGAAGGCATCGCGGCGGGGGTATTCAGCACCGACGATAGGCTGCGCGATACGCTGCTGGCCTCGGCGGACTTTACGGCGGAGCGGGTGTGGCCGCTGCCGCTGTTCCCCGAATATGAAAAGGCGCTGGAGTCGCAGACGGCAGACCTTAAAAACACCGGCGGGCGCATGGGCGGCGTTGGCACGTCGGCTGTGTTCCTTAAACATTTTGTGGATTATCCGGCCTGGGCGCATGTGGATATGGCCGGCGTGATGTCCACAATGGGTGATGTGCCATATGTACCGAAGGGCGCGACCGGTTACGGCGTGCGCCTGTTGACCGATTTTGCCAGCCGGTGGGCCGCGCGGGGAAAAGCGTAAGGCAAAAAACGTAACGCAAAGGCGCAAAGAGGCAAAGACGCAGAGATGAATGGCCGGGGGTCATAAAACGGTAGGGGCACGGTCGCCGTACCCCTACATCTGATTTACAGCGCAGCGGCGCTTACAGCAGGCATTCGCCGTTGGTTTCGATCACGTTTTTGTACCAGGCGGCGGAGTCCTTCGGGATGCGTTCCTGGGTGTCGAAGTCCACATACACCAGGCCGAAACGTTCCTTGAAGCCTTCGCCCCATTCAAAGTTGTCCATGATAGACCAGTGGAAATACCCCTGCACGTCCGTGCCATCCTCGACGGCCTGATGCAGCGCGCGTAAATGGCGGGTGGTGTAATCAATGCGCTGCGGGTCATGCACCTTGCCGTCCACCGCTACCCAGTCCACGTTGGACATGCCGTTTTCCGTGACGATGACCGGCAGCTTGTAACGCTCATACAGGAAGCGCGGCCCCCAGCGCAGGCAGTCCGGCGTGACGAACCAGCGGAAAGCCGTCTGCGGGTGGCCCTGGGGATGTTCCACCACCTCCGGCTGGCCGTCCGCGCCCGCCCGCACCGGCACGCCCTGATAAATATTCACGCCGTAAAAATCAATCGGCTGTCCAATGATGTCCATATCGTTCGCGCCAACTTCCGGCGCTTCAGCCCCGAACAGCGCCAGCCCGTCCGCCGGATACTGCTTGAAGAAAATCGGGTCGGCAAACCAGACATTGTTAAACAGCCGTTTATCCCGCACGCTGAACATGGCCTTACGCGCGGCTTCGATGTCGGCGTGGCTGTCAGTGGCCGGATAAGCCACGCTGCCCACCGGCGCGTAGCCGATGATCGCCGGCGATTTGGCGGCGGCGCGGATAACCTGTACGCTCTTGCCGTGCGCCAGCAGCGCGTTATGGCTGGCCCGCAGCACTTCGCGCCAGCCCAGCTTGTCCCCCGGCGCGTGAACGCCGAGCTGATGCCCCAGCCCGATAAAACATTCCGGCTCGTTGAGCGTCATCCAGTGGCGCACCCGGTCGGAGAGTTTATCCACGATGACGCGGGTGTAATCGGCGAACCAGTCCGAACTGTTGGGATGCAGCCAGCCGCCGCGCACGTACAGGGCATAGGGGTAGTCCCAGTGGAACAGCGTGACATAGGGCACGATGCCGGCGGCCAGCAGTTCGTCAATCAGCCGGTCATAGAATTCCAGCCCTTTGTCGTTGACCGCGCCGCGCCCTTCCGGCAGCACACGCGGCCACGAGACAGACAGGCGGTACGCCTTCAGCCCGACGGACTGCATCAGGGCGACATCTTCCCTGTAGCGGTGGTAATGGTCGCAGGCCACGTCGCCATTCTGCCCGCGCCAGATGGTGCCTTCCTTGCGGCAGAACATATCCCACACCGACCAGCCCTTGCCATCTTCCAGCGCCGCGCCTTCAACCTGATAGGAGGCTGCCGCCGCGCCCCATACGAAAGTGTCCGAAAATGACATAGAAAATCCCTTTTTTAATGGTGATGAACGGAAGCGTTTTCAATGATACTCCCACCCCCTTAGTTTTGCATACCGGCAGATAACGGGCGGTCAGGAAATGACAAAGATGGGGATAATTCCGCCCAAGGCTTAAGAAGGTATCAATGTGATATTTTTAACAAATGCAAACTCTTGTTTAGAATAGACAAAAAGTTGTTACAATCGTTGGCAAGAGCGCCACAAGCCTTTTGTCTGCGCTTGTATGTAAATTAAATTTCATGGAAACATTTTAAGTTGAGGTGGGGAGGGACTGTCCCTCCCCCGCCAGTTTTGAGGATGCAACCGCCTCCACAGGTGCTACTATGAACGATACCAAGCCTGGCAGACCCCCGTACTTCGTGCGTCGTCATTCCAGCCTGCTCCCCTGCGTAACGACTTTTCGTATTCATCTCACCAAATTATTCTGACTGGCGGCTTTTAAACGGCGGCTGACCGTTGTTGGCGTGGGTGAACTGTACCTCGCGCCCGGCGTCCAGCCGTTTTACTGATTCACGAACAGGAGCGATTGTGACCGATTGGCAGTTCAGGCAGTTGATTAACGGAGAATGGCAGGATGCGCTGGGCGGCGGGACGTGGCCGCTGGTCAACCCGGCCACCGAAGCCGTCCTGATGGATGTGCCGTTTGGCACCGCCGACGATGCCTGCGCGGCGGTGAACGCGGCGGCGGCGGCTTTCCCCGCGTGGTCGAAACTTACCCCCTACCAGCGCGCCGACGTGCTGCTGAAAGCCGCCAACTGGCTGCTGGAACGCGCCGAACGGCTGGCCGTCATCACCACCGAAGAATGTGGCAAACCCTACAGCGAGTCGCTGGCGGAGTGGCGCAGCGCCGCTAACTATCTCATCTGGTTCGCGGAAGAGGGCAAACGGGCTTACGGGCGCACCATCCCGGCGCGTCTGCCGGGGCGGCGCATCACCGTGACGCACCAGCCGCTCGGCGTGGTGGGTACCATCACCGCCTGGAACTTTCCTATCTACAACGTGGTGCGCGCGTGGGCGGCGGCGCTGGCGGCGGGCTGCACCGTCGTGGGCCGCCCTTCGGAGTACACGCCGCGTTCGGCCATGCTGCTGGCGCAAGCGCTGCATGAGTCCGGCGCGCCGCCCGGCGTGGTCAACGTCATCAACGGCGATCCGGCGGCGATGGCCCAGGTGATGCTGGACGATCCCCGCGTGCGGAAGATCAGTTTCACCGGCAGCACCCGCGTGGGCAAGCTGCTGATGGATGGCGCGTCCCGAACCGTCACGCGGCTGGCGCTGGAACTGGGCGGCAACGCGCCGTTTATCGTATTCCCGGATGTGAATGTGGAGCAGGCGGCGAAAAACGCCGTGACGTGGAAGTATCGCAACTGCGGGCAGGCGTGTGTCGCGCCGCAGCGGTTTCTGGTTCACAGCCAGGTGGTTGAGGAATTTATTGACCGGGTGGCGGCGCTGTCACGCGGGCTGCGGGTGGGCGACGGCTTGCAGCCGGGTATCGAGGTCGGGCCGCTGATTAACGCCGTGCAACGCGACCGCGTCGCGGCGCTGGTGGCGGAAGCCGTCAGCCAGGGGGCGGAAACGCTGTCCGGCGGCGCGCCCCCGGCGGAACTGGAACGCGGCTACTTCTACGCCCCGACTGTTATGACCCATGTTTCCCGCGACATGCGGCTGTACCGCGACGAGATTTTTGGCCCAGTGTTACCGGTGATTCCCTTTAGTGATACCGAGGAGGTGCTTGGCATGGCAAACGAAACGGAATACGGGTTGACAGCCTTCGTGCTGACCAACGACTTGAATACAGCGGTGAAGATGAGCGAAGACTTACAGTTCGGCATGGTGTGCATCAACGACTGGCTGCCCGCCGCGCCGGAAGCGCCGTTTGGCGGCATGAAACAGAGCGGCCTGGGCCGGGAGTGCGGCCAGGAAGGACTGGAAGATTATCTGGAAACCAAGACGACTTATATCGGAGGCATACCATGATCACCAGCCCGGCGGCAGTCCACGTCGTCAATACCGACCGTACCCACGCGAAACGCCTGGCGCAGATGCAGCGCGCCATTTTCCCCACGCTTACCGATGAAGAACTGCTGCATACCGAGCATTATCTCCGGCATATTGAATTGTTCCCGGACGGCCAGTTTACCGCGCTGGCACACACCCACGATAAATGGGTGGTCGCCGGTTCGACCAGCACGTTTCGGATTAACTGGGAGGCGCTGCATAAGCCGCACACCTTCCTCGAAATTGTGGACAACGGCTGGTTCGGCCATCACAACCCGCGCGGTGAATGGCTGTACGGCGGCGACCTGAGCGTGCATCCCGATTATCGCGGCCTCGGCCTGGGCAGCAAATTATATGACGCGCGGCGCGAACTGGTGCGCCGGCTCAACCTGCGCGGCGAAGTCGCCGGGGGGATGCTGCCGGGTTACGACCGCCACCGCCATCACCTGAGCATTGAAGGTTACGTGCGGCGGGTGGTGGCCGGGGAACTGCGCGACCCCACGCTGTCCGTCCAGTTAAAAAA
>JARKOK010000316.1 GCA_029975765.1 Aggregatilineales bacterium
CCACGCCAAGACCGCTGATCCGGTGCAGCACCCAGCTCCATTGACCAAGCGCGCCGCGATACCGCAGCGTCTCGGTGATGGTTAAGACGAGCGATGACAAGGGACTCCTCCTAAAAAATGTTTCTGGGCATGAAAAACGTCGTAGTAAGTCGCGGGACAGGATAAGTGATGATTATAACGCTCCTGCCACACGGCGCAAAAATTCAGCCGGTTGCGGGTCAGTTGCCTGAAACGGCGGTGTTTCAATGAGCCGGGCTTTACTCCTCTTCTCAGCCGCGCACGAAGACATGGGGACGGACTGCGATTTCATGCGTCATCTCTGTGTCTCCCGCCCTATCCCACCAATTTCCTATAATTTACGGTTGTCGGGCTGCGCCAGAGCGGTTATGATGGGGACGTGTTGGTAATATTTGAAATTGTACGGCAGTAATGAGTAACACGTTAGACAAACCTGTACGTCTGACCGCGCTGGACATCGTGCGCGGCTACGCCCTGCTGGCAATGCTGCTCAGCCACAGCAGTTGGCGACTGCCCGATCTGGATTACCGGGTCGCGTTTGGCTGGGACAACCTGATCGTACCCGATTTATCCACCCCGCAGAGCCGGATTGGTTTCATTCTCCAGGCCGCTACCCCCATTTTCTTCCTGCTGGCCGGCTTCAGCCTGCCGCTGTTTATCGCCTCCCGCCGCCAGCGGGGCTGGAGCGAGTGGCAGATCACGCGCTTTCTGATCGTGCGCGGGCTGGTGCTGATCGCGCTGGAATTTGGGTTCGTCAATCTGGACCTGGCGCCCGGCACGTATGGACAACGGATTTCGGTGCTGACGGCGATTGGCCTCAGCCTGATCGCGCTGTCTGTGCTGCGTCGGCTGCATCTGGCCTGGCTGATCACGCTGATGCTGGCGCTGCTGTTTGGTACGCAGCTCATTTATTACGTGCAGGGCAGGCCGGAACAGCCCTCGATGCTGTACGCCCTGCTGCTGGCCCCCCATGATACCGTGTGGAGCGTGGAGTTCCCGCTGCTGCCCTGGCTGGCGGTGATCCTGCTGGGGTATGTCAGCGGGTATGCGGTCAGCCTGCGCCAGATCAATCTGAAAGCCTACAGCCGCAGCATGGCGATTCTGCTCATTGGCTTGTGGCTGATCATCATCACCAATGATGACTTTGGCAACCTGTACACCGCGCGGCGCATCATCTTTACCAAACATCCCCCCGATCTGGCCTATCTGCTGCTGTATCTGGGCCTCGCCTTCGGGCTGATCTGGCTGCACACCCGCTTTGAGCGGGTGAACGGCTGGCTGCCGTTCCGCGTGACGGCGCTGCTCGGCCAGTCGGCGCTGGTATTTTACGTACTGCATGTCAAGGTGCTTGATCTGCTGTCGTTCCCGCTGGCGGGGCTGGAACTGGCGCCGCTGGAAATCTCATTCCTGATGGCGCTGCTGGCGCTGCCAATTCTGCTGGTGATCTGCTGGCAGTACCGGGCGCTGCGGCGGCGTCACCCGCACAGCGTCTTGCAGTATTTATAGCGGAATTCGATAGCGGCTCCCCGACACGGTATAATCCCTGCCATCAATCATGCTGGCAGGTAGGCAGCCGATGGGTTATTTATCCGAGCCGCCCCCGCCGCTTCAGCGCGAACGCGGCAATTTACTCAGCGGGTGGCTGATCTTCTTTTTCGTCGCTAACGTCCTGTCCGTGATTCGCAGCCTGGAACAGGGCAGCTATCTGGTGCTGGTCTGGAGTCTGTTCGGCGTGGTATGCGCCGTTGGCCTGTGGCGCTGGTACCGGCTGGCGTTTTACGGCATGTTCATCGGTTTCGCGTTTAACATCGCGCTCAGTCTGGACAACGCTTCGGTCAGCGGTGTGATGTTCCAACTGGTCTACATGGGATTAACCTATTTTCTGGTACAGCCTAAAATGGATTATTTACGATGACTCAACCCCCGCGCCGCTTACCACAGTCCCGCCCGCAGCGCCCTAACTTCCGGCGCACCGATCTGCCGCGCGGCCAGCCGCCCGCGCCGCGTCCGGCCAAATCACTAACGCCGAAATCCGCGCCCGCGCCGGAGATACCCGAAGCGGTATTTGTGGCCGATGTGGCCGAAGGGCTGGAGCGTATCGCCGCCAGCGAACTGCGCCGCCGCTTTGATGACCGTTTCGAACGGCTGGATAAAGGCGAGCGCCCCGGCGAAATGCGTTTTACCTACGTGGGCAACCCTTACCAACTGACAACCTTACAGACGGTGCAGGCCGTATACGCCGTCCAGCACTTCGCCGTGCCGCGTCCCAAGGCGCTGCTCGGCCACCAGCACTTCACGGCGCTGCTGAACCAGATCAGGGCCATCCGTGATCTGTCGCCGCCGGAGGCTTACCGCACGCTGCACATCAATGCGGCGGGGTCGGAATCGTCGGTGATGAAGCGCCTGCGTGACGAACTGGCAAAGGCTGCCGGCCTGGAACCGGCGCCGGACGAAGGCGATCTGCTCATTCGGCTGCGGCATCCACCGGGTGAGGACGGCGCGTGGGAGGCGCTGCTGCGCCTGTCGCCGCGCCCGCTGGCGACCCGCGCCTGGCGTGTCTGCAACCGCGAAGGCGCGCTGAACGCCACGATTGCCAGCGCGATGGCCTTCCTGACCCAGCCTAAACCGGACGACGTATTCCTGAATCTGCTGTGCGGCACAGCCACGCTGCTGATCGAACGGCTGGCGCAGGAGGACGCTCAGAGCGCCGTCGGCTATGACGAGGATGAATCGGCGCTGGACTGCGCCCGCCGCAATGTCGAGGCTGCCGGGCTGGCGGACAAAATCAAACTGAATCGCGGTGACGCCCGTGACCTGCCGGTGGCCGCTAAAAGCGTGGACGCCATCTGCGCCGATCTGCCGTTCGGTCATCTGGTCGGCTCACACGAGGGCAACGTGGAACTCTATCCGGCGGTGCTGCGCGAGGCGGCGCGAGTGCTGAAACCGGGCGGGCGCTGCGTCATCATCTCGCACGAAGTCCGATTAATGGAGTCGCTGCTGGACGACTCGCCGCACTGGGCGACCGAGCAGGTGATTCGCGTGGCGCAGGGGGGACTCAATCCGCGCATCTTCGTGCTGGTCAGAAAGTAACGATCAAAAACGGTCAGCCGTCAATAGAATACTTACACAAATCGGCTATGGTGGAACCATCACAGCCGGTTTTGTTATGGGAGAGAGGGCATAATGGCGACTGCCGAACACACCGAGCGCCGCCGCATGGGCTGCCTCGGCATCTGGCTGGCGGTGCTGATCGCCGCCAATCTGTACGCGATTTTTGAGTATGCCACCGGCGGGCTGGGCATTTATTACCGCAGCCCGGAAGCCCCGCTGTGGCCGTATTACGTGTTCCTCATCAGCACGGCGGCGGCGGGTGTGGGCGCGGTGGGTCTGTGGCTGGGGCGGCGCTGGGGGCTGTATCTGTTCGTGATCGCCTACGTCGTATCGCAGCTTGCCGGGATGTTACAGGGTACGGTCGTTATGGCGCTGCATATCGTGCTGGGGCTGCTGGTGCTGTACGCGCTGCTGCGCGGGCGCGAGTTGGAATAATCATTTTACAAATCGCGGCGAATGAGGGACAATTTGCCCGGCAAACACGACTGAGGCAACCACCATGTCTTCCCGCGAGTCCATCCTCAACAAACTGCGCGCCGCGCGCCAGCCCTTCCCGGATGCCCCGCCGCGCCCGACCGTTTATCGCCCGATGATCGCCCTTGACGACCCCACGCCGGACGCGCTGCTGGCGCGGTTTTCCGCCGAGGTCGAACGCCTGTTGGGACAGGTGTTTGTGGTGAAAGGTGACGCCGCCGCGCGTAAAAAAATTCTGCAACTGCTGAGCGAGCAGCACCACGCCGAACACATCCTGGCGTGGGATTTCGCCCATATTCCGGTCAAAGGGCTGCGCGAAGCTCTGGAGAAGGCGGGCATTCGTATCACCGTTCCCGCCATGCACGACGAATTCCGCGCCGAAACGATTGAGGCCATCCGGGAGGTGCCGGTTGGGTTGACCGGTGTGGATGCCGCTGCCGCCGCGACCGGCACGCTGATCGTCAGCACTGCGCCGGGCAAAGGCCGCCTGCCGACGATTCTGCCGCCGGTGCATATCGCCGTCCTCACGCTTGACCAGCTTGTGCCGCATCTGGAAGCGTGGCTGGCGCGGGAACGGGCGAACGATTCCCCCACGCTGCGCGACCCGGCCAACGTGGCCCTCATCACCGGGCCGTCGCGTACCGGCGATATTGAGATGATTATGGTCAAGGGCGTGCATGGCCCCGGCATTCTACAGATCATTGTCAAACGCTGAACCAGGGCATATATCATGCTGAACCGCCGAGCCGTGCTGTGGCTGATCCCCGCCGGGATTGTGACGCTGGGTTTTCTCAACATCGGCCCGGACGCCTGGACGCTGCCGCTGACGGTGATCCTGGCGCTCGTCTGGGGACTGACCGTTTTAACCCTGCTGAACCACCCGCTGAAGAACCGGCTGGCGGTGATCCGCCGCCGCCGCGTGATGCTGATCTGGCTGCTGCTGCTGGTCGGGCTGGTGCTGGGGGTCTTTCTGTGGGAAGCGGCGCTGGAACCCCAGCCGGTCAAGGATTTTTACCTGTTCTTTATTCTGTGGATGCTGCTGTTCTTCGTATCGGTAGGCATGACCGAAACCGAACTGCGCGCCATCGGCAGCCGCCTGCAGGGCAGCCGGCTGACCGGTCTGATGCTGTCCGTCACCACGCTGGTTGTCATCGTGCTGCTGATCGAAGTGCTGATGCACCTGTTCCTGGTGATGTCCGACGGTGTAGGTGTGACCCGCATGTTTAAACGCTGGAAAGAGCGTTACTGGCAGCCGCTCAACTCGCTGGAATACCGGGACTACGAACCCGATTTGCAGCTTCCTGACAGCATCCGGCGGGTGCTGGTGGTCGGGGATTCGTTTGTGGCCGGGCAGGGCATCGAGTCGGTGGACGGCATTTTTGCGCACCGGCTGGGCGCGCGGCTGGGCGCGGGTTACGCGGTGAATATTGTGGCGCAGCCGGGCTGGGATACCGATGACGAATGGGATCATTTGCAGTCCTACCCGGTGGAACCCGACATCCTGATCCTGTCGCACTACCTCAACGATGTGCTGTGGATACCCGGCTTTCACCCGCCGCCCATCAGCACCCTGCCGGATTCCGTGCCGCTGGCGATGCTGGTTCAATCGCTGGAGATTCCGAATTTTCTGTACTGGCGCGGTTATTTCGGCGCGCGCGGTGATACCTTTCTGTACAGCGCCTTCTA
>JARKOK010000320.1 GCA_029975765.1 Aggregatilineales bacterium
GCGTGGTTCGTCAGCCGGGTATTAACGGCGCTGTTCATCGGGCGCTGGCTGGTGCGCGTGGCGGTCGGTGACGATGGCAGCCAGCGGGTGACGTACCTCAGCCTGATCGTCGGGCTGATCGTGCTGGCGCTGCTGGCATCGCTGCCTGGTGTGGGCTGGGTGCTGAATCTGGCGGCGCTGCTGTTTGGTCTGGGGGCTGTGATCGTGCAGGGTTCGGTGCAGATGCGCCCGGCTTATGAGCGCGCGCCGGCGCTGGTCTACCGCGCGCCGGATGCCGCGCCGCCGCCGCCGCCGCTGGTAGATGACGGCGGTCGTGCGCCGGGGATGGACAATCTGCCGGAAGGTTTCCGCTGGTGGGATAGTTAAAGATCGTCCAGGTCACCGTTGCGCAGCGCGATTTCAAACGCGCGGCCTATCAGCAGGATATGCTCGATCCATGTGGCGAGATCGTCCTCGCTCATGTGCTCCGCCAGACCCTCGACCAGATTATCGGGTGAATTGTACAGGATTTCGGTTGACAGGCAGGCCATCGCCTGCATCACGGAATCCCGTGACTCCGGTGGTTCGCCTTCCATCAACTGCTGAAACCACCGCTCCACGACCGGATGAACCTGTTCACACGACGAGCCATCTTCCAGTTCGCGGTTTGCCAGGTCTTCAAATTCGTCCAGCCACTTGGGGTCTTCAGAAGAGTGATCAGTCATCGGTCGCTCCCGGAGTTGGTTCAGACTTTAAGCATAGTGTACTCGAAACGGGTATAAAAACTCAAGTTACGCTGCCGCCAGCAGCACGACGCTGTCTCTCATTGTACCCCGCCCGGACTAGAACACAAGTGCGATTTGTGGCAGCTGCAGGTTAATCAGTCTAGGCGTCATTTCAAAAACTGCTACAATGGCGGCGGCTTTTCCGAAGTGGTCAGAGGATTATGCGGATCAATAAATGGGTGCTGGTCGCCCTGGGAATCGGTATCAGTCTGGTTTTTCTGTGGCTGGCCTTTGGCAATCTGGAACTGGACGCTGTTTTGGGTTATATCCGGCAGGTGAATCTGCCGCTGCTGGCGCTGGCGGTGCTGGTTTTTATCCTGTCGGTGGTGCTGATCGCGTGGCGCTGGGGTTTTCTGCTGCGCGCGGTGGGCCATGTGCCGCTGGGTTATCTGTCACAGTTGGTGATGATCGGCTACATGGGTAACAACGTGTATCCGTTCCGCAGCGGCGAAGTACTGCGGGTGGTGCTGCTGCAACATCATGACCGGATTCCAATGGCAAAGTCTGCCACGACGGTCGTGGTCGAGCGTGTCTTTGATGGCCTGGTGATGCTGACGTTCATTATCGTCGCCCTGCGATTTGTGGATGTGTCGTCGCCGGAAATTCAGGCGATGGTGAATGTCGCTTCGGTGGTGTTTCTGGTTGCGGTGGCGCTCTTCTTTGCGCTGGCCTTTCGCCCGGATTGGATGCGCGCCGCGCTGCGGCTGGTGGAACGACTGCTGCCCGCGCGGCTGGCAAAACTGGTTGACCACATCGGCGAGGGGATTCTCAGCGGTCTGGAAAGCCTGCGCAGCCCGAAGGATTTAGCCGGCGCAGTGTTTGCTTCGTTTGCCAGTTGGCTGGTTCATGCGGTGGTTTACTGGCTGGTCGCGGCGGCCTTCGGCCTGCGCCTGGGCTATCCGGTCATGCTGCTGGCGGTGGGCATGGTTAATCTGGCGGGCCTGATTCCGGCCTCACCGGGGCAGATTGGTATCTTTGAATATTTCGGCGGGCTGGCGCTGATAGCCGTCGGCGTGCCGCGCGAGCAGGCCAAAGCCTTCGCGCTGGTGACGCATGTTGTTGTATGGCTGCCCGCGACCGTGTTAGGCTTCTATTATCTTATCCGGCAGGGATTGGGCTGGTCGGCCATCACCCATGCGCGCGAACTGGAAACCAAAGCAGTGGGGGATTAGCGGCTGGCGGTTGGCGGCTAGATAGAGACAGAGATAAGCTGGATGGTCTGATCTGCTAACATAGCGACGCAGTGAAAAAATGTGTATGTCCGCAATAGAACGGCATTATGATACTCATTCACAAATGGAGTGGGGACGCCTGGAGCGCCACCCAATGGAATTTGCCCTGACATGGAAGGCACTCAAGGAATATTTGCCACCAGCACCCGCCAGCATCCTGGATATTGGCGGTGGCCCTGGCCGGTACGCGATTGCGCTGGCGAAAGAAGGGTATGACATCACCCTGTTCGACCTGTCGCAGGGCAATCTGACCTTCGCTCAGGATAAGGCGCGTGAAGCCGGCGTCTCCCTTTCGGATTATGTTCATGGTAGCGCCACCGATCTGAGCCATTTTGCTGACAACACGTTTGACGCGGTACTGCTGATGGGACCGCTGTATCACCTGCTCACCCCTGAAGAACGGCAACAGGCGGTTGCTGAGGCATGGCGCGTTCTGCGTCCCGGCGGCGTGTGTTTTGCCGCTTTCATCGGACGGTATGCGGCAGTGCTTGATGCCGCCGTTAAAGATCGTGCCTGGATTGTCGAACACGCCGAGGAATGTGACGAACTCCTTCGCACGGGTATCAACAGACCAGACTCCGATGCCTATTTTACTGATGCCTATTTTGCCCATCCAACGGAAGTGGTTCCTTTGATTGAAAGTGTTGGTTTTCAGACCGGGGCGGTGATCGCCGTCGAAGGTCTCACTAATCTGGTGAATGGTGAGCTTTATCGCACGGCTTCACCCGAAATCATTCAGGCCTGGATTGATCTGAACTACCGGCTGGCGAAAGACCCGTCGGTACACGGAGTGTCCATGCATCTCCTCCACGTTGGGCAGAAATGTTGGGACGATATGGATTGCTGATTAGCGTACAATAGCAGTATCAGCATGGGAGGAAATGGGATGGCTACCATTGCGAACCTGACGTTCGAGGAATTGATAAGGATGATTGACCAGGCCGTTGATCGGCGTATGGAACAACTTCTCGGTGTGTTTGAAATGGCTGAATCTGAAGCTGACGAAGGCAGGACATTAGAAGAAGTATATGCCTCGATTGATCGTAATATGTGGACTCCGCCGCCGAATGCTCCTTCAACAACCGAGCTGCTGCGTGAAGATCGGGAGCGTTAATGGCTTCCTACATTGTTGACGCCAGTGTTGTTATACAACGTCTTATTCTCCAACCCTTCACGCCCAATGTACAGGTACTCTTTAATTCACTCAAATCAACAGATCGTCTGATCGTTCCCGAATTTTGCCTGATTGAGTGTACCAATGTCGTTTGGAAGCAAGTCCGTTTTTTCGGAATGCCTCAATCGCAAGCGGAGCAGCTTGTCAAGGATTTACGATCACTCCCCTTAAAACGCGCACCAGTCAAAAAGCTGCTGGACGATGCTTTTAGGATTGGTGTGAAGCATCAACTCGCCGTTTACGACTCAATCTATGTCATGCTGGCAAAGCAGCTAGGGTTTGCCCTTATTACTGTTGATCAACCACAGGAGCGGGCAGCACTGGCCGAAAGCGTTTCGTTAAAAGCTATCACGGATTTCAGACCTGACCTATGACAACAAAAGCTAACCTTTCTATTGCCATCATTGGCGCGGGCGCGGCAGGACTGGCCGCCGCCTGGGACCTGGCGCGCGCCGGCCATCATGTCGAAATCTTTGAGGCTGAGCCGGAAGTGGGCGGGCTGGCTGCCGGTTTCCGGGATGAAGGCTGGGACTGGTCGCTGGAAAAGTTCTACCATCACTGGTTTGAAACGGATCAGGACGTGCTCCGGTTGGCGGCGGAAATCGGCGGCGCGGACAAAGTGCTGTTCCCGCGCCCCAAAACCAGCTACTGGATTGACGGCAAAATTTACCGTTCAGAGATGAATGCCTCGACGCTCAAACTGCCGCTGTCGCTGGTCAGCCTGTTTCGTCTGGGGCTGGCGGGTGTGTACCTGAAGTTCATCACGAAGAACTGGCGCGCGCTGGAACAACATACCGCCGACCACTGGATGCGGCGCGTGATGGGTGACGAAGCCTATAACCGCCTGTGGCGGCCCCTGCTGATTGGTAAGTTTGCCGACCGCTACCAGGATGTGAATATGGCCTGGATGTGGGCGCGGATTTACACGCGCTCGGTGCGGCTGGGTATTTTTGAGGGCGGCTTCCAGGCTTTCATGGACAGGCTGGCCGACGCGGTGCGCGGCGCGGGC
>JARKOK010000338.1 GCA_029975765.1 Aggregatilineales bacterium
GTTCCAGTAGGTATCCACCATGCCCCAGAAGTAGCGGGTATAGTAGCTGTCACGCGGGTCGCCGCTGCGCTGGTTGGGGCCAACGATGCCCTCGTTATAGTGCGCGCCCACGCAGTCAACGGCGTTCAGACCGCCCGCCGCTACAAAATCCCGGATGAAGCGGTCGTCATTAACAACCTGGCCGGGGAAAGCGCCTTCCGCGCCGGTGGGCGCGGGCGCGCCGCTGATGACCATCACGCTGCCGTTCGCACCTTTGATCGCCGGGTAGGCGGCCTGCAACATACTGGCAAAAGTCGCCCCGCTGATCTGTCCGGTCGGCCATTCGCGGTCAATGTTGGGTTCGTTCCAGACTTCAATCGCATCTGGCCCCAGAGCAGCCACGCCGCCGAGGAACTGCGCGAACTGCTGGATATAACTCTGCCCGCCGGAGCCGAGTTCGCTAGGGCTGCCGACCACCGCCAGCAGAATTTTGAAGCCGCGCGCCCGCGCGCCGTTAATGTGTTCGGCGGCAACACCGGGCGACATACCACTGTTGTGCCGAATCTGGACTTTCATCCAGTTCATGCCGGCGCGGCGCATAGCGGCGGCGGCGGTTTCACTGCTGGTGCTGGTTACATGGCCGCCGTATTCAAAGTTGCCAACGCTGATGCTGCCGGCTCCCGGCGCAGCCGGCGGAGCGGCGGCCTGCGTGGGCTGCACCACAACCGGCGCGGGTGAGGCTGTCGGGCTGGGAGTCAGTGTCGGTGTAGCTGTTGGCACGGGCGTGGGGGAAGGCGTGGGCGCAAACAGCGCGACCGCCGCGCCGCTGCGTGGTCTATCCACATTCGCACCGATGACGGCCACGTTAATGGCGTAGTTGCCTTCCGGCGCTTCCAGCGTGGTGACCAGCGGTTCGTTCAGCCCGGTCGTCACTTCAGTAACCACGCCGCTGGCGCTTTCGATTCGCCAGCGCAGCGCCAGTTCACCCTGTCCCGGCTGGATGGGCAGCCCTAACTTGTAATTCAGGATAGCCGGGAAGACACCTTCGGCCACGCCGCTTGCCAGCAGGTCTTCAAACGCCACCCCCGCCAGCCCGAACGTGCTGGTACGATCCATACGGAAGCGCAGCGCCTCCGGGGTGGTCAGCCAGACGCGGGCGACGGCACTGCCGTTGTCGCCCATAAAGTCAATGAACGGCGACTGCACGACAGTATCCGTTCCGGCAACAGCCTGGAAGCCGTCCAGGCTGGCGCGGATTTCGCTGCCGGGTTCGATGCTGCCGGATTCGCTGCGGGTCGCTTCGACGGTCACGTTGCCCAGCGCCGACAGCGCATCCTGATAACCGATGGAAGTGAACTGATCGGCCACCTTCCGCACCGACAGCGCGGACAGACCGAGCAGCAGTTTAGAACGGCTGGTTTCGCCAATCGCCCAGCGCAGCATGGCTTCCACCAGCCGGTCGCTGCCGGGCGCGTAGGTTTCGGGGTCAAGGCCGAGGTTGATCTGTACGTAGTCCGCCGCCGCGCCGATGGCCTGCCAGTCATACGCGCCGGTTTCCCAGGTGCCGTTCACGTTCTGCGCCGCCGGGACGACGACACCCAGCGTCAAACCCTGCTGGTCGAAGTTTTTGCCCAGTTCGGTGATGAACGCGCTGAAACCGGCACGCTGGTCGGCGGGCAGGTCACGGTAGTCAATCAGTACGCCGGTAAAGCCGCCGCTGGCCGCGAAAGCCGTAAGCTGGCCGACGTGTTCCGCCCGCAGGGCGCGGTTGCCCAGGATGGCCGTCACGGTGTCAATGTCCACCGCGCGGGGGTCGGCGTAGTTGCGAATGGCGGGCAGCACCAGATAACCCCGGTTCAGTTCAAACCCGGCGGCCAGGCTGCC
>JARKOK010000015.1 GCA_029975765.1 Aggregatilineales bacterium
GCCGCCGCGCCCACACCGCCGGCGCCAATCCCCAACATCTTCAGAAAATTCCTGCGTCCCATTCGGTGATTCAAGGCTAACACTCCTGAAATTGAATATACGGGTTAATCTTAACTGGTTTTTCGGGAATACCAAAAACTCCCCGGCAGCATTACAAAAGCTTACGAGGAAGTGTGTTTGTGATGGAAGGTACAAATATCATGGTTTTTTAAGTATAATTGACACTTGTTATTCAGAGGCAGGCTTATCAGAATAACCTTGCCACGTTTCCCGCCGCCGGGCCTGGCGCGCCTGTCTGATTACACCTCTTGCCGATTGTCACAAATATTGGGGTAGATGCTGGAATGGAACAACGACCTGAACACTCAAGCGACGCAATGCCGATTGTCCCCTTAATGGTATTTTTTGGCGCGGTGGCGCTGCTACTGGTGGCTCTGTTAGCCGCCCAGCCGTCCGCCCGTCAGGGGCAGCCTGTGGCCGTTGAGCCAACCATCGTGCCGGAAGTAACCGCCGAAGCGACGGCTGAAACCACCCCGGCAGCGGTGGCGGCAGCTTCCAACGAGATCGTCTGGAATCTCGATCCGCAGGCGGTGATGAAAGGGGAAGGTGTCTTCCACACCATCTGTATGGCGTGTCATGGTTTTACCGGCCAGGGCATTCAGGGTCTGGGCAAGGCGCTGGTCGGCAGCGACTTCGTAAACGGCATGACCGATGACGAACTGGCAGCATTTATTATTCAGGGCCGTGAGGTCAGCGATCCTCTGAATACCACCGGCGTGCCCATGCCGGCGCGGGGTGGCAACCCTGGTTTGAGTGATCTGGATATTCACAATACCGTCGCCTATATTCGCAGCCTGAACGTCGCCGCCGGATTTGAGCCGCTCAGCGGGGGCGCTGCTGTCGCCGCGCCGGTTACACCGACGGCAGTGGCCGCCGCGCCAACGCCATTTGTGCCGGAAGTCATCGGCGGTATAACCCCTGAAATCGGTGTTGGCGAGCTGAATCTGAGCGCGCTGTCGGCGGAGCAGGCGTATGTCTGGGCCTGTGCCAACTGTCACGGTCTGGATGGTCATCCGGTCGCGCCGTTCGCCAGCGAACCGCTGTCAGCCAGTGCGCTGGTGCAGCAGCGTGATGGCATCGGCCTGCTGACCTTCCTGGCGCAGCCGCAGCCGCCGGTCAACCCGGAAGAGGGCTTCCCGCATCCGTATCGCGGCGGCTATCCTGAACTCAGCGACGCGCAGCTTCAGGGTGTGATCGCTTATCTGTACAGCCTGCCGGGCGCGCGGTAAGCGCCTGTCGGCAAATATCGTTTTGCCTTCTGTGTGATCGCCCTGTCACAGCCGGTAGTCAAACGACACGGACACGCCGGTGCGTGTCCGTTGCTCTGGCTGCGGCATTCTGCACAAAACCCTGAGCCGGATTCCCTGACGAAACTTCCGGTTGACAGGCTGCCAACCCAGGATTAACCTGAGTCATGAGTAGGGGTGAACCACCGGTTCGCCCCTACCTTGCGTTAAGGCCGGGGGATGGGGAGTCAGTAATATGTTTCAGTCTGTGTCGGGGCGCTTTCCGCTGCCGGATGTGCTGGGGCGCGAGTTCGCCGGTTATAACGGCGCCGCGCTGCGTGCTGATGTGCTGGCGGGTGTGACGGTCGCGGCGGTGGCGCTGCCGCTGGCGCTGGCATTTGGTATTGCGTCCGGGGCGACGGCGGCAGCCGGCCTGGTCACGGCGGTGCTGGCCGGTTTCATCATTGGCAGTCTGGGCGGGGCGGGTTATCAGATTTCCGGGCCAACCGGCGCGATGTCGGCGGTGCTGATCGTGCTTGCCAGCCGCTACGGGCTGGAAGGCGTATGGATGGCCGGTCTGCTGGCCGGCATCATGATTCTTCTGCTGGGGCTGTTCGATCTGGGCCAGATCGTCAACTTCATTCCTACTGCCGTTATCTCCGGGTTCACCAGCGGCATTGCCCTCATCATCTTTATCGGACAGATTGACAACCTGCTGGGTGTTAAAACCGAAGCCGCCGAAAACGCGCTCGTCAAACTGGCGAATTACGCGCGCCTGGATTTCTCGCCGCTGCTGCCCGCCGCAGGCATCAGTCTGGCGGTGATCGCGGTGATGCTGCTGTGGCCGAAAAAATGGAACGCACGCTTCCCGGCTTCGCTGCTGGCACTGATCGGCGCGACGGCGGCGGCGCTGGCGCTTGAGCTGGATATTCCCACCATCGGCACCATTCCCCAGACCATCCTGCTGGATCAGCGGCTGCTGCCGCAGAACATGCCCTGGGAACACCTGAGCGAACTGATCGCCCCGGCTTTTTCGATTGCTGCGCTGGGCGCGATTGAAAGCCTGCTGTGTGGTACGGTTGGTGGCCGCATGGTCGGGCAGAAGATGGCCTCGAATCAGGAGTTGATCGCGCAGGGTATCGGCAACATTATCATCCCCTTTTTCGGCGGCGTGCCGGCGACGGCGGCCATCGCCCGCACCAGTGTGGCGGTAAAAAGCGGCGGGCGCACCCGCGTGGTGAGTCTGGTGCATTCGGCGGTGCTGCTGCTGGCGGCGCTGGTGCTGGCGCCGCTGCTGGCGCGTGTGCCGCTGGCGGCGCTGGCCGGCGTGCTGGTGGTCACGGCCTGGCGCATGAACGAATGGCATGAAATCCGGCACATCTTCGGGCGGCGCTTCAAAAGTGCCATGTTTGCCTTTATCAGCACCATGATCGCCACCGTCGCGCTCGATCTGACTGAAGCCATCATCATCGGCGTGGGACTGTCCGCCCTCATCTTCGTATTCCAGATCAGCCGCACCAAAATCAGCATCATGCCCGTTTCGGTTGAAACGATGAGGAAGCAGGGTTACGAACTGAAAACCGATGGCGAACATATGGCCGTCGTCTACGTGATGGGGCCGCTGTTCTTTGGCACGGCCAATGCTTTTAACGCGGCGGTCGAGAACCTCAACGGCACGCGCGACGTGATCCTCAGCCTGCGCATTGTGCCCCTGCTGGATACAACCGGCATCAGCGCCGTCGAAAACGCGATCCAGCAGATTGAGGCGAAAGGCGGGCGCGTCTACCTGAGCGGCCTGAACGAACCGGTGCGTTCCTACCTGGAACGCGCGGGTATCCTGGCGCAGCTCGGCGACGACCGCGTTTTCTGGAGTGCGGATCAGGCCATCCTGGCCGCTGACCGCTACCGCGCCGGGCTGACCGCCGCTTGACAGCCAGCGCCAATTCTTCTTACAATAAACGTGTCGCGGCGGGTGTGTACGCACACTCCCCGGACGGATGACGTCGAAGCAAAGGAAGAGGACATGGTAGATCGAATCGCCCATAGCTGATCCCGTCTGCGGGTAAACCTTATGGCTGATTCGATTCCCGGATTCTGCTGAGTCTTGTTTAGCGCCAGTCGCGCCGTGTGGGGTTTATCCCGCGCGGCGTTTTTGATTCTCGCGCCCCTGATTGGACGAAGGAGTAATGTACCATGCTGGCGGTATCGAATATCACGAAACAATTTCGCGGCGACAGCGCGCCGCTGCTCAGAAACATCAGTTTCACGGTGAATGCTGGCGAGCGGATTGGTCTCATCGGCCCAAACGGCTGTGGTAAGACCACGCTGATTCAGATCATTACCGGCGCGCTGCCGCCGGATTCCGGCAGCGTGACGCTGACGCCACCGAACCTGCGCCTCGGTTATCTGGCGCAGGCGCTGGCCGTAGACGACGCGGTGCTGATCCGGGATGTGTTATACCCGGATGCCAGCGTCTTGCAGTCGGCGGAAAACGAAGTCGAGCGTCTGGCGGAGGCGCTGGCCGCCGCGCCGGAAACGGCCTTCGACCACCTGATGACCGCCTATGGCGATGCGCTGGAACGGCTGGAACGCCTGAGCCGCCGCGTCGAGTCGGGCGACGGCGAGCGGGTGTTGGCCGGGCTGGGGCTGGCCGATGTGCCGCTGGATGCCCCTGCCGGGGTGCTGTCCGGCGGACAGAAAACCCGGTTGGGACTGGCGGCGCTGCTGCTGGCCGACCCGCAGTTGTTGATTCTTGACGAGCCAACCAACCATCTGGACGTGACCGGCATCGAATGGCTGGAACGCTGGCTGCGAGACTTTAAGGGCGGCGCTTTGATTGTCTCGCATGACCGCACTTTTCTCGACCAGATGGTGACCGGCATCGTGGCGATTGACGCCAAGACTCACACCGCGCGTTCGATCACCGGCGGCTACAGTGATTATGCGCGGGTGGTGCAGTCGGAGTTTGACCGGCAGTGGGCGGCGTGGCGCGATCAGCAGGTGGAAATCACGCGGCTGGAG
>JARKOK010000382.1 GCA_029975765.1 Aggregatilineales bacterium
ATCTTGACAGCTATGCGACACGATCTATCGTGTCCCTACAGATAGACCGTTTTAGTGTATGGATGTTTACTGGCATGGCATTGACTCCCGAAGATCAACTGACCGTCAAGACACAGCACCCGATTTACCGTTCCACCCGCCGCGCCCACATCAACGATCTGCCAACCGACCTGGATACCCTGCCAAAGGTGTTCCTGAAAGGCGTCAGCCAGTGGCGAGACCGCATCGCCATGCGAAAGAAACGGTTTGGCATCTGGCAGGAATACACCTGGCAGGAATGTTACCAGCACGTCCGCGATTTTTGTCTGGGTCTGGTCAGCCTGGGACTCCAGCGCGGCGAAAAGGTGGCGATCATCGGCGAGAACGACCCCGAATTTTACTGGGCGGAAATCGCCGTTCACAGCGCGGGCGGCGCGACGACGGCCATCTTCACCGACGCGAGTCCGCAGGAACTCGGTTATGTCGTCACCAACTCCAACTCCGTATTCCTGCTGGCGCACGATCAGGAACAGTGTGACAAGGCGCTGGAACTGCGCGACAAACTGCCGGAGGTGCGAAAAGTCATCTACTGGGAAGAACGCGGCCTGTGGAACTACAACGATCCCTGGCTGATGAGTTTTGCCGAAGTGGAACAATTGGGGCAGACCTACGCCATCCAGCATCCCGGCGTGTATGACCGGCTGGTGGCCGAGGGTAAAGGTGAAGATGTGGCGATCTTCAGCTACACATCCGGCACGACCAGCCTGCCCAAAGGCGCGATGATACGCCATGAAAATCTGCTGTACGCCAACTCCAACATTGAAGATGTCGCGCCGCGTTACCCCAGCGACAACTACGTGTCGTTCAGCCCGCTGGCCTGGATCACCGAGCAGAGTTTAGGGCTGACGGCGCATCTGCTGTACGGCTTTCAGGTCAATTTTCCCGAAGGGCCGGAAACGGTGCAGAACGATATTCGGGAAATCGCGCCCAGCACGCTGCTGTTCCCCAGCCGCATCTGGGAAGGGCTGGCGCGCACGATGCAGGTGCGGCTGAACGACAGTACATGGCTCAACCGGGCGCTGTTCGCGCTGTTCCTGCCGGTCGCTTATCGCATCATTGATCTGGAGGATGCTGACAGAACCATTCCGCCGCACCTGCGTTTCCTGCGGCTGCTGGGCGAATACGCCGTGTTTAAACCCCTGCGCGATAAAATCGGCATGGTGCGCGCGCGCGATGCGATCACGTCCGGCGCGGCGCTCAGCCCGGATGTGTTACGGTTCTTCCGCGCGGTAGGGGTGGAACTCAAGAGTCTGTACGGCTCGACCGAAATGCAGGTCGTGACCATGCACTACCCCGGCGAAGTCAAGCTGGCGACCGTCGGCGTGCCCGCGCCGGGCGTGGAAGTCAAAATCGCGGAAAACAACGAGATTCGTGTTCGCAGCCGGGCAGTGTTCGGCGGCTATTATGGTGATGAGGCCAAAACCGCCGAATCGTTTGATGAGGATGGTTTCTTTAAAACGGGTGATGCCGGCTACGTGGACAAGGACGGCCACCTGATCTACCTCGACCGCGTAACGGATATGATCGAACTGGCAAACGGCGAAAGTTTCAGCCCGCAGTACATCGAAGGCCGGCTGAAGTTCAGCCCGTATATTCAGGATGTGATGGCGGTCGGCGGCTTCGACATGCACTTTGTCACGGCCATCGTCAACATCAACTTCGAGAGCGTGGCGCGCTGGGCAGAGAAGAACCGCATCGCCTTCACCACCTTCGTTGATCTGTCGCAGAAGCCGGAAGTGTACGCGCTCATCAAGAAGGAAGTCGAGCGCGTGAACGACACGCTGCCGGAAGCGGCGCGGGTGAAAAAGTTTGTCATCCTCCACAAGACGTTTGATGCCGATGAAGCCGAACTAACGCGCACGCGCAAGCTGCGCCGCCGCGCGCTGGAGCAGAAATACGGCCAGATGCTCGACGCGATGTACGGCAACCGCGACGAGGTGCGTGTCAGTGCCGAGGTCAAGTACCGCGACGGGCGTACCGGCGTCGTCGAGACGGCGGT
>JARKOK010000384.1 GCA_029975765.1 Aggregatilineales bacterium
CTCAGCCGGGGAACGAGAGATGTAACCACGCGCGACACACCACGAGAAAAAGGCCTTGGTGATAGCGGTGTAATTGGAAACGGTCGTCGGCTTTAACCCCTCGGCGCGAAGCTGGGCGAAGTAATCCAGCAGATCTTCATGGGTGACGCGCTGGACATCACGCGCGGCGCCAATGGCTGTGATCAGTCGGGAGAGCGTAAGGCGGTACTGGTTGTTGGTAGCCGGGCGACGATCAATTAGCAGGTATGTATGAAGTGCAACTTTCAGGGTTGGCATGATGACGATCTCCGTGAGAGTACACGGGTCGTTATACCAAGCGCAAGGAAATATGCAATAGAAAGGATGTGCGATGGACTGAGGCATGGCAACAAAAAACCGCTGCTGTATAAGGCGGCAGGCGGTTCGTGGGGAAAGAAAACATATCCAACTAAGGAGAGTATAGCATGTCCGCTAAAAAAATACAACGTTGTTTGAGGACAGAGCGATGAGCGTGCGGGAGCAGATCATTGACCTGATTAGAGAGGCGCAGGGGCAGGCCATTGTGCTGGGCGTGCCGAAGGCGCTGGTGGATTTTTTGAACGGCGATCATCTGGCGGCGCTGCTGCTGAATCAGATGTTGTACTGGACGGACATCACGACCGACCCGGATGGGTGGTTTTACAAGAGTTACTCCGAATGGGAAAAGGAACTGGGACTGAGCGCGTACCAGGTGCGGCGGCGGGTAGAAGGGCTGCTGAAACCGGTGGGAGTTGAGGTCAAGAAACGGAAAGGGCGGCTGCCATCGCCGACGCTGCACTACCGGGTGCAGGTGGAAAAGCTGACAGCCGCGCTGCGGGAGTGGCTGCGATCATCAACAAACTTGATAGTGGAATGTGAAGTTCCTTCACGTTCGAACATGAAGTCCCTTGAGGATGGAAACGAAAGTTTCTCGGCGGTGGATGGTGAAGAACCTTCAGGGACTCTTACAGAGACTCCGTCACCGATTCCATCATCAGACTCGGCAGAGAAGACACAGCCGGCTGCGCCGGTGGTGGCTGAGGCGGATGAAGAGGAAGAGGAAATCCGGCGGGCACGAGAAGCATGGGAGATTGCCCACCTGCAAATGAAGGTGCAACTGGATCGGGTCAATTTTGAGACCTACCTGCGCGACGCACATTTCATCCACAAAAACGGCGTGTTCGAGATTGGCGTACCGGGGGAATATGCGCGGCAGATGTTGCAGCACCGGCTGTACCGGGATGTGCGGCGGATATTGAGCGACTGCTACGGGCAGCCGGTGGAGGTCAGATTCGTTGTGAGCAAGCAGCTGGTAGAGGAAGCGGCGGAAGAAGAGCCGCTCTTCAGGCGGCTGGCGCGGGAGGCCTGGGAGGAAAACCCCTATTCCCCTACCCCCCTTTCCCCGTACACGGAGAAAGGGGGAAAGACGGGGCGGCTGTCGAAAACGGCGCGGCGGCGGCTGGATGGCATATATGGCGCTGATCGTGTGGCGCAGGCGGCGGCGATCATGGAAGCGCGAGCGGGGGTGCGGTCGCCGGTGAAGTATGTGGAGTCGGTGCTGAAGAATATGGCTGGAAACGAACAGAGGGCTGATGGATAGCCCCCTGTCCGATGCAAACGCAAAAACATATGCATAGGAGAAGTATACCATGAAAGTGTACGTGTACATCAACGAGAAGGGTGGCGTCGGAAAATCGCTGCTGTCGGTGACTACAGCGTGCTGGCTGGCAGCACGGGGAAAGCGGGTACTCATCATTGACACCGACGAGCAGGGGCACGTCGCCACGTCGCTGGGGTACGAAAAAGGGCCGGGGCTATTCGATCTGCTGCAACGCAATATGTCATGGAAAAAGGTGCTACAACAGGTTGAAGCGGAACGCTTTATGGCAGTCGGCGAAGGCATTTCGCGCGGCATTCTGACGATTGTGCCGTCGAATATCGAGACGCGGGCGCTGCCGTTTGCGATGCGACCGGAGGCCAGCCTGCTGGCGCGGCGGCTGGAGCAGCTTGAAACCATCATTGATTACGTCATTATTGACACGGCACCAGCGGCGAGCCTGCTGCACCTGCTGATTTACACGGCGGCGGATTACGCAATCTACCCCACCAAGACGGAATACCTGAGCTTTGACGGCCTGATTGAAGCGCAGAGCCATCTCGAAAGCGCCAATGACTTTCGCATGGCGCGGCGGCTGCCGCCGGTGCAAATCGCGGGGATCATACCCAACATGTTCCGGCGGGGGACGCTGGAACACGAAACCAACCTGAACGAGCTAAAAGCGCACTACGGCGAACTGGTGTGGGAAGAGATCGCGCTGCGGATGCTGTGGGCAGAGTCGCTGTCGCCCGCATCCCACTACCGGCCTGTGTATGCGTATGCGCCCGGCTCGCCGGCGGCAGCAGAAGCGGAACGGATGGGTCAGCGCGTATTAAGTCTGGCGGAGGCAACCCGATGACACGGCCACAACGCAACACCAACGGCAGCGCGTTACAGCGCCCGACGACAAAATCAAGCCTGATGCAGATGGACGAACAGGTTCTAGGGCAGATCAGCGCAGCCGACGCGAACATGCGGAATGTCTATCCGGTGGACATCCTCAAGGTGTGGCCGGACGCAACGCAGCCGCGCAGGGTAATCCCCAGCGTGGTACGCGCACAATGGAACGGCCAACCGACAACCATGCCGGAACTGTTCGACGCCTGGATTGACCTGGCGGCGCAGGAGATGGGGGCGCAGTTCGCCGGCCTGAAGGCGGTCATCCGCGAACTGCTGCGCGGGGTGCAGCAACTACCGGATGAGGTATTCCAGAACCCACCGGCACAGGAGCGGGCGCCCGGCGTGCTGGAAAGCTCGCTGATGGCGGTGATCGAACTGGCGGCCAGCATCTACCGGGATGGGCTGACCAACCCGATCACGGTGGCCGAGGTGGCGCCGAGCGCTTACCAGATCGAAACGGGCGAACGGCGGTGGCTGGCGTTCCACCTGCTGGCGATTTTTGAGGACGGCCAGCGTTTTGGCACAATCCCGGCGGACATTGTAGACGCGGTGGACGTGTGGAAGCAGGCGACCGAGAACAACGTGCGAGTGGAGTTAAGCGCCATCGGCAAGGCGCGGCAACTGGCGATCCTGATTATGGACTTGTACCGGCAGCAGGGCGCGGCCTGGATGCAGTACGGCGATTTTCAGCATGACCGGCATTTCTACGCACAGGTGGCCGACGGTCAGCAGTGGCGCATCCCACGCGGCGAAGGCGAAAAGCTGTCCAATGCAATGGGCGTAAAAAGCCCGGATATGTTACGGAAGTACCGCGACCTACTGCGGCTGCCGGATACCGTGTGGACGATGGCCGATGATCTAAACTGGGCAGAACAGTTCATCCGCGAACAAATTATGCAGGGGTCGGTCAACGAACGGCACATGATCGCCAAAGCGACGCTGAAGGCGCAGGACAGCGGGTATACCGTGACTGTAGTCACGGTAGCGGATGAGGAAGGCGAAGAAACCTCACCCCCTGCACCTCTCCATCGCATGGAGAGGAGAGAAGAAGCCGAGGCGGAATCGCTGCGGGGCTTTATGGTGGGGGACTGGATCAGCACCAATTTGGGCGATCATGTGCTGACGGGGCAGGTGGTCGGCATTGAAGATGAGACGCTGGTGGTCAACAGTGAGCGCGGCACGGCGCGGATTGACCCGGTGCGGACGCGCGGAATTACGCTGCACTCCTATGCGCCGGTGGAGGATGATCCCAACCCCCCAGTTGGTAGAGGGGGGGGGAAGCTGCCGCCGGTGAACGCATTGCCGGGCAGTCCAGTGCAACACAACAGCCCGCCAGCGCCACAGAAGGATATAGCGGCGGAGCAGGAGCGGGTTGAGCGCCGGGTGCTGAACGAACTGGAAGAGATGAAAAAGCAGGCGGCGTTTAATGCCGGGCGGGTGCAGGTGGAGAAGCTGAAGACGCAGGGTGGCAAAAACCGGGCGTCCAGTCTGATCCAGCAGATGGACGCGGTGCTGGCCGATTTGCGGCGGCGGATGGGATAGCGATTAACCGGCAGTCTAGGGTCGCTCCCGAAAAGCGGCGACTCCTGGCCGCCTGGCTGCCGGTGATACCAGGAGTTACACGTGAGGAGACGTGAGGTGAATAAGTATCTTAGGATCATTGAGAAACGTGGGCAAACTTTACTCGTGGATTTGGACGGGAACATTATCCCACCTGCTGAAGCACAGCAGTTAGCTCAAATTGTTCATCAATCGGCCAAAGGCAAGACGTATGTCTATTTTGGACACAGACAATCGGACGGGCTTTATAAGGTTGGTTGGTCAGCTAATCCTGTACAACGCTGTGCTGATTTGCACATTGCCCCAGTTCATCTAGTCGAGTGTGAGCCTTATGGTGATCTAAGTGGTGAGAAAATCGAATCTGCGCTACATGACTTCTTTGCTGACGATCAGGTTGAAGGGGAGTGGTATCGCCTGATGCCCAGTGATATAGGGCTGATTCAATCGCACTGCAAAGATGCACAACAAACCCTGTCTTATATCCATGATTTCAACTTAGCGTGGGATAAGACAAGCACTTTCGTCGAGGAACACGGCGCACAGAGATTGATGGCCGAACTGGTGATACACAGACTCTATGGGGAAAGAATGAGTGTACCTGACTATGAAGTGGCGTACACCTGGATTCAGAAGCATACGTGGTGGGCGACCCAAGACGGCAACATCAATGCCGCGTCGGTAGGAAATTCCTTCTTACGGATGATGCTTGCCATCGGGGATATTTTGAAAAACCAGTAGGCGAGAGGAGCGAGGGGGCGCGGCGGGGAGCTGCGCCCCTGGTAAACATGGGTAAATACGCGAGTGAAACTACCGTCAGCCCGGAACGCACGCTGGCGGAAATTCAGGAGACGTTGAAGCGGTATAAAGCCAACAAGTTTGGTTTTATGCAGGACGAGCAGCAGGTGGCGATTGCGTTTGAGATGGCCGGTCGGCGGGTGCGTTTCATCGTTCGCGCCCCTGACCCGAATGACCCCCTGTTTGTGCAGGCGGCCAGCAATCAGCACGGCAAGGCCGGGAGTTTTAACGCCGGCAAGTATGACCAGGCCATGCGGCAGCGGTGGCGCGCGCTGCTGCTCACCATCAAGGCGAAGCTGGAGTCTGTCGAGAGCGGCATCGAGACGGTCGAAGAAGCGTTTATGGCGCAGCTTGTGCTGCCGTCCGGGCAGACGATGAGCGAGTGGGCTGTGCCGCAGATCGCGGCGGCGTACCGCGATAACCAGATGCCGCCGCTGCTGGGGAGCGGATCATGAAGCAAAAGAGAAGACGCGCCCACGTCGGCCAGTGGCTGGATGTGGATGGCGAGGCGGTTCACATCCTGGCAGCGCCGGACATGAGCGAGGAAACGGCAGAGGCGCTGCGCGAACTGGTGCGGATAGCGCGCCGGGAAATCGAGGAAGGGACGCTGAAGCTGGAAAGTGAGGGGGACGATGATGAGACGGAGGTGAACGAATGACCGCGCATCAGATTGTCACCATCGAATCGAGCGACGGCAGGCCGGGATATTCCTGCACCACCTGTTTACAGAAGTGGAAAGCTGAGCCGATCAGCGCATGTCCCGGTGTGCCGGTGTACGGTTGGGGCAAGTGGCCGGAACATCTGCTGACCAAAAAGCAGATGGCTGAGGCGGGTTTCCAAACCGGGAAAAAGCTGCCGTCCCCGGCGGGCGCGGTTCACCGCGATAAATCGCCGGATGGCTGGATGTGGCTCTACGACCGCAATCAGGGTGTGCCAAAGAGTCCCGTCAGCGAGGAGCAGAAAGCGAAGCTGAAAGCAGCGGCACAGAAATCGCGCGCGGGCTGGTACTGCACCCGCTGCAAGCAGGAAATCGGCTATGTAGACAGCCGGGGTCGTTTTCACGCCCAGTATCAGAATCCGCCCGGCTTGTGCATGATCTGCGCTGACCACGATGCGGCAGCGCAATGGGCGCGCGATCTGCTGGCCGGGGAATTCCTCATTCTTGATACGGAAACAACGGGGCTGACCTCCGTTCATGACGAGATCGTGCAGATTGCCGTCATCAGCCAGGCGGGTGACGTGCTGCTAGATACTTACGTGCAGCCGCAGCGACCGGAGCGGCTGACCAGGCGCACCGATGACGGCGTGTCAGCCAGCGACATCAACGGTATCACGCCGGAATTGCTGGTGAAGGCGCCCACATGGCCGGAAGTCTACGCCCGGCTGATCGAGATCATCACCGGGAAGCAGGTCATCATCTACAACGCGGCTTTCGACGAGGCCATGATCGCCGGGGACTGCAAGCGGCACGGAATTGCGCCGGCGGAACTGGATGCGACCTGCGCAATGGAGATGTACGCGCAGTTTGTTGGCGACTACTCATTCTACTGGGGGAACTACCGCTGGCAGCCACTCGCCGGCGGGCATACGGCGCTGGCGGACTGCCGGGCGTGTCTGGATGTTATTCGGAAGATGGCGAAAGAAGCAGAGGAGGTGATGAAGTGAGTGACTACGACCCATATGAAAACTTCCCTCAGAATCGTCCGATGCCTCACCCCGGAACGTCCAGCAACTACGACTATGCAGATGCGAACAGGTGCCCGTTGTGCGGGGAGACAAGGGAGGTATGCCGGTGTCCAGAGTGGGACGAGCCGACGGATGAAGAACTGCCGGATACGCCAATGATGATTGAAAAGATGGGCTATCAGCACCTACCGGAAATTGAGTGCCCGCATTGCGAGACGGCCACGATCTACACCGATGACGGAGTGGACGAGGAAGGCGATCCGCACGGGGCAATTTACTGCGTACAGTGCAACCGGCGATTCGAGCAGGCGTTTGAGGTGAAGATCGTCACGCAGGAAGATGCGGAGGAGGATGTGCCAGAGGATTACCGCTGCGAATACTGCAACGGCACGGGGTGGGATGAAACTGCCAGTTTGCCGTGTGAGGTGTGCGGCGGAGATGGGTGGGACTGGTGATGCTGTACATCCCGATGGAGTACCGAAGCGCGTGCCGGTTTTACTGGCTGCACCGGCAGGCGGTCGAGCGCGAAATCGCGGATATGCGGGCGCGTGGTGACGGGGCGACAGCGGCGGCATACCGGTATCAGACGGTGAACACGTTGCGCTGGCAGTTTCGGGCGCTGGGGGTGATTGTCGAATGAACGAGGTGCTGGGCGTGACAATTATTCAGTTTATCGTCGTGGCGGCGGTGCTGACATGGCTACTATTCAAACCAGAGAAGAACAGAAAGGGATAATCATGAAAGACCTGATTGAACGTCTGAAGATTGTGCAGGCGCAGCTTGAGGAGGAGCAGCTTGTTGAGAATGCAACAATGGAGACTGCCGCGATTTTGATTGCGGCAGCGGCAGAACTATCGGCGATCACCCCGGCGTTGGAACAGCTTGACGGGGAGCACACGCGGCAGACGGACGAGCTGCGTGGCCTGCGTGAGGAGCATGAGGGCATCCGGCTGAACGTGCAGCAGCGCCGGCGCGAGTGGCAAATCTGGGAAGATGATGGCGTTAGCTGTCTGGAGGATGATGTCGCTTTCCTGCTGACTGACATTGGCAGGAAGATGCAGGTGGCTGAGGAGGACGCCGCGGCCATGCGCGGCGCGCTGGAGAAAATCGCTGCGCGGGGGATTGACCCGGAGGTTGATACAGAAGAGGCACGCGCGCGACGGTTGGATCATCTCGCGTACCTGGCGACAGGAGCTATGGAAAGTGCTACAGGCGCGGCTCTGCGAAAGGACATCCGGCGGCTGGAGCAGATGGTTGAGAAGTGGGAAGACAGCGCGCGCGAGTATGGATCGGGATACTATCACGACAGCGACCGGAAACTCGCCACGCGGGTGGAGCGCCTGATTAACCATTACCAGCGGACGGCGGCTAACGCCATCAGCGGCGCGACCAGCTTCAAAAGTGATATGCTGACCTGGCTGCGAGCGATGGCGATTAACGCTGAAGCGGTCAGCTGGGGCAGCACCCATGCTGAAAAAAATGCGCGACTGCGCGGCCTGGTTGAAGTGATCGAAGCAGCCTGTAAACGGGTGAACGAGGCGCGGGTAGACAGCTATCGCTGGGGACACGAGTTCGATGACTGGATGAAGTCCGACTATCCGGTGCGGGAACTGCTGCGGGAACTTCACCAGAAGGATGATGAGATCAGGCGTTTGAGGAGCGAAACCAACGGCCAGCCGCCACAGGAAGAGATGGACGAAATCGAGAGCTGAGCAGGCAGCGGGATGAGGGGCGAGAAGCCCCTCCCCGCTTTTAAAGAGGATTGTGCATAAAAATATGCAGGAAGAGAGAGGCATGGTTAACGAATGGACAGGGGCAATTTTCCGGCACTACCCAACAGTCGAAGAGATCATAGAACGGCTGCCGGTGAACCGGAATGAAGCCGAGTGGATGTACTGGGCGTGCTGTTTCAAGGTGGCATCGGTGCGGCTGGTGCTGATTAATGATATGGCGCGGGCGGTACTGGCCGGATGTCCCATCAATAATTCGCTGTGGCAGCACGCCGCGATGATCTCGATGCTGGCTGCGCCGCTGTGGGAGCGGGAGCGATGAGCAGCGGCACGGGGAAACCGCATACGGTGATGCTGGCGCTGGCGCGGGAAGTGGCCGATCTGATCGGCTGGGCATGTGAGCGAGTCGCTATTGCAGGCAGTCTGCGGCGAATGAAGCCGGTGGTGAAGGACATCGAACTGGTGGTCGCACCGGTGTATCGCCCAGTATGGAATGGGGCGTTCAATGAACTGGATGCCTGGTGCGAAACGCTGCTGAAGCGTGGGACAGTTCAGAAGCGGTTGAATTCACGCGGCCATGCGATTGCATGGGGGCAGGCGTGGAAAACCGCCCAGATGCAAGGTGACGATCCGCCCCCACCCGGCAACCGGTACAAGGCAATGCTTTACAAGGATGTGCCAGTTGACCTGTTTATCGTACTGCGCGACCGGCAGTTTGCGCCGACGCTACTTATTCGCACCGGGCCGAATGAAGCGAATCAGGCGTTGGTTACGTCGAGCGGAGTGGTCAATCAGAACGGCGTCCGGGGCGTGCTACCCAGTGGAATGCGGTTCGACGAGGGTGCGGTGTGGCAAGACGGCAGAAAGCTGGATACGCCGACTGAGCGCAGCGTGTTTGCGGCGTGCGGGTTGCCGTATATTCCGCCCCATCGGCGGACGGCGGAGATCTATCAGCAGTGGGCGGCGCGGCGCTGGGCGCGCGAAGCGATGACCGCTCTGCAATGGAAGCCGCGCGCGGTGACATGGGGATGGACGGAACTGCCCTGGGTAACGAATGTCCCCTGTCAGCGACCAGCAGAAGCACCCGGTGAGATGGTGCAGGCAAGGCTGTTTGAGGGAGGGGGGCAGTTCGCATGACGCAGAAACAGGCGCTGCTGCTGCGGTATATCGAGTGGCACTGGTGGCGTTATGGCAAGGCGCCGACTTGCCAGGAACTCGCGGAAGGGTTCAGAGTATCCACATATGCCATCCATAACCGGCTTAAACGGATGGAGCGGGATGGGTTAGTGAAGCGGTGTTCGCCGCTGGGGGTGGTACCGGTGGGAGGAAACCATGCCAGGGCCGTATGAACAGTATGTGGTGCTGCCACTGCTGCGTGATCTGAACCGCCAGGCCGGGCCAATACCGGCCCGCGTTCTGGCGGATTTCGTAGGCAAAAGCGAACGCATGGCGCGAAACTATCTGGCGCGGCTGGAGCGAGTGGGGCTGGTGGAGCGGCCACATGGGATACGGCGCGGCTGGACGGCGGTATAATCGAAACAAACGAAAGGAAAACCATGCGATTGATAACGACTGTCGAAAACACCCAAGAGGCCATTGAGAGAGCTGCTGCTGAAATTAGTACATATGGGACGGATATAATCATACTTTCGAAACAAAACATTGATGATCTCGAACAGGGGAAAGCCCTGGTCATGCCTTTCATGGATGGAGAGTATGTAGCTGTAATTACCCTCCATGCACCTCTTGAATAGAGCTTAGTATATCCTGGCTCGATTTCTGGGTATACTGTAGGTGCAGCCATGTGACGGAACACCCTTTCGTCGTCTGGGGACGGTAGTCCCGCCAATCTCGGCGGGATGGGATCGAGAGGCCGGAGGGCTGCACCCCCACGATTTGCCCGCTTCATGCGGGCTTTTGTTTACTGCTCCTCGGCAGCGCGGCGAGCGGGTGACCAGTTCGCGCCGGCTTTGACGCCACGCTTAACATCAGTGTTCATGTACCAGTCAACAAATTCATCCACTTCAGCGCGCGTAAACAGCAGGGTATGCGCCTTCAGGGTGCCGCGCAGCAGGGAGAAATCCGGGTTGCGAATGTACTTCAGCACGCCACGTGGTTCGAGGCTCTTACCTCGCTCTTTAATCTGCTGGCTGGCGTAGGCGGTGGCCTCGTCGGTGGTGAGGATGGCATCTTCTGCCGGCGTGGGCTGGTCGGCGCCGATCATCTCCAGGTAGCGGCGCAGCAGGCCGGTGGCCGCGCGCGCAGTCTGGAATTTGCTGCCCTCGATGGTGAGTGCCGTTTCAGTCACATGCACAGCGGGATAGTCGGCCAGCGCGCTGGCGAAAGCATCGGCATCCCAGGGGGTATCGTGGTGTTCGAACTGCTTCAGCAACTGCATCCCAGCGCGGCGCTGGTCGGGCCGGGGCGCGGCTTCGACATAGGCTTTCAGATAATCAGCGAGATTCTGGCGGTGCAACATGGGGTTTGTCCTTTCGGTATTTGTGTATCAATCGGTACACTAATCAGATTAACATACAACTGATCGGATTGTCAAGCCCCCGGCGCGGCGGCTGTGCCACCGCCCCCTGTTTCATCGCCCAGTAGGATTTTTTTTGCTCGGATACTCTACCACCGTACTCATCATAACTCGGACTGTCCAGTAAATGTCCCCTAATAATTGGGGTAGTAATCAATACATTTATTAGGTCTAAAATCACCCCCTTTTTCTACTGAAACATTCTCTCGAAACACAACCCCTCTAATTGGGGGTCATGATTAGTGTACTATATAGTACACTAATCACAGTGGTTTAACACGAAAGGATGTTCAAATGCAGATCAGTTTCTACACCCGTATTTCGTTCAGCTTTCCGGTTGGCATGGTATCGCTGGCGGGAATCAGCGCGGTAGAACTGCTTATCGCCCGTACCAATGTGGGCACGGCAGAAGCGCCCCATTATCTGCCGGGACTGCCGCAAACCTGGAATTGGGCATGGGTCGTGACCGGGCGGGCGGCATATGTGGGGACACTGCCCAAGCGCGTATGGAAGTATTACTACAGGGTCTATGGGGTGAAACTGCCGGATAATGTCATATCGCAGATTGGCAATATCGCCCGTGCCAATACCGAAACGAGCGCGGCCTATGAGTTTGAGTTTGTGACCAAAATTGACTGGCGTGCCGGGGATTTTGGAGATGGCGGCAGCTGCTACTGGGGCAGCCGGGGCGCGGCGCTGGAACTACTGGCGGATAACGGCGGGTTTGCCGTGCGGTTTTATGAGGAAGGTAAAGGCAAGGGGCGCGCATGGATGTACCAGATTGATGAGGGGGTGTACGTTCTGTGGAATGGGTACGGTTTTCAGAGTGACTCCACGCTCACGATTGCGCGCGTGGTAGCAACGTATTTAGGGGTGAGCTACCGCCG
>JARKOK010000389.1 GCA_029975765.1 Aggregatilineales bacterium
CTCAGCCGGGGAACGAGAGATGTAACCACGCGCGACACACCACGAGAAAAAGGCCTTGGTGATAGCGGTGTAATTGGAAACGGTCGTCGGCTTTAACCCCTCGGCGCGAAGCTGGGCGAAGTAATCCAGCAGATCTTCATGAGTGACGCGCTGGACATCGCGCGCAGCACCAATGGCCGTGATTAGCCGGGAGAGCGTAAGACGGTACTGGTTGTTGGTAGCCGGGCGACGATCAATTAGCAGGTATGTATGAAGTGCAACTTTCAGGGTTGGCATGATGACAATCTCCGTGAGAGTACACGGGTCGTTATACCAAGCGCAAGAAAATATGCAATAGAAAGGATGTGCGATGGACTGAGACAGTGGCAACAAAAAACCGCTGCTGTACAAGGCGGCAGGCGGTTCGTGGGGAAAGAAAACATATCCAACTAAGGAGAGTATACCATGTCCGCTAAAAAAACACAACGTTGTCTGAGGACAGAGCGATGAGCGTGCGGGAGCAGATCATTGACCTGATACAAGAATCCCAGGGCGAAGCGATTGTCCTGGGTGTACCGAAGGCACTGGTGGACTTCCTGCAAGGCGACCACCGGGCAGCCATTTTGCTGAATCAAATGCTCTACTGGGCTGACCGGACAGATGACCCGGAAGGATGGTTTTATAAGAGTTATCCCGAATGGGAAGAGGAGCTGGGGCTGAGTGCGTACCAGGTGCGGCGGCGGGTAGAAGGGCTGCTGAAGCCGGTGGGAGTTGAGGTCAAGAAACGGAAAGGGCGGCTGCCGTCGCCGACGCTGCACTACCGGGTGCAGGTGGAGAAGCTGACAGCCGCGCTGCGGGAGTGGCTGCGATCATCAACAAACTTGATAGTGGAAAGTGAAGGAACTTCATGTTCGAACGTGAAGTTCCTTGAGGATGGAAACGAAAGTTTCTCGGCGGTGGAAGGTGAAGAACCTTCAGGGACTCTTACAGAGACTCCGCCACAGATTTCGTCATCAGACTCAGCAGAAACGACACAGGCGGCTTCGCCGATGGTGGCTGAGGCGGATGAAGAGGAAGAGGAAATCCGGCGGGCACGAGAATCATGGGAGATTGCCCACATGCAAATGAAGGTGCAACTGGATCGGGTCAATTTTGAGACCTACCTGCGCGACGCACATTTCATCCATAAAAATGGTGTGTTCGAGATTGGCGTGCCGGGGGAATATGCGCGGCAGATGTTGCAGCACCGGCTGTACCGTGATGTGCGGCGGATATTGAGCGACTGCTACGGTGAGCCGGTGGAGATTACTTTCGTGGTGAGCAAGCCGCCGGTGGAAGAAGAGGAGAAAGTGCCGCTTTTCAAGCTACTGGCGCGGCAGGCATGGGAGGAAAACCCCTATCCCCCTACCCCCCTTTCCCCGTACACGGAGAAAGGGGGAAAGACGGGGCGGCTGTCGAAAACGGCGCGGCGGCGGCTGGAGGGGCTGTATGGCGCTGATCGTGTGGCGCAGGCGGCGGCGATCATGGAAGCGCGAGCGGGGGTGCGGTCGCCGGTGAAGTATGTGGAGTCAGTGCTGAAGAATATGGCCGGAAACGAACAGAGGGCTGATGGATAGCCACCTGTCCGATGCAAACGCAAGTTTTTATGCACAGGAGACAGTATAACATGAAAACCGTTACTTTGCTCAACGAAAAAGGCGGCGTCGGGAAAACCACGCTGGCGACCCACATCGCCGGCGGGCTGGCGATCCGGGGCTACCGGGTGGTACTGGCCGACGGCGACAGCCAGGGGCAGGCCGGCTACCTGATGGGGCTGAAAAAACAGCCGGGACTGTACAACCTGCTGATCCGCGAGGATGAGTTCGAGGACGTGCTGCGCCCGATCAGCCCGGAGGTGTACAGTGCCACCGGCAGCCGGGGAGAATTATGGGTGCTGCCGGGCAACCTCGAAACCCGCGCGATCATGACGATCAACCCCAATCCATTCATCCTGCGGGAACGGCTGAAGGAACTGGACGGATGGGCGGATGTGGTGGTGTTTGATACATCGCCGACGCCCAGCCCGATTCATTCGGCGATTTACATGGCAACGGACAGCATCCTCATCCCAACCAACCTGTCATTTTTGAGTCTGGATGGGCTGGCGCACAGCATCCTACACCAGGAACAGGCGCAGGCGCTGCGGGACAACGAAGGCATGGGGGGTGTGACTCGGATGGGCATCATACCAACGATGTACCGCAAACGGACAGAGGCACACGACATCGCCTTACAGCAGTTGATGAAGGAATTTCGGCGGCTGGTGTGGCCGTGTGTGCCGCTGCGAACGATCTGGGAAAAGGCGGCACTGGCCGGGGAACTGCTGTTTAAGTACGCACCGTTTGACCCGGACACACAAGAGGGCAGCGAAGTGACCGAGGAACTGTGGGCGCTGATTGACCGGGTGGAGCAGGGATTGGGGGTAAAAACACATGGCTGAAAAACTGCGCGACAAAGCACGATCTGCCCTGGATATGGGCATGGATACGGCGAAGGTGGTAGACGAGGCGATCTACGGCAGCCTGGGGCAGTTGAGCACAGGCAAAGTGGTGGCGAAGCCGATCAGCATTTTTGAGATTACACACGACCCGACCCAACCTCGCCGAGCAGTGCCCACCAGTGTCCGGCTGAGATCAGGCTGGAACGGCGGCCCGGAAACGACAAAGGGATTATTTGATACGTGGATGGAGGTCTTCGCGGAAGAGTCCGGCATGGACAGCCGCACCGCCCGGATCATCATCACACGACTGGTCGAAGGTAAACCGCTCGACGAGGATGATGTGTATCAGGAAGGCAGCGAGGCCGAACGGCAATTTGGAACGGCGACGGCGGCGCTGCTGAGGATCGTTGATAAAGCCTCCAGTCTGCGACGAGACGGGCAGATCAACCCGATCACCATTTACCAGATTGACCCGGCAGCGCCGCCCGGACGCGGCGGGTATCGCATCGAAACCGGGGAACACCGGTGGCTGGCAATGCACCTGCTGTATCTGTTCACCGGCGACGCCAAATGGAACCGGATCAAGGCGGAGATCGTGACCGCTCCCAGCGTATGGCGGCAGGCGGTAGAGAACAACGTCCGGGATGATCTGACGGCCATCGGGAAAGCGCGCCAGCTGGCGATCCTGATTATGGACTTGTACCGGCAGACCGGGCACCAGTTCCAGCCCTACGAAGCCTTCGACCATGACCGCCATTTTTACGCCCAGGTCGCCGACGGCAACGTCGCCTTTCGAATCCCGCCCGGCAAGGGCGAGGAGATCATGCAGGCGATGGGGCTGAAAAGTCCCAAGACGCTGGCTAAATTCCGCGCGCTGCTGCGCATCCCCGATGAGTTATGGGCACAGGCCGACGACGAGGGATGGACGGAAGGTTTTATCCGCGAACAGGCATCGCGGCTACGGAACGAATTCGCGGATACTTCTCCAATTGGAGAAGTCCCCCCCATCCAGGAAGCAGAAGACGAGCCGGAAGAGTCGCTGCGCGGCTTCCAGGTTGACGACTGGATCAGCGCCGATCTGGGCGATCACGTGATGACGGGTCAGGTGACCGGCATCGAGGATGAGAAGCTGGTCGTGATGACGGAGAAAGGCACAGCGCGAATCGACCCGGTGCTGACGCGCGGAATAACGCTGCACGCTTACCCGCCAGAGGAAGCCAGCTACATCCACAGTGAACCGGTGAGCGCGCCACCAACAATCACCGAACCACAAACGGGAACAGAGAGTTGGGTCAACAGTTACAAGACTAACAAAAAAAGTACACCCAACCTTGTAGCGGTGCTGCTGCTGGACAGTAACGCGATTCTGCTGCGGGAAGACGCGAAGGAAGCGGCGCAACTCCTGAACCGCCCCGCCTTCCAGCGCCATTATCACTTCACCAACACCGAACACGGTATGGCGCTGTTCCTGATGGGCGAATGGATACTCAACGAACTCAACCGGCTAAGAACGGTTGTTACCTACACCGAACAGTTCGATCAGGAAAACCTGCGCGCGTTCTGGCATAGGCACGTTGTAATTAACCGGCAGAAGGCGGCCAGCGCGCCGCCGAGCAGCCCCAAACAGCATCCCAATCCCAATACCCATGACCCGTACATGCACCGGATTTACGACGGCTGGCGAGGACAATTCCCAAAGGAAACGATTGTGCTCGTCGAATACGACGGGGCATACCTGGCATTCAGTCACGATGACAGCCTGATCCGATCAGGCGAATGGCGGGGGCTGAATCCCGGCAGCATTGGCCTGAGTGGGTCAGTCGATCAAATGCTGGTGACAAAGGTTGATTTGCCGTTCGTGCGCCATCTTCAGAAGCGCAGCGTGATGATCGTGCGCTTCGACGATCTGGACGAGGACATGCAGTTTGTCGCCGGGAAAGCGGGCCGGGCGCGCAGTGTGCCTCTGAACCGGTTGGCCGACTTCCAGGCGCCGGACGAAGTGGCGGAGCGGGCGAAAGCCGAACGGGAAGCGCGCGAGGAAGCGTCGCGGGCGCTGCTGCTGGAATGGCAGGAAACGCTCAAACAATGGGAAGCCCAGGCAAAGGATTTCAAGGCGAGGGCGGCGGCGCTGCGGCTAAAAGAGGCCGGGCAGGCTGCGACGGAAACGCAGCGGTTCAGCAGCTTCATCAACGGCTTTAAGGCGTGGCTGGAACGGAAGCAGTAGGCGAAAGGAGCGAGGGGGCGCGGTGATGAGCTGCGCCCCCGATAAGAATGGTCAATTTTGTGTTTATACCAGAACAGACGCCAGCGGCCAAGCTCGTTGTGCCGTTTATCGAAGACGCCCGCACGGACTATGCACCCTACTACTCATCGAAGAAGACCATCGCCGAAGTGCAGGGCGAGATCGCGGCGGAATTGGGGAAACTGGGCGGGTTCGTGAATATGTATCTGCCGGGCTATTTTGGCGATAAGCCGAAGCGGTACGGCTATGAAATTCGCTTCTCATTCAAGGGTGCGCCGGGGCTGATCCGGGTGGCCGGGCTGCCGATGCGGAGCGAGACGCCGACGAAGAAAAATCAGGTGGCGGTGCAGGCGCTGTGTAATGTGCGCGACTGGCTGAAGATGCTGGTTACGCAACAGGTGTTTATGCCGGGCAGTGAACCGCTGATGCAATACCTGCTGGTAGATGGGCGCGACGGGCAAAAGACGCTGGCGGAATATTTGCTGGAGACGGGGCGGCTGCCGCTGCTGGCTGCGCCGAAAGCGGATGAGGCGGTAGAAGCGGAGGTGGTGGAGTGAATACAAACAAGAGAAAGCGGCAGCGCAAACATGTCGGCCAATGGCTGGATGTGGACGGCGAGCCGGTTCACATCCTCGCCGCACCGGACATGAGCGAGGAAACGGCGGAGGCGCTGCGCGAACTGGTGCGGGCAGCGCGCCGGGCGATTGAGGAAGGTACGCTGAGGCCGGAAGGTGAGGGGGACGATGATGATGAGACGGAGGTGACGGAGTGACCGCGCATCAGATTGTCTCCATCGAAGCGAGCGACGGCAAGCCGGGATTTGCCTGCACCGCCTGTTTGCAGAAGTGGAAAGCTGAGCCGATGAGCGCCTGTCCCGGTGTGCCGGTGTACGGCTGGGGCAAGTGGCCGGAACACCTGCTCACCAAAAAGCAGATGGGTGCGGCGGGTTTCCAGACCGGCAAGAAGCTGCCGCCACCGGCGGGCGCGGCTCACCGCGATAAATCGCCTGATGGCTGGCTGTGGCTGTATGACAAGGGCGCGGGTGTGCCGAAGCGCCCCATCAGTGACGAACAGAAAGCGAAGCTGAAAGCAGCGGCAGAGAAATCGCGCGCCGGCTGGTACTGCACCCGCTGCGGCCAGCCCATCGGCTGGGTGGACGGTCGAGGCTATTTCCACGCTCAGCATCAGACTCCGCCGGGGCTGTGCATGATCTGCGCTGACCACGACGCGGCGTCACAGTGGGCGCGTGATCTGCTGGCCGGGGAGTTCCTCGTTCTCGATACCGAGACGAGCGGACTGGAAGCGGGCTATCACGAAATTGTGCAGATCGCGGTCATCAACCAGGCGGGCGACGTGCTGCTGGATACCTATGTACAGCCGCAGCACCCGGAGCGGCTGATCGAGCGCATCAACGGCGTCAGCGCCAGTGACATCAACGGCATCACGCTGGAGATGCTGGCCGACGCCCCGCTATGGCCGGAGGTGGCCGCGCAGCTGCGGCAGATCGTGCACGGCAAGACGGTCATCATCTACAACGCGGACTTTGATGAAGGCATGATCGGCGGCGACTGCCGGCGGCACAGCATCCCGCCGCTGGAGATGGAGACGGCCTGCGCCATGCTGATGTACGCACAGTTCGTGGGGGACTACTCTCCCCATTGGGATGATTACAGGTGGCAGCCGTTAAACGGCGGGCATACCGCGCTGGCGGACTGCCGGGCGTGCCTGGAGGTGATACGAGAGATGGCGAAAGAAGCAGAGGAGAAGATGAAGTGAGCGATTACGACCCGTATGAAAACTTTCCTCAAAACCGTCCGATGCCTCACCCTGGGACATCCAGCAACGATGAATACGTTCAGCTTCCGGAAGCGGCGATGCAGATAGACAAGATGGGCTATCAGCACCTACCGGAAATTGAGTGCCCGCATTGCGAGACGGCCACGATCTACACCGATGATGGGGTGGACGAGGAAGGCGATCCGCGCGGGGCAATCTACTGCGTACAGTGCAACCGGCAATTCGAGCAGGCTTTTGAGGTGAAGATCGTCACACAGGAAGAGGCAAGTGAGCACGAATACCCCGATGGACTTGAAGCAGATGACGAGTGGGAGTCCAACGTGTGCGATCACTGTCACGGCACGGGGCAACTGGATTTGGATGAGTGTCCAGCCTGCGACGGCATGGGCTATAAGTGGTGGCTGTGATGCTGTACATCCCGATGGAATACCGGAGCGCGTGCCGATTGTACTGGCTGCACCGGCAGGCGATAGAACGCGAGATCGCGGCGATCCGGGCGCGGGGGGAGTGGGGAGCGGTGGCGCGCTATCGGCTGGACGCCGTGAACGAGCTGCGCTGGAAGTTCCACGCGCTGGGGGTGATCGTCAAGTGAGCGAGGTGCAGGCGCTGACGATCATCTATTTTTGCGTGGTGTTTGGCGTGCTGTACTGGGCGCTATTTATCCGAATAAAGGACGAGTGATGAACGAGAAGGCGCAGAAGAGTGTCTGCATCTGTGGGTGCGGACGATCGTTAAAAGAGGGGATGACCGGGCGTAACTTTGCGACACCGGCCTGCGTGCTGCGGGTCATGCTGGCCGACAAACGTTTTAGTGAAACAGTCGGCGCGGAACATATTCAGACCGCTATTGACATTCTAGAATCCAAAAAAAAGGAGTAAGCCTTGAAAGACCAGATCGAACGCCTGGAGATCGTCCAGCAGCAGCTTGAAACGCTGGTATCAGATGACAATCTGGAGCAGGCTGCCATCCTCACCGCTGCCGCCGCCGAACTCAGCGCCATCGCGCCGGCGCTGGAGCAGCTTGACCGGGAGCACGAAACCCTGATCCGCTTTTCAACCGATAACCGCACCGCACTGGAAAACATCGGGCGCGACATTCGCAGCCGCCGCCGCGAGTGGAATATGTTCGCGGAGGATGGTGAAGTCACGTGCATCGAGGATGATGTGGCTTTCCTGCTGACCGATGTCCACCGGCGGATGCAGACCGCCGAATATGAGGCTGCCGCCTTGCGTGGGACGCTGGAAGGTATCCGCGACATGGCGCGGATGGCCGACAATGACGACGGTGATCTGACCGATACGCATCGCCAGATTTATATCCGTGATCTGCTTGGCTCTGTCATCCATAAAGCGACTGAAGGACTGAAAGACCACAAGTCCGGCGCGGGGCTGCGGAAGGATATTCACCAGCTTGAAGCAACAGTGGATGCATTCGAAAACTCCATGCGGGAAACGGGCGGATGGACTTACAGCGGCGACCGCACGCTGACGGAGCGCCTCCAGCGGTGCATTAACCACTATACCCGTATGGCAGCGGAGGCCGTCAGCGCCGCGCACGGCTTTAAAGACGGTACGGTGTCGTGGCTGCGCGGCATCGCCATCAATGCCCAGGCCGTGAGCTGGGGCAGTACGCATCATGAAAAGGATGCGCGGTTGCGCGGGCTAATCGAAGTCATCGAAACCGCGATCACCAAGATTGACGAGCAGCGGTTCGATGACCGGCTGTCGCGCTGGAACGGTGCGGTGGACTCGTGGATGCGGTCGGACTTCCCGACGCGCGAAATGCGCCGCCGTATTTTTGACCTTGAAGCCGAAGTCACGCGACTAAAAGGCGAAGAGGCGAAAACAATGCAACCAGAATACCCAACTGGATTTTAACAGCAGCGGCGCGAAGGCCGGGGATAACCCGGCCTGATGCTTTTAAAAAGGACAGGTGCATAAAAGTATGCAGCAAGGGGGACAGATGGTTAACGAGTACATCGGCGTGATTTTCCGCCGCTATCCGACGGTCGAAGAAATTATGGAGCGGCTGCCGGTAGAGATTGATGAGGCAGAGTGGATGTACTGGGCGTGCTGTTTCAAACGGGGGCGGCTGGTGGTGATGAACGACATGGCGCGGGCAGTGCTGGACGGCTGCCCCATCAGTAATGCGACGTGGCAGCGGGCCGCGATGGTGCAGATGATGACGGCGACGCTGTGGGAGCGGGAGCGATGAGCAGCGGCGAGGGCAAACCTCATGCGGAGATGCTGGCGCTGGCGCTGGAAGTGGCCGGGCTGATCGGCGGGGCGTGTGACCGGGTGGCGATTGCCGGAAGTTTGCGGCGAATGAAGCCGGTAGTGAAGGATATTGAGTTGGTGGTGCAACCCAGCTATCGCCCGGTGTGGAATGGGCTGTGGAACGAACTGGATGCCTGGTGCGAAACACTGCTGAAGCGAGGCACGCTCCAGAAGCGGCTGAACGCGCGCGGTCATACGATTGCATGGGGCAAGGAATGGACGACAGCGGAGCGGAACGGTGATGAGATGCCACCACCCGGCAGCCGGTTCAAGGCGGCCATTTACAAGGGCGTGCCGGTAGACATTTTTATTGTGCTACGCGACCGGCAGTTCGCGCCGACGCTACTCATTCGCACCGGGCCGAATGAAGCGAATCAGGCGTTGGTTACGCCGAGCGGAGTGGTCAATCAGAACGGTATCCGGGGCGTGCTACCCAGTGGAATGCGGTTCGACGAGGGCGCGGTATGGCAGGACGGCAGAAAGCTGGACACGCCGACTGAGCGCAGCGTGTTTGCGGCGTGCGGGCTGCCGTATGTTTCGCCCCATCTGCGGACGATGGAGATCTATCAGCAGTGGGCCGCGCGGCGCTGGGCGCGCGAGGCGATGATCTCCGCACAATGGAAGCCGCATGTGGTGACATGGGGATGGACGGAACTGCCCTGGGTGGTCAACGTGCCGCGCAGATATGCCTTCGAACAACCGGGCGAAGTGGTGCAGCAGCGCTTGTTTGAGGGTGGGAGACTGTTTGCATGACACGGGCAAAGGGGTATCGTCCGAATCGGAAAGCGAAGGTGTCTCCGGAGCAGGTGGCGACATGGATCGCCTGGTACATCCGCACGCAGGGATACGCGCCCACGGGAGGTGATCTGGCACGGGCGTTTGAAATGTCGGCACAGACGGGGCGGCGGTGGATGAGCGACGCCGAAGCACGGGGGTATATATGGCGGGGGAAGGGACTACGGAATGTGGTGGTGATGTATGCCAGGACCGTATGAGCAGTGCGTGGTGCTGCCACTGCTGCGTGATCTGAACCGCCAGGCCGGGCCTGTACCGGCCCGCGTTCTGGCGGATTTCGTGGGCAAGAGTGAACGCATGGCGCGAAACTATCTGGCGCGGCTGGAGCGAGTGGGGCTGGTGGAGCGCCCTCATGGGATACGGAACGGGTGGGCAGCGGTATAATCGAAATGAGAAGGGGAACCTTGGACCCCCAAATTATCGAAAACACACAAGGTGCAGATGCAGCCTCACCATCAGAGAAACAGTAGTGAAGGTAAATTCGGTGGAAGACTTGACTATCCATAATAGAATTGTCGATTTTTTACGAGCAAACCTCGATGATCCAGAGTTGAAAGCACTACATGACGACCTGGTGAATCTCGCCCACCAGATGCTTACCAAACAACCCGTGAGCGCCAGTGAAAAGGAACGCTGTGCTGGCGCTGTTATAGGACTGGCAGTGGCGCTTGACCTATCCACACCCAAGGACAGATATGAAGTAAATATGCTGTTGAGTGGAGTACTGGCGCGCATTTCGATTATGATGTAGGCGACAGATAGGGAAGACCTTTCAATGGATAAGGATATACGATAAGATATAGATGCAGCCGCGACCGACCCCTCGCTGCCCGCAATTGCGCAGGATCGAGAGGCCGGAGGGCTGCACCCCCACGATTTGCCCGCTTCATGCGGGCTTTTTGTTACCGATTGAGGCGCAGCCGTCGTCGCAGCACGACGTAACGGCAACCACGCTCGTCCACGACCAATGCCGTCGCCAGTTTTTGACTGACGATACATTTGCCATCAGCCCGGCATATCGGGTTAAACTGTCTGCCAATCAGCGCCGGGTCGGTCTGTTTGTCCCCCAGATACGTATATCTCATTCCGCCTTTGCCCTACGTTCGGCGCGCTGGCGCGCTTCCGACCAGTTCGCGCCGGCTTTGACGCCACGCTTAACATCAGTGTTCATGTACCAGTCTACAAATTCATCCACTTCGGCGCGCGTAAACAGCAGGGTATGCGCCTTCAGGGTGCCGCGCAGCAGGGAGAAATCCGGGTTGCGAATGTACTTCAGCACGCCACGCGGTTCCAGGCTCTTGCCACGCTCTTTAATCTGCTGGCTGGCGTAGGCGGTGGTCTCGTCGGTGGTGAGGATGGCATCTTCTGCCGGCGTGGGCTGGTCGGCGCCGATCAGCTCCAGGTAGCGGCGCAGCAGGCCGGTGGCCGCGCGCGCAGTCTGGAATTTGCTGCCCTCGATGGTGAGTGCCGTTTCAGTCACCTGTACAGCAGGATAGTCGGCCAGCGCGCTGGCGAAAGCATCGGCATCCCAGGGGGTATCGTGGTGTTCGAACTGCTTCAGCAACTCCATCCCAGCGCGGCGCTGGTCGGGCCGGGGCGCTGCTTCGACATAGGCTTTCAGGTAATCGGCGAGATTCTGGCGGTGCAACATGGGGCTATCCTTTCATATATGTGTATCATTTAGTACACTAATCAGATTAACATACAATGGGTTCGGCTGTCAAGCCCCGCGCGCGCGGCGGGACGGAGAAACCGCCACCTGGAGCGCGTCTGCATGGCCTTGTCTTTTTAAGGCGGATTCCCCTTGTACTCATTATCCCGCGTTTCGTCCACTAGATGTCCCCTAATAATTGGGGTAGTAATCAGTACAATTATTAGGCATAAAATCACTCCCTTTTTCTACTGAAACATTCTCTCGAAACACAACCCCTCTAATTGGGGGTCATGATTAGTGTACTATATAGTACACTAATCATAGTGGTTTAACACGAAATGATGTTCAAATGCAGATCAGTTTCTACACCCGTATTTCGTTCAGCTTTCCGGTTGGCATGGTATCGCTGGCGGGAATCAGCGCAGTAGAACTGCTTATCGCCCGTACCAATGTGGGCACGGCAGATACGCCCCATTATGTGCCGGGACTGCCGCAAACCTGGAATTGGGCATGGGTCGTGACCGGGCGGGCGGCATATGTGGGAACACTGCCCAAGCGCATATGGAAGTATTACTACAGAACCTTTGGCGTGAAACTGCCGGATACTGTTGTTTCGCAGATTGGCAATATCGCCCGTGCCAATACCGAAACGAGCGCGGCCTATGAGTTTGAGTTTGTGACCAAAATTGACTGGCGTGCCGGGGATTTTGGGGATGGCGGCAGCTGCTACTGGGGCAGCCGGGGCGCGGCGCTGGAACTGCTGGCGGATAACGGCGGGTTTGCCGTGCGGTTTTATGAGGAAGGTAAAGGCAAGGGGCGCGCATGGATGTACCAGATTCAGGATGGGGTGTACGTTCTGTGGAATGGGTACGGTTTTCAGGGTGACTCCACGCTGACGATTGCGCGGGTGGTAGCAACGTATTTAGGGATGAGCTACCGCCGAATCAACCTGACAAACTGGAATGTGGATAGCGGTACGCTGTACATCAACAGCGGGCGGGGTTTCCTGATTGGCGCGGCTGACATCATTGAAGGGATGGATGATGAGTATGATTTTCAATGGGGTGATGAGGAATATTACGACACATGCGCCAATTGCGGGGATGGTCTGCATGAGGGGGAGGGATATTACGCGCCGGATGATAACACCTACTGTGAAAGCTGCTACTATGAATTGTTTGACACCTGCGAATTGTGCGGGGAAACCCACGACCGAGAACACATCACCTATGTGGAAAGCACACGGGAAAACGTCTGTCACGAATGTTTGAATGAACGGTTTGGTATCTGCGACGATTGCGGGGAATACTTCCCCCACGATGATGTGTATGAACGGGGCGGGGAATGGTACTGCGAAAGACACCTACCGCCGGAAGGTGAGGGGTAAAGACAGGGGGCGAAAGCCCCCACTTTTTTGCACGGTGGGTAGAACGGACGTTTGTACGCGGGCGGATATTATGATCATGTGACCGATTATCAGGCAGGATGGCCGTGTCCCCCACTCATGATCCCCTGCACCGAATTGTGAGGAGACTGCTATTTCAGGCGTCCCAGCTTGTGCCTGCGTGTGCGGTTGTTAACTATCCTCAGTATATGTTAAAAATGTACCACGTAGTACCCTAATTAGTGGGGGTCATGAAAATTGCAGGTAGGGGTAAAATGAGTAGTATGAGGGAGTGCGCTTATAAATGCCTAAGCCGTTCGATAAGGAGATGAGCCGATGACGGAAGACCCGCGCGAACTGCCGGTGCCGGAGGGTGCCAATCTGCTGAAACGTGTCGAGATATTTGCCAGAGACCTGGCTTATGGGTGCAATGTTGGTGACTGGGAGTCCTCTTTCACATACTACGGCGGAGGAATGAATGTCTGGACAAGCCTTGTTAACGATCCCCTTAGCGAACAAAATTCCCGGAGACTGGAAACGTATCGAAAAAACAAATGGAATAACCATCATCCAACAGCTAACGATCTGAGCATTTTCGAATATGTCGTTACGGATGGGAATGCTTACTCCTTAACCAAACAAGCCTTTGACCTTTTGAAGCAGCCCGCAACGCCAGCGACAGTTTTTATCTCTTATCGGCGGAAAGAGAGTAGCGCATTTGCATTGCTGGTCGAAGCGCGGCTTATCATGGTGGGGGCAGCGCCACCGCATATTGATAAAAATCTGAAGGGTGGCGAACCCTGGCGCGCGCGGCTTCAGGAGCGAGTAGAATCGTCGGAGTACCTCGTTTGTCTGATTGGCCCCACCACACTTGAGTCCGACAATGTGAAAAAGGAAATTCAATGGGCAGCAGACTCCAACCGATTGATTATCCCGGTCTGCCATAATGGGCAAACGCTGAAAGCCTGCGAGCGTGTGTTGCCGCAGTTAACCGCGTCGAATGGACATGAGATCAAGGGCGACCCGGAAGACCACAGTGCTGCCGATTACGAGGCTGCGGTGAATTTTATCCTCAACAGCATGGGATACAGGACATTTTGACAATGGACTATAGCCAACTGCCGAATGATGAGATCAACCGGCGAATTGCCCGACTGCGGGGGTATGATGTGCGGGATGTAGATGGCAAGCCCTGGGTGTTCTTTGGGCGGGCGATGCGGATGCCGTGTAATGACTGGGCAGGATGCCACAGC
>JARKOK010000402.1 GCA_029975765.1 Aggregatilineales bacterium
CACCCCGCGCGAACGGGTGGAAACCCTGATTAAGCGTGTGCCCTACTGGCGCGAGCGCGGCGCGTCGCTGGCGGACTGCCGGGCGAATTTGCAGGCCATCGGTTATCCTGACTATATCATTGATCGTTACCTGTCGCTGGCCTACGGCGGCTGATCGTACCCGGAGTGGAAAGGTGGGGTGATGGCTGAACGCCAGCGGTGGGAATATCTGACGATTTTTATGGAGGCCGACGCGGCGCGGGAAGAAGATTACCTGCGCGAGCAGTGGGACTGGAAGGGCGGGATGCCGCCCTACGTGCCGCAGGCTCTCATCCCACATCTGGACGCGCTGGGCGACCAGGGCTGGGAACTGGTACACATGCAGCCGTTTTTCGTCGGCAGCAAGAATGACATTCTGGTCAGCGATAACAGCGGCACACGTACCTGGACCAACAAATATTTCTGCGTTTTCAAACGCCCAAAGTAAGAGAAATTATTAATTATTCTCCGCATCAGGCCGATTTAGGACAGGTGGCCTATCGCATTCTGCTGCCTTTCGGTTTACAATCATAACAACGTTTGTTATTTTGATGAAGAATGTAAAGGCAAGTCAGAATGGCACTAATGCGGCGAATCATGTGGCCCCGGCTGGGTGAAGATGTCATGATTTTCCAGTACGGCAGGCTGGTGGTGGAAGGTCATGTGACGTATTCCGGTAATGACGAAGTACGCATTCTTGACCAGGAAGCGGAAACGGTGGTGCTGGACGCGCGGGAACTGACGCATGGGATTGACTCCCGCGCGATCACCGTGAAGAAAAAGGCGCGCACGCACTGACGGGCAGACAACCCTGCCCGTTCATCCAACCAGACTCTTTTTAGATTCCTTTCTGGCATCACCCCGGTCGGGGTGATTGCCGTTTTGTGGGCTGGCTGCTATCATCGGCGGCCATGCGACTTCTGCATCTGACTCCTTATTATGTGCCGGCCTATGCCTTTGGCGGCGTGGTGCGTTCGGTCGAAGGGCTGACACAGGCGCTGGCGCGGCGCGGCCACACCGTCACCGTCCTGACCACCGACGCGCTCGACCAGCGGCACCGCTGCGCTGGCCCATTGGACGAAAACCGGCAGGGCGTGCGGGTGGTGCGCGCGGCCAATCTCTCCCCCTGGCTGCGCGGGCGGCTGAATCTTTCCACGCCGGCGCGGCTGGTGTCACTGGCGCGCCCGCTGTTGCAGGAAGCCGACAGCCTGCACTGTCACGAATTCCGCACCGTAGAGAATTTACTCGTCACACCACTGGCCGCGCGTCGGTCGGTGCCCCTGGTGCTGTCGCCGCATGGGACGCTGGCTGTAGACACCGGGCGCAGCAGCGTAAAAGCCGCCTGGGATCGGCTGTTCAGCCCGGCAGCGGCCCGGCGCTTTCGGCATGTTGTCGGCCTGACGGAGGCGGAAACGGACGACGCGCGGGCGCTGTGGCTCCGGTGGGGCGCGGCGGCGGACTTTAGCGTGATTCCCAACGGCGTTGACCCGGCAGACTACCGTGATCTGCCGGGGCGCGCGGCTTTCCGCCAGCGGTATGGTCTGGATGACGCGCCGGTGTGCCTGTTTATGGCGCGGCTGCACCCGCGTAAGGGTGTCGCCGTACTGGTGGAAGCCTTTCGCCGGGCGGTTGTGCCGGGGGCGCGGCTGGTGATCGCCGGGCCGGATGAAGGCGCGCTCGCCAGCATCCGACCCCTGCTGGATGATCGGATGATCGTAACCGGCTATCTGGGCGGGAACGACCGGCTGGCGGCGCTGGCCGCCGCCGATGTGCTGGCGCTGCCGGCGGTGGGCGAAGGGCTGCCGATGGTAGTGTTAGAAGCGATGGCGGCGGGGCTGCCGGTGATCGTCTCGCCCGGCTGTTATCTGCCGGAAGTGACCCGACATGGCGCGGGGCTGGAAGTTGATCCGGCGGTCGAACCGCTGGCCGGGGCGCTGGCCGCCCTGCTCCCGGACGCGGCCCTGCGGGAACGGATGGGCACGGCGGCGCGGGCGCTGGTGCAGGCGCGGTTCACCTGGGAGGCCATTGCCGCGCAGTATGAGGCGCTCTATCTCACCCTCGCTGATAAAATGTAGGGACACGACAGTCGTGTCCCTACGTACAAGCAAATTAAAAATGTCGGATGCAGGGGAGGGTCTGAGACCCTCCCCTACTTATCTGTTTGCACGTAGTATACCGACCAGATTAATCTGATGGGTCGTAGGGGTGGCCCGATGTGGCCGCCCGCTGGGGAGCGCACACCGGCGCTCCCCTACGATCTGTCACGTTAATCCTGCCGGACAACTACCGGCGAATCCGCTTACCCTTCGCTCTCCGCCAGCGCCGCGTTGGCGTCGTCGGTCATGCGCTGGGCGACTTCGGCCACGTCCATGCCGCCGGAAGTGATGTCCGCCAAGCCAGCGGCCACAATGTCGCGCACCGTGCCGTAAGACAGATTTTGCGGCGACACATACACGTTCAGTTCATCATTGGCGAACTGTTCCACCACCACCGCGAACTGCGGATTCAGCTTGCTCATGTCCAGCAGCCCCGCCGCTGATTTGCTCAGCGGGAACAGTGACAACTGCTGCGACCACTGCGCCTGAATTTCGGGCGTGGAGAAGTAGCGCAGGAAAATCCACGAGGCCAACTGCTGTTCCGGCGTGCCAGCGATCACCATGATGCCGGGCGTGAACAGTTGCAGCGTGGGCTTGTCACCTTCGGCGCTGCTGGGCGCGGCGATCACCCGCCAGTCGGTCACGACGTTGCCCGCGTCGCGCATGGTGTTCATCGTGGGGGCGATGCCGGCGCTGCTGCTGAACGCGAACGGATTCAGCCCGCGCGCCCAGTCCGCCGTATTGCCGAACCGTTCCGCCGGGATGTAAGCGCAGCCCTGGTCATACAGGTCTTTGAACACCTGCAAAACCCGCAGCGACTCGTCGCTGGTGAAATTCCACTGGCCGTCAATCCAGATGCTGCCGCCAATGCCCGCCAGCAGCGACTCAAACTGCGAGGAATCGGTGACAATCGGGAAACCCTGCACCGCGCCGCCGTCCGCGCCTGTCAGGCCGCTGGTCGCCGCCGCGCAGGCCGCCGCCGCGAATTCATCCAGCGTGCGCGGGGAATCCGCCGAGAAGCCAAGTTCCTGCATCATGGCCGAGTTGGTGAAAATCACCTGCCCCGACATCTGATTCGGCACGCCCAGCCGTCCCGCCTCGTCAAATACCCAGGCGTCCAGCGCCACCTGATTCAGGTCGGCCAGCGTGTCGTCGGACAGACCCCACTGCGCGTCGCTGTAATACGGTGACAGGTCAACCACAGCGTCATCCAGCGCGTAACTCAGGGCGTCGTTCGGGTAGCCCGCCACCAGATTCGGCAGCTCGCCGGAGATGATCGCGTTGTTCATCGCGGTGCGAATGTCGTTGTAGCTGCCCATCGGCACCGCGTTGACGGTGATGCCGTAAGCGTTGCTGCTGTTAAAAGCGTCCACCAGCCCGGTGATGATCGCTAACTGGCTGGGGCTGTTGTACTGGTGCCAGTAGGTGACGGTCTGGCCGCTGGGGTCAACCCCGGCCAGATTATCGGACTCGCCGGCGAATGTCTGCGCCGGCGCGCTGAACGCAACCGGCGGCAGCGGAGTTGGCGTGGGGTCCTGGGCGGCGACACTGCCCACACCCAGCGCCAGCAGCATAACCAACACGAACCAGGTCATTTTACGCATGTCTGCTTCTCCTTAAACTCCATTCCAATCACGCCCGGCGTTCGTATCCCTCTCGCCGGACGGTACGGCACACCGCCTTGACGCGGTGGAGGGGACAATCGTAACCCCTGGCCCTTTCCCTGATCCTGGAGAAAGGGGGGAGAAAAAGTCCCTCTCCGTGTACGGGGAGGGATTCAGGGTGGGGTTTCTAACCCTTCAATCCCGACGAGGTAATGCCTTCGGTAAACTGCCGCTGCGTGAAAAAGTACAGCACCAGAATCGGCAGGATCATCAGCACCGCCGCCGCCATTTGCAGGTGCAGTTCGTTGGGCGCGTCGGCATTAACGAACTTTTGCAGACCAAAGGCGATGGGCCGCCAGGTATCGGTCTGCACCACCAGCAGCGGCCACATCAGCGCGTTCCACGAACCGATGAAACCAAACATGGCGACCGTCAGCACCGGCGCTTTGGACAGCGGCAGCACCACCGACCATAAAAAGCGCAGGTGGCCCGCGCCGTCAATCCGCGCCGCGTCCCATAGTTCAGACGGAATTTGCGCGAAGAACTGCCGCAGCAGGAAGATGCTGAAGGCCGACGCCATAAACGGGATGGTCAGCGACGGCCAGTTGTCCAGCCATTTGCAGGCCGCGCCGCACATACTTTCGCTCAGGCGGCTTAACCACACCACCGTCAGATAATTCGGAATCAGCGTCGCAATCGCCGGGATCATCATCGTTGAGAGCATGATGCCAAACAGCACGCCGCGCCCGTAGAAATTCATGCGGGCGAAGGCATACGCCGCCGGGATACAAAACAGCAGTTCGCCGCCGACCGTGATCGCCGTAATTCGCACGCTGTTCCACATGAACTGCGAGAGGTTGGCCTGCGCCCACGCCGCCGGGTAGTTGTTGAACTGAAGCTGGGTGGGCAAAAGCTGCCCGGCGCTGATTTCGCTGGCCCGCATGAACGACGCGCTCAGCATCCACAGAAACGGCCCCAGCGCCAGCAGCGCGCCCAGCAGCAGCGCCACATAGCTGAAGATCGTGCGCCAGGGAATCGGCCTGGCAGGGCGCGCGCCGCGTGACTGAACCGCGTCCAGCGGGTGAGTGAGATCAGCCATAAAACACTCTCCGCCCGGCCACCCGGTTTTGTGCCAGGGTCAGCAGCAAAATCACGAAGAACAGCACAAACGCCAGCGCCGAGCCATAACCATAATTCGGGTTCGCATCGGTGATGCGCTCGAAAATGTAAATGCTCATGTTGTCTACGGCGCGCTCCGAGGCGGGGGTGCGCATCATCCACAACTGCGTGAACGCCTGGAACGTGCCAATCGTCGCGACCAGCATCAGGAAGAACGTGGTCGGGGACAGCAGCGGCAGCGTGATATTGCGGAACACCTGCCAGCCGGACGCGCCATCTATCCGCGCCGCTTCGTACAGTTCGCCGGAAATATTGCCCAGCCCGGCCAGAAACACGACCGTCGCGTAACCGGCATACGTCCAGATGGTATAGATGATGATGACCACCAGCGCCAGCCCCGGCCCGGCCAGCGCCGCCGGCAGCTGCGGCCCGAAGATCAGTTGAAAGATGCCGGTCGGTTCCAGCAGCCACTTCTGCGCCGGCAGGCCGAGCAGTGTGATCAGATGGTTGGCGGGGGAGTCCGGCCTGTGCGAAAACAGCAGACTGAAGACCAGCGAAGTCGCCACGAACGGCATGATGTAAGGCAGGAAAAAGATCATGCGGAACAGCGTCGTGCCGCGTAATTTCTGGAACAGCAGGTAGGCCAGCCCCAGCCCTAACATCAGTTGGAACGGAACCGCCCCGACCGCGTACATGATGGTCACGCTGAAACCGCCCATCATCTCACGGTCGGCAGCGGCCAGCACACGGGGGACTTCCGTCACCAGCGCGTAGCCGCCGATCAGCAGCAGCGCCGCCGCGATCAGGCCAGCCAGCAGCCGCCGGTCGCTGTAACTGCGTGCGGCCTGCGTCCACACCCGGTAAGCCAGGATGACCAGCGCCGCGCCCGCGCCGATGATGATGATCTGCGACCACACCGGCAGTTCCGTGCCGCTGGCCTGCGCCGCCGTGACCGCCGCCTGGATCGCGTCCAGCGTCAGGTTGAGCGTCAGCGCCCCCAGCACCAGCAGCACCACCGCGCCGGTCGCCGTCCATACCAGCGATCCGCCCGCGTCCACCTGCCGCCCACGCCGCCGCAGCAGGCTGATCCCTGCCGCCGCCGCCAGCGCCAGCAGCGCCAGATTGCCCGCCGCCGCGACCTCAGGATACTGGAAACTGGCGAACAGTTCGTTCAGGAACAACCCCTGTACCCGTTCCTGCCCGCGCAGCCGCACCGGAATATTCAGCACCACCGGCAGCAGCGTGAAGAACCAGCGCCCCACCAGCAGCACCGCCGCCGCGTTCGCCACACCTGATATCAGATTGAAAACAATCTTAGGGGCAAGCCTATGTGCCTGCCCAGGGCGAGCCTGCGTGGTCGCCCCTACATCGCCAGCGGATGAAGGTTCAGCCGCAGGTTTGATCACCCGCCGCACCAGCAGCGCGCCCGCCGCCAGCGCCAGCAGCGCGCCAAAGAAAAACACGACGTAGGCGAAACTGCCCAGCGCGCGCTCGTAGTTGGCGAGGCCGATGTATTCGTCCGGGAAACGCCGCCAGCGGTGCAGGCTGACAAAAAACGCGAAGGCTACCGGGAAAATGCCGAACAGAAAAATCAACAGCCCCGCCGGAAATAAAAACGCATACGCCGTCAGGTTTTCGATCAGGATGCGCCGCCGCCGGCTGATGGCGCGGGGAACTGCCGCCATAAACAAATCCTTCAAATCCCATTACACGTTCAACGCCTGAATTGTACACACGAATGTTAAGAGTGGACAAAGAAATGGTCTTGTTTCACATTTCTTGATCTGTTCTTAAAGCAGCGCGCCAAAGGACGGTATAATCCCGGTTTGAAGTGAATGGAGCAACCATGCCGCCAACCATCGTCATCACCGGCGCGCCAGCCTGGACGCGCCTTGTTCATGACCAGCTTGCCGCTGACTATACTATCGTGCAGTACACCGGCCAGGCCGGTTATGTGTCCCGGCTGGTGGATGACCACGCCGCGCTGATTCTGGTGGATGGCGCGGCGGACGACTGGCGCTTCTGGACGACCACGCCCAAAGCCAGCCCGGCCACCCGCCGTATTCCGGTGCTGCTGGTGGCGGACTCGTCCGCCGTCCGCGCCGGGGCGCTGCTGGCGGGTGCGGACGTACTGCTGTCTCCGGCGGAACTGGCCGCGCAGCTGGCGGCGGTCGTCCGTGACTATGCCCGCCTGCCGGATGCCGCGCGGCTGGCGGAACTGGACTGCCAGTGTGCCGAACCCCTGCCCCCGCTGGCCGTTGAAGGCATCGCCAGATTCAACGCGGGTGAATATTACCGCCAGCATGATCTGTTTGAAGCGTTGTGGGTCGAAACATCCGGCCCGGTGCGCGACCTCTACCGCGCCATCTTGCAGGTCGGCGTGGCCTACTATCAGATCGAACGTGGCAACCACCGGGGCGCGCTCAAGATGCTGCTCCGCAGCGTGCAGTGGTCGGTGGTGCTGCCGGACGTGTGTCAGGGAGTAGATGTGAAACAACTCCGCGACGATGCGTATCGTGTTCGCGCCGAACTCGAACGCCTGCTGCCGGCGGACATCGCCTCGTTTGACCGTTCGCTGCTGAAGCCGGTTCGTCTGCTTACCCCGCCTTAGCCGCTGCGCTGTGTTTTAAAATGCCGGCACGCAGGTCTCAGTCTCGTCCCTAAGTACACCGACAAGATGAGAATGATGGGTATTTCCGTAGGGGCGCAAGGCCTTGCGCCCCTACAACCCTGCAACTGAAGTTTATTGAGGTACTACGGTTTCCAGAGCGACAAATCAACCACCGGGTCTTTTCCTTCCCCGTTTGTGCTTCCTGGCGCAAATCCGCCTAAAGACTGATTTCGTCTCTCCTAAAAGAGGGATGTGCTGTCACCTTTTAAAGATCACAATGAAGTTTATCCTGCTGAACCGCCAGTTGTGTCAATCGGTATGGATCGTTTAATCGGTCAGGCAGGATCATTATCGTAAGTGTGAGGAGGAGAAGTGTATGTTTAGTCGTAGCGTAAAGGTTGGTTTAGTAGGAGTTCTGGCGCTCAGTGCCTTCGTTGGCGGGCTGTTCAGCAGCCGCAGCGTCGCGCGGGCGCAGGACATGCAGCCGCAGAGTTTCTTTGTGCAGGCTGGCGGCCTCGGCCCCGGCAACGTCGAAGTGCTGGCGTTCGCGCCGCAGTCACTTCAGGTACATCGTGGGGATACCGTCACCTGGGCCATCAACAGTTTTCATAACATTCGTTTTGCCGATGGCCCGACCGACATGGTGATCATGGGCGAAGTGAACGGCCAGCTCGTACCGCAGTTTAATCCGGCTGTCGCGTTTCCCACGATCGAAAGCGGCGCGGTCTACAGCGGTGGCGAAGCTAACAGCGGTCTGCCCGCCGATCCTGCCGCCCCCAAAACGTTCTCGCTGGTGATGAATATGGAACCCGGCACGTACAGCTATGTATGTGACATTCACCCCGGTATGGTCGGCCTGATTACGGTCGTCGCTGACGACCAGCCGGTGCCCGCCCCGGCGGAAGCCGCCGTTCAGGGCGCGACCGAACTGCTGGGCGCGATTGGCGCGGGGACAGAGGCGCTGCTTCAGCTTGAAGCGGCTCCCCCTGCCTCGACCGCCGACGGCGCAGCGGTGCAGGCTGGCAACGGCGGCACAGGCCGCACCACCGTCAACCAGTTCTTCCCGTTCTCAACCACGATCAAGGCCGGTGAAAGCGTGACGTGGACGATCCCCGCCGACAGCGTGGAACCGCATACCGTAAGCTGGCCGGCAGTGCGCGGGCAGGATGTGGCGCCGATCCTGGTCGAAGGCGGCCCGCCGATTCTGACGATGGGACCGAGCATTCTGCCGATGACCGAAAGCGGCACGACGGTCGGCGCGGATGGCAGTTTCTCCAGCGGCCTCTTCAATCCCGGCCAGTCGTTCACGCTGACCTTCAGCGAACCGGGTACGTATAACTACGTCTGCAACATTCACCCCGGCATGAGCGGCACGATCGTCGTCGAACCGGGCGCGTAAGGAACCGTAGGGGGCATGGCGTGCCATGCCCCTTACTCACGTATCCGTAGGGATATAAACATAAACTACCCGTTATTGTATGAAACGCCAGAGGTACTCAATCATGCTGAACAAACTTGCTGCTCATAAATCGAACCCCGCGCTGATGATTCTTGTGCTGGCGCTGCTGGTGGTGGCCCTGTTCGCCGCCGGGATGCAGATCGGCACGCTGCTGGCGCCGCCCGCGCCACCGTCTGTTCCGGTGGTCGCCCCGCCGCCCGGCGCTGCCGTTGTGAACCCACCCACGCGGCTGAACGATTTCACGCTGACTGACCAGACCGGCCAGCCGTTCAGCCTGAGTGACCTGCGCGGGCGCGTGACGCTGCTGTTTTTTGGTTACACCCACTGCCCGGAAGAATGCCCCCTGACACTGGCGAACTTCACGCGGGTGAAAGCGGCGCTGGGTGCGGCGGCGGACGATGCAGCTTTTGTCTTTGTCAGCGTGGACGGCGAACGTGACACACCGGCAGTGATTAACAGGTATCTGAACCAGTTCGACGCGGCTTTTATCGGCCTGACCGGCGACCCGGCGGCGCTGCGGCAGATCGGTTCGACCTTCGGCGCGCTGTTCAGCTATGACAAAACGGACGTGGAAATTGACCATACCGACCACGAACACCACGACGCGGCGCACGAACCGGAACTCGACGGCGCGAATTATTTCGTGCAGCACACGTCGCCCGCGTTCCTGATTGACCGTGACGGCAATCTGCGTCTGGTGTATTTCTACGGCGCGACTGCCGATCAGTTAGCCGACGGCGCGCGCCAACTGCTGGCGGAGGAGTTGTGACATCATGCGTGGTTTCGCTCTGCTGATCGTCCTGGTGCTGGTGGCGGCCTGTGGTACAGTCGCCACCCCCACCACACCGGTTACGTCCAATCCCATCGCCGTCACGGCGCTGCCGGTGACGCTGCCCACTGCTGTACCGGCGGTCGAAGTGCCGGTCAGCCGCGCGGCCATCATTATCCCCGGCGACCCGGAGGCCGGGCGCTTGCTGTTTAACACGGTGCAGCCCGCCGCCGGGATGGCCTGCGCGACCTGCCACCGCGCCAACTCGGAAGACCGGCTGATTGGCCCCGGTCTGCTGAATCTCGAATCCCGCGCGGCCCAGCGTGTCCCCGGCCTGACCGCTCGTGAGTACATTCATACATCCATCGTGCAGCCCAACGCTTATATCGTGGATGGTTATTCGGACATCATGCCGAAGAACTGGGGGAAGGTCTTCACCCCGGAGCAGATGGACGACCTGATCGCTTACCTGATGAGCCTGCACACCACCACCGCATCCCTCAGCGGCGGGTAATCCCAACTGTCAGCGATGGCTTCGCTGGTTGGTAGGCATATTGGTTCGCCGCGCTAACCGCCGCTGGTCGTGAGAAACGGCTCGGCCAGCAGCAGCGCCAGACAGCTTACCGCATCGCTGATGTCGCCGCCGCGTGCCATCGCCAGCACCCGCGCCGCCGGCAGCGTGTGAACAGTCAGCACTTCGGCGGGTTCGTGATGGGTCGCGCCCAGCGTGACGCCGGTCGCCAGATACAGGTGGGCGTACTCGTCGCCGATACCTTTCATGGTCGGTATCCGCAGCAGAAAACGCCAGTCCACCGCCGTCCCGCCGGCTTCTTCGGCCAGTTCGCGCCGCGCCGTCTCGTCCGCCGTCTGCCCATCATCAATGCGACCGGACGGCAGTTCCCAGCCCCACGCCTTCAGCGGATAGCGGTAGTGCCACAGCAGCACAATGTCGCCTGCCGCCGTCACCGGCACGACCCATACCGCGTCGTGCATCTCCACCACGTTGTACACACCTTCCGCACCACCGGGCAGCAGAATACGGTCCTGCCGCACGGCATACCAGGGACATTCCCAGGCGCGGCGCGAGGACAGGGGGATGATCGGATGTGCGTTGTTAGTCATGGGTGGTTCGTTTCCCGTTACCGATTACCAGCGACGACTGTACCGCATCCATTCACGCCCGGCCACCCTGAAGCCCCTCGCGCCCGGAGCAACCGTATCCATTCGTATCCGGTGTCAGGGTCAACGCTTATCCTGCGCGATGAAACGGGCAGCCATCGTTAACCCGCTGCTGCGTGTGAACGCGATACCCGGGACAACAAAAAACGTTCTATAATAAATTTAATATTCATGATACAGCGGTCTTACAACATCATGCTGACCTCTGAACAGATACAACTGGTACGCGACTGCTGCAAGGATGCAGCCAGCGCGGACATGCTGATCAACATGATCGAAAATCTGCTGGGCGGCTATCAGAATGTGGCTCGCTTCCGCGCCATCCTGAATTCGATGGCGGATGTGATCTTCTCGCTTGACCGCCAGCAGCGGCATACCGGCGTTTACGGGCGCTGGCTGAGCGGGCCGGGTGTTAACGCGAGCCTGTTTTTGGGGAAAACCGCGCGAGAAATCATGGGTGAGGAAGCCGCCGCCATCCACGAAGCCGCGAACAGCCGCGCGCTGGCCGGTGATACGGTAACGTATGAGTGGCAGTCGGCGCAGCGGTTCTTCCAGACGACCGTTTCCCCGTTAATGGACACGGCGAATAACATCATCGGAGTGGTGGGCATTGGGCGCGACATTACCCGGCTGAAACTGACCGAACGCGCCCTGAAAGCCAGCAACGACCTGTATGACGATCTGGTGCGCCATATTCCCAGCGCGGCCTACCGCTTTCAGCGGGACAATACAGGCCGCCCGCAGTACGAGTACATCAGCCCGCGCTGCCTGGACCTGAACGGCATAGGTGCCGCCGCCCTGATGGAACTGCCCGACGGAGTAGCCAGCCTGATGCACCCCGACGACGCAGGACGTTACTGGGAAGCCGTGCGGCAGGTGATGGACGATCCCCGGCCTTTTGTCTGGGAAGGCCGGATGATTATCAACGGCGAGGTGCGCTGGCACCGGCTGGAATCGCGGCCTCACCGAACGGCGGAAGGCGCGGTGATCTGGCATGGCTTGCAGTCCGACATCACCGAACGTAAGCAGGCTGAAGCCCTGCGGCTGGAACAGGAACGCCTCCAGCTTGCGCTGCGGCAGGAACAGGACATGAACCACCTGCGCCACCAGATGCTCGCACGAATCGCTCACGAATTCCGCACCCCGCTGGCAATCATTCAATCCACGTCGGATATGCTGGCGCGGTACTCCGACCGTATAACGGCTGACCGGCGTGAGGAACATCTGCTGCAAATCAACCGGCAGATCGCGCAGATGGTGCAGATGTTAAATGCCGTGCATGAGGCGCTGCGCCCCGCCAGCGACCCGCATTTTCCGCCGGCGCCGTTCGACTGCCGCCAGTTGATGCTGGAACTGGCCGAACAGTTCCGCCGCGAGTGGCCGTCCCGCCGGCTGGCGCTGACGATCAGCGATGAGCTGAACCAGATCACCGGCGACGCGGACGCGATACAGCATATCCTGAGCAGCCTGCTGTCGAATGCGGTCAAATATTCTGATGACGGCACGACCATTCACCTGAGCGTTTTCCTTCAGGCTGGCACGCTGGTACTGTGCATTCAGGATGAAGGCTGGGGGATACCGCCCGCCGACCAGCCGCATATTTTTGAGCCATTCTACCGGGGCAGCAACGCTGGCCGTGTCAGTGGCCTCGGCCTGGGCTTAAGTTTCGCGCAGCAGGCGGTCGCCGCCCTCAAGGGCAGCCTCCACTTTGACACGCAGCCGAGCGCGGGTACCACCTTCACCGTGCGGCTGCCGGTCGGCCTGCCTTAACAGGTGCCCAGGCTGTCCAGTTCGACCAGCCACAACCCGCCATGAACCCCGTTGGCCGCCAGCGCGATCTGCCCGCCATCCGGCGACAGCCACCAGCGCGCGCGTTCGTCGTCGGCCAGTCGCAGCGGCAGCCGCGCCAGATCGCGCAGCGCCCGCGTTTCCAGATTGAAGCAGTTCAGCCGCGCTTCACCGTCCACCGGCAGCGCCACATACAGATAATCCGGCTCGTCACTGTCCGGCGTGGCGCGCCACAGCGGCGACGGCCAGTTGTTGCCCGGCGGCGTGACGTTAAACAGCAGATCAAGTTCCTTGTACGCGGCGCGTTTGAGATAATATCCCGCCCGTTCGTTCTGCTCGACGGCCAGCACCAGCCGCGTGCCGTCAGGACTCGCGCCCGGCACGATTAACGACGGCTGCGTTTCTTCGGGCGGTTCGCCTAACGTCTGGCCGTTCACATCGGCGGTGAAGTACAGCACCGGATCGCCAAATGCGCCGTAATAATACGCCAGGAAACGCCCCGGCTGTGGCAGCCAGTACACCCCTTGCAGCGTGCGGTTCGCCAGACCCTCATACAGCACACGCTTAAACGAGCCGTCCGGTTCGGCGGTGATGAAGGTATGCAGTTCATTCTGGTAGACCATGCGCCGCCCGTTGGGATCGAAGCTCATGACCGAGCGGTTGAGCAGCACCGGATCGGTCAGCCCGACCTGCTGGCGCATGGCCTGGCGGGCGACAAACTCCGCCTTTGGATGCGTGATTGGTGTTTCACCGTCCAGCTCAAGGTTATATTCGTACCAGTCCCATTCGGTGAACAGATCGCGCCAGCAGCCCGCGCCGTAGCGCAGGGTGGCCGCGTCGGCCCACTCCACGCTGACCACCTCGCGCGGTGTCACCGGCACGATGCCGGGCAGCGGTGTATCGTCCGCCGGGCGCGGCTCGACGGCTGTCCCCTGCGGGATGATGTCCACGCGGTCAATCGCTTCGGCGTCGTCTTCGTACAGTTCCAGCGCGGCGGCAAATCCCTGCGCCGCGCCCGGCTGGAGCGCGAAATCCGGCAGCAGCCCGGCGAGGCAGGCATTCACCGGATAACCGAGACCCTCGCCAATCAGCGTGCCGCTGGCATCGTAGACTTCTGCCAGCAGCGACAGGCCGGTGTACGCCATCTCCCCCTGGTTGACCAGCAGCCCTTCGGCGTACAGCGCCGGCTGGCCGTAGGCATCGGTTTCCGGCACGACCGTCACCGCCTCGACCACCAGCGCCTCGGCCTGAGCCGCCGCGCCGCGTATTCCCATCAGCGCAAACACTAAAACCAGCATCCATCGGCGCATCGTCTGTCCTTTCATAACCCGCGCCGAATTGTAGCAGAAAAGCCATAGGGGATGAGCGATGCCGGATGAGTTTTTGATGATCTTCTAAGCTCGACTTTGCACATAGATAGCTGAAAAGGGGCAGGCAGGATAAGCTGTTTCAAACCTCTTGCAAAGGATGAACCGATGCTTAACCTGCCCGCCACAATCATAGACCTGATGAAGCCGTTTGCGCCATGTTTCTGTAGCGTGACGACCTGGACGAAAGCCCAAATTCTGTTGAGGTGAAGACCTTTGCTGATCGGGAAGCGGTTCTGGTGTTTGGGATTGACCCGACGATTGAAAGACGGTGGGGTCACAAGATTGCGGCGCGTGGCATTTACCGGGACCCGGTACGGAGCAGTGAGAGCCATTTTGTTAAGACGAGCGGATGGCGCTGGATAAGTCTGATGCTGTTGACCCCGATTCCCTGGGCACAGCGTCTCTGGGCCTTGCCGATGATGACGGTACTGTCGCCGTCGGAGCGCTACTACCGGCAACGCCAGCGCACCCCAAAGACCGTGTTGCAGCGCAGCGTGCAGATGCTCAAAGTGCTGCGGCGCTGGTGGCCGCAACGGGAACGGGTCGTGGTGGGGGATAATGCCTACGCCGCCCTGGACTTTCTGGAAGGGGTACGGCCGGCAGGAGTGACCTTTATTGCTCGTCTGCGGCTGGATGCCGCCCGGTATGAACCCGCTCCGCCTTACAGCGGCAAGGGTCGCCCACGCCAAAAGGGCACCTTCTGCCCACCCTGGCAACGCGCTTGAGCGATCCCACTACGGCCTGGCAGTCGGTCACCGTACCCTGGTATGACAGGCAGAGCTTGGGCTTACTCGACGAATTCCCCGGCATACATGCCGTCGGCCCACAAGCTTTTTGAGACAGGGGAAGCGCGCCCGCAGTCCTGGTAGCAACCAACAGCCGATCGTGCCATCGTAGTAGTGGGCTTCGCAGACAAAGGTCTTGAGCACCCACCCTTCAGTATCCACCACGAGATGGCGCTTGCGTCATTTGACTTTCTTACCGCCATCATAGCCTCTTACGCCCCCTTTTCCGCTGTCTTAACGGATTGGCTGTTGACACTGCCGGCGCTCAGTGTGCTTTCCCGTCCCAACTGTCGCTGGAGTTGTTCACGCAGCACATCGTTTATCCGCACCCAGGTACCTCTTTGCGCCAGGTGTTGAAATAATGATAGATCGTGCCTTTGGGTGGGAAATTGTGCGGTAAATGATCCCACTGACAACCGGTCTTTAGTACATAGATAATGGCGTTCAGCACCTCGCGCATATCTACCGTGCGCGGCCTGCCGCCACGTTTCGCAGGCGGAATGAGTGGTTTCACAATCGTCCACTCGTCGTCCGTCAAGTCATTGGGGTAAGGTTTTCGTTCCATCCCCCAAGTCTATTACCACTCTCACCACTTTTAAAACGGTTTCTAACCCTCGCTTTTGCCCGGCAGAGACACGGCGGACTGACCGTGCCGCTGCTGGCGGCGTATCTGTCCATTAAGCGTGACAGTCATCTTCTTTTTTGGGACAGCGGCAGGGGCATCATATTACATCTGTCACTACACGCACGGGCGCTTTCAGGCGTATATGTAGATAAAGGAAAGGGAGGATGCGCTATGCGTGTTAAACTGAACCGGAATCTGTGTGACGCGCACCTCGCGTTTTGCGAACGGTGCCTGGGACAGTTTCTAAAATATCCGATGGGCTACGAGCGCCGCTGCTTTGAAGAACTGGTGGACGATGGTCAGGATTTGCTGACGATTGAACTCCAGTCCGGTGACCACAATATCGTTCTGGAACTGGACGGCAACCAGCGCCGCCTGCTGGCGGGCGAAGGTTGGGCGTATTTCGTGGATTTTGCGGTGCCAATGTACCGCGAAAAACAGGGGCGGGACGTTAAATCCGCCTGATCATGAACCGCCGGGGCAGGCTGCTACCTGCCCCGGTGTGTTTTTAAACGCCTGTCCAGGCGCGGGTGGTTTCGGCCAGCACCGCCGCGCAGCGGTAAACGTCGTCCAGCTCCACGTATTCAACGGCGGCGTGCATCCCTTCCCCGCCCGGCCCGTAAATGATGGTGGGGATGCCGGCCCGCCCCAGAATCGCGGAGTCCAGCCAGGCGTACAGGCCGGCATATTCCGGTTCGACGCCAATCACGGTCTGATGCGCCTGATGCAGCACGCCCACCACCGGCGCGTCCCGTTCGATCTCGTAACCCGGACGGCTGAAATCCAGTTTCACCTCGGCCTTAAACTGCGGGTCGGCGGCGGTCAGGTCGCCTAACACCTGTTCCCAAAGTTTCACCATCGCCGCGCCGTCCTCGTCCGGCAGCAGCCGGTGTTCGACCTGCAAGGTGCAGCCATCAGGGTAGGTGCTCCAGCCCAGACCGCCGCGAATCAGGCTGGCATGGGCGGAAGGCCGTCCCAGCAGCGGGTGGGCGCGCCGGGGAAATACCTCGCGGTTAAGCTGTTCCAGCGCGTTCAAAACACGCCCCATGTGCGTCACTGCGTCCACGCCCACCTCGTACAGGCTGCCGTGCGCCGCCAGGCCGTGAGTCGTAATCGTCAGCCAGGCAAACCCTTTATGCGCCACGCACACCTGTAAGCCGGTGGGTTCGGTCAGGATGGCCGCGTCGGCGTGTACCTGCTGCACCAGCGCGTCCGTACCGATGCTGAGATATTCCTCGTCAGTCACGAAACCCAGCCAGATGTCACCTTCCGGCTGGAAGCCATCACCGCGCAGCGCCGCGACCGCGCTCAGAATCGCGGCCAGCCCGCCCTTCATATCCAGCGCGCCCCGGCCATACAGCCGCCCCTGTTCCACCCGCCCGTCAAACGGGTCGCCGGGCATGTTTTCCGTGCCGACCACATCGGTATGGCCGGTCAGCAGCAGGCTGCGCCCGCGACCGTGCCCCGGCCAGCAGGCCAGCACATTCGGGCGGCCGGCCTCGGTTTCCTGAAGCTGCACATCCAGCCCCAGTTCGCGGCAGGTGCGCGCCAGCCACGCGGCCACTTCACCCTCGCCCGCGCCGCCGGGCACCAGGCCAGGGTTCACCGAATCAATCTGTACCAGTCCCTTGAGGTACGCCTGCGTCAGCGGCATGTCAATGGCGATCATACCGGTTTACCCGCCAGCCAGGCGACCGCCTGCACCCACAGCCGGGCGTAGCCGTCCCAGGTCGCAAACGGTTCGGGACACCAGTGCGGGCCGATGTCCGACGCCCACGCCAGCGTGCGCCCCTGCCCGACCGTCCGCACCGCCAGCAGCGGGTGAGCGTCTACCGTCGCCAGCAGCTGCGCGTCCGGTTTCAGCGTCAGTTCGTTGTAACCCAGCAGCGCCGGCCACGCCGCCGGCAGCCCGGCAACCACCGGATGCTGTGCGTCCACGACCGCCGGCGCCGCGCCTTCCGGGGCTTCCACGCGGTCGTCAAACGGGAAGATGTCCACCGGCAGCACCGTTTCCAGCGGGGTGCGATAATATTTGGCCGCGCCGTAAATGCCGGCGAAGGAATAATAACCACCGCACATCGCCAGCCCGCCGCCGCCTTTGACCCACTCGCGCAGCAGTTTCAGGCGGTTGGGCGTCGGTTGGCCGCGCAGCCAGGTATCCGGGTGCAGCAGCAGCGTGTTCGCGCCGATGTCGCTGAGGATAATCACGTCGTAGCGGGCCAGCGCCTCCGGCGTCGTGGGAAACTGTTCGGCGGCCAGATGGTTGGGTAAATGGGTGAAGTCCACCCCCGCCGCGACGAGCGCCGCTTGCAGATAGGCCAGCCCGGTATCATAGACCGTACTGGAGAAAAAATCCCAGCCTTTAAAATGGGTCGAGTTTGAAACCCAGGATTCACCTGCCAGTAATACGCGCGCAGCCGCCATGCCGCCCCCTTCTGTTTCAGCCGATAGGGATGATTATAGCGCCGGACGAGTCCGCCTCCCAATCAAATGGACTCGCGGCGGGGGCGCGGGTTTACTCCGCCAGGAAAGCGCGCACCGCCTGTAAATACGCTTCCGGCTGCTCGGTCATGGGCACGTGGCCGCAGTCCTCCAGCAGCGCCAGCCGCGCGCCGGGCACACGCTCCGCCGCCAGCCGCGCGTTGACCAGCGGCACAGTTTTATCGTAGCGGCCAAAGATGACCAGCGTCCGCGCCTGCACCTGCGGCAGCCATTCGGTCACATCGGCGCTGCGAATCGCCTGTAGATCGCGGTAGGCGGGGATCTCGTTGCCGGGCATCAGCGCCATCTGCCGGTCTTCCGCCGTCACCGGCTCGAAGCTGCGGCGCGGGTTGGCGTACAGGGCGCGGTCGTAGGTGTAGGCGTACCAGCGCCAGTTCATTGCCACGCGGGAAAACGACCAGATCGCCGGCACCGCCGCGCCCATCGCGTAGATGGGTGTCAGCACGTAACGCACATAGGACGACAGCCGGCCATTCACCACGCCGGACACATCCACCAGCCGCGTGATCCGCTCCGGCGCGAGTTTGCCCGCCAGATACAGGCCGATCATGCCGCCCATCGAATGACCGATCACGGCGAAGCGGTCCAGTCCCAGCGCGTCGGCCAGCCGCAGCACGCGGGTCGCCTGGGCGTGCAGGCTGTAATCGCCGTCGTGCGGTTTGTCGCTGAAACCGTGACCGAGCAAATCCACCGCCACGCAGTAATGCCCGTCGCGCAGCGCCTCCAGCGTTTGCCGGAAGGTGCGCGCATGAGACAGCCAGCCGTGTACCAGCACCACCGGCGGCGCGGCGGGATCTCCGGCGGTGACATATCCCAGACGACGGCCATCAATTGTCACAAACTGGCGGTGCGCGGCGTACTGGTCGTGCATAACAGCCCCCTGAATAATCAGCCGTGAATATCTGTGTTGTACACCGGATTTTGTATACGCTCAATACGGCTTTCGCTGTATCCTCTGTTCTGCCGCGTACTGGTGGTCAGCGCGGTAGTCAGGCTGCCCGGCGGTGCTGTATAATACCCGTACCGTTTTACTGCTGAACTAAGGAAACCGATTATGTCTCAGATCGCCAGCATCGTATACAAACCACAGGGCATGGAAGTTCCCGCTCATCAGTTCCTTCGTGTTGAGCTGGATGAAGCGCGGTTGGTAGCCGGATACGGCATTGAAGGCGATCTGAAAGGCGGCCATTCCGACCGTCAGCTTAACATCATGTCCTATGAAACGCTGACCAACCTGCGCGCGCAGGGCTTCCGTACCGAGCCGGGACAGATGGGCGAACAGATCGTGCTGCACCGGCTGGACGTGAACAGCCTCGCGCCGGGCACGCGGCTGGCGGTGGGCAGTAGTGCCGTAATCGAGGTCGTCAAAGCCCGCACCGGCTGCGAACATTTTTCCCAGATTCAGGGAAAACCAGCCTCGCTGGCCGCCGGACAGATGGGCGTGATGGCGCGGGTCATCGCCGGCGGTCTGATTCGCGCCGGTGACCCGGTGCAGGTGTTAAAGACGGAGCAGCATGTCTGAATACGTCACCGTTGAAACCCGCGCCACCAGCAACCCGGATGTGATGGAGATCATCACCAACCAGATGCTGACCGAAACCGGCGAGGAAATCTATAACAGCTTCGAGGAAGGTGATCAGGGTTCGCCCATCGCACAGATGCTCTTTAACGGCGTGGATGGTATCGCCGGTCTGGTCATCACCCGGCATACCCTGGTGATCATCCGGCAGCCCGCCGTCCCCTGGGAAGCCATCGTGGATGAAGTCCGCGACGCGCTGCGCGACTTCTTCCTGTAGCCGGGTGTGCCTCCTCGCCCGTGTATATTCGGATAGATGTCGAATGGAGGGGAGCGCCGGTGTGCGCTCCCCGGCGGGCTGCCCCTGCCGGATGCAACCCGTTTGCGCCGGCCTGTCAGGCTTCCGCCGCTTCATCCAGCCCCGCCGGTACGACCGGCACAACACATTCCAGATCAGACTGCTCCCAACCGATTTCAGCCGGCTGCCGTCGGAACAGCTCCAGCGCGGGCAGGTTATCCGGCACATAGGCACTGTGGGGCAGCCATTCGCCATAAAGGTACTGCCAGGCGCGCGCTGTCCGGTTACTGTCGCCGGAACAGGGCACAATCGCCGCCCGGCAGGCCGGAAATTCGCGGGCGCTGACTTCGCCGCTGGCTGTCCAGTCGCCGGGCATCGTCAGGCACAGATCATAGCGGCACTGGTTCAGCGGGGTGACACCGGGGTCATCCACCGCCAGGCCGATCAACTGCGCCCGCAGCGGGTCGCCCCCCTGGCTGCGATACCAGTCCACCAACTGCGCGTAAGCCGCCGCGATGCGATGCGGCTGGTAGGCGTTCATGACGCGGATACAGGCCATCCACCGGGGCGGCAGATCCCGCACGCGCGCCACGAATTCGCCGGTTTCGGCGGGCAGGGAACGATTGTCCGACCGGCAGTCCGGTTTCTCGTGAGCAGCGGGTAAAGGGCTGTGCCGGTCCCAGGCGCGGGCGGTAAGGCCATACTGCTGGTGAAACGCCCGCGAAAAACTGGACGCGGAGGTGAACCCACAGGCCGACGCGGCATCGGTCACGGTCAGATGGGGCGTGTCGTGCAGCAGGGCGGCGGCGCGTTCCAGCCGCAGGCGGGTCGTACATGCCGCCACCGTTTCGCCGGTTATGGCCTTAAACAGCGCGTGAAAGTGATAAGGCGAAAAATGCGCCACCTGCGCCAGCCTGTCCGGCGGCAGGTCTTCCAGCAGATGCTCACGGATGTAATCGTGTACTCGATTAATGCGCTGCTCGTAAAGATTATCCAGTGCCATGAACATCCCCCGCCGATTGGTCGTTTAATGCTAACGCATCATGCGCGGCGCGCAACCCATTTTGTCCCGCGTGCGTATAAACAGGTAGAGACGCACAGTGAGGGAGAATTCTCGCCATGAAATCGAACCAGGATACGGGGCGAACGATCACCGCCATCACCCTGATCGGGGTGGGGGCGCTGTTCCTGCTGGCTCAGACCTTTAATTTCAGCCTGTTTGGCGCGCTGTGGCCGCTGTTCGTGCTGATCCCCGGCGGCGCGTTCCTGTACTTCGCGCTGACCGGCGGCAAGGATAAAGCCGGGCTGGCCGTGCCGGGCGCGATCATCGGCGGAACCGGCGCGATTCTGATGTACCAGAACCTGACCGGCCACTGGGAAAGCTGGGCGTATGCCTGGCTGCTGTACCCGGTATTTCTGGGGCTGGCGCTGCAATTCATGGGCCGGCGCACCGGCGACCAGGGTACTTACAACACCGGCGGCGGCTTCGTGCGCTTTGGCGGCATCGCTTTTCTGATCGCGGCGGCCATGTTCGAACTGGTTATCTTTGGCGGCGGTGGTATTCTGGGCGGGCTGGCGCTGCCGCTGCTGCTGATTGGCCTGGGCGGGCTGATGCTGTTCCGGGGCGGCAGAACCGGCGCAAAAGCCAAACATGATGATCTGCCGCTGACCCGGAATACACGGCTGGTCACCGTCAACGGCACCAATAACCGCTACAGCGACCCCGAACTCCAGCGCAAGATTGACGCGGCGCTGGCCGAAGACGACGACAGCGACGAAAAACCCAAAAACGGGTAGTATGTGACACGCGGGGGCGGGCGTGAGACCTGTCCCCTGCGGTTTTCGCCACCACACCCACCAGCCGGTACAATCACAAACGCTGCGGCGGTTAAGGATTGGAGGGCTGGATGGTGTTTGAAACGCTGTATTCCCCGACTCGTTTTCTCCAGCAGATGCTCGGTGATGTCCCCCACCTCACCGACTTGCAGGCCTATGAAGCCTGGTGGGAAGCGGAAGGCCGCGCCATCTCGGCGGCGGTTGACCGCGCCGGCACCCCCTGGCTGCGCCAGCACGACCGCTTTGGTACGCGGGTGGATGACATCGGCTTCCCGCCGGACTACTGGCGGATGCTCAGACAGGGGTACAAAGCGGGCGCGACGTGGCGCGCCTTCGACAGCCCGTCGCTCGCGCCGTCGTTTCTGGTGGGGTATGTCGCCGGTTTCTACGATACCGGCCTGTACTGCCCCTACACCGTTTCGCTCTCGACGGCTGTCCCACTTGCTAAATACGGCACGCCAGAACTGAAAGACCGCTTCCTGACGCCGCTGCTGCGGCGCGACGATACGGTGTGGCAGGGCGCGACGTGGATGACCGAAATTCGCGGCGGCAGCGATCTGGGCGCGAACGTGGACACGGTGGCGCGGCCTGACGCTGACGGCGGCTGGCGGCTGACCGGCGACAAGTATTTCACCAGCAACGCCGGGGCGGAAGTGGCCGTTGTGGCCGCGCGGGTGGAGGGCGGCCAGCCGGGCGTGCGCGGGCTGGCGCTGTTCCTGCTGCCGCGCCGGCGCGCCGACGGCAGCCTGAATTATCACATCCGGCGGCTGAAGGACAAAATCGCTACCCGCTCCGTACCGACCGGCGAGATCGAACTGCGCGACAGCGAAGCGTATCTGCTGGGCCGGCCAGAATGGGGTATCTACCTGATCCTCGAAGTGCTGAACCTGTCCCGCGTGGCGAACAGCATGGGCAGCGTGGCGCTGGCGCAGCGCGCGCTGGCGGACGCGCTGGCCTTTGCCGAACGGCGCGTGGCCTTTGGTAAGCCGATCATCGAACACGCGCTGCTGCGCCGCCAGTTCGAAAAGCGGGTGGACGACCTGCGCCGTGCCTTTGCGCTGGCCTGGGAATCGGTCAGGCTGGCGGACACGGTGCGCGCCGTCACGCCACCGTACCCGGATGCGTTCCATCTGTGCCGGCTGGTGATTCACCTCGCCAAATATTACACGGCGGAAGTCGCGGTACAGACGGCCAAGTGGGCGATTGAGGTCAACGGCGGGCTGGGCACGCTGGCCGAATACGGCGTGGAACGCTGGCTGCGCGAGGCCATGATCGTGGATGTATGGGAAGGGCCGCCGCACCGGCAGATTCTTGATGGGCTGGAAGTGATGGAACGTAAAGGCGCGCACAAGCTGCTGTGGGAACATCTGGACGCGGACCCCGGCGATCTGGACAGGCGGCTGGACGCGCATCTGGCGCTGCCGCCGGATGAAAAAGAGGCCGGCGCGCAGGAAGTATTCGAGGCGCTGGCGGACTTTACGGCGCGGGCGCTGCTGGAAAAACACGTTCCGGGTTGAGTAGTTCCGGGTGAAGAACACAGCCAAACACAGAGGCACCAAAACACAGAGAGAGAATAGGCGGGCTGATGACTGACAACAATGCGCCGCGCGTGGCGCTGGTGACCGGCGCGTCCAGTGGGATCGGGCGGGCGATTGCGCGGCGGTTGGCCGCGAACGGTTGGCGCGTATTTGGTACCAGCCGCCAGCCGCCGGGCGAGACACTCGACGGCTTCGAACTGCTGCCGCTGGATGTGACCGATGATGAATCGGCGCGCGCGTGTGTGGCGGCGCTGCTGGCGCGGGCGGGCCGGCTGGACGTGCTGGTGAACAATGCGGGTGTGGACAGGCTGGGCGGTGTGGAAGAAACCACGATTGACGAAATGAAGTGGCTGTTTGAAACCAATTTCTACGGCGCTGTCCGCATGATGCAGGCCGTTTTGCCGCAGATGCGGGCGCAGCGCAGCGGCACGATCATCAATATCAGCTCGCTGGCCGGGCTGGGCGGCGCGCCCTTCCAGGGCGTGTATGCCGCCAGCAAAGGCGCACTGGAAAATCTGACCGAATCCTTACTGTACGAGGTGCAGCCGCTGGGTATCCGGGTGGCGCTGGTTGAGCCGGGATTCTTTAAGAGCGACATCGGCCACCGGATGCCACCCCTGTCGCAACCCATCGCGGATTATGCGGCTGGCCGCCAGCGTTTGTACGCCGGCTGGGAGAAACGCTACCGGAACAGCCCCGACCCCGCGCCGGTGGCCGACATCGTGCTGGCGATTGCCGAAGGACGCTCGCAACGCCTGCGGCATCTGGTCGGCGCGGACACCCGGCTGGCGAATCTGAAGGGCATCGTCCCGGAATGGCTGACTCAGCAGCGCGTCCGCCTGATGTTCGGCATGAAACCGCTGCTGCCCGATTTACGGCTGCCGCTGGCTGGCGCGGCGCTGCTGGCGCTGGCCGGGCTGGGCGCGCGGTGGAGAGGCACACGGCGCCGCCGCCGTTGATCTGTTTTTGCAGACGCCCCAGAACATTCTGCCCCGCTGCCGCCCCTATCCCCGATTATGACATTTCTCACCCGGTTTGTGTGATTTTTCACAGTCGCCATCTGGCGCGATTTGTTCAAAAATTCACATAGATCAATATTCCAATGGATTATTTTGTGGATAAACAGTTATTTCAGGAAA